>CAMDHY010000002.1 GCA_945898215.1 Pseudoxanthobacter soli DSM 19599 | reverse complement strand
GGCCGCCTCGCCCACCGACACGACGATCGTGTCGAAATCGTCGTGGTCGTGGTCGAGCTCGCCGTCGTGGTGGGTCCGGCGCGCCTCGATGTCGGCCTCGCTGCCGACGCCGAGGCCGAGCAGGGCGTCGATGTCGACGCGGCCACCGGAGCTCGGCACGACGGTGACGGCGCGCGGCAGCGCCTCGGCGACGAGGGCCTGCGCCCGCGCCAGCCCGGCGGCGTCGACGAGGTCGGTCTTGGTCAGCACGACGAGATCGGCGCAGGCGATCTGGTCCTCGAACACCTCCTCGATCGGGTCGTCGTGGTCGAGGGAGGGGTCGGCCGCCCGCTGGCGGGCGAGCGCCGCCTCATCCATCGCCATCCGCCCGGCCGCGAGCGCCGCGCCGTCGACCACGGCGACGACGCCGTCGACGGTGACCCGGCTCCTGATCGCCGGCCAGTTGAAGGCCTGCACCAGCGGCTTCGGCAATGCGAGGCCCGAGGTCTCGATGAGGATGTGGTCGACCGCCGGCGAGCGGGCGAGGATGGCGTCGAGCGCCGGCACGAAGTCGTCCGCCACGGTGCAGCAGAGGCAGCCGTTGGCGAGCTCGACGATGTTCTCTTCCGGGCAGCTTTCGATGCCGCAGCCCTTGAGGATCGAGCCGTCGACGCCGAGGTCGCCGAACTCGTTGACGATGACGGCGAGGCGCCGGCCGTTCGCCGTCTCCAGCACGTGGCGGATCAGGGTCGTCTTGCCGGCCCCGAGGAAGCCGGTGACGATCGTGCACGGCACCTTGGCGAGCGTGGCGCCGGCGGGCCTGGCGGAGGCGGGGGACTGAGCGTTCATGTCGGGGCCCTATCGGGTCTGAAGGCGGTCGGCGGCACGCGCGCCACGACGTTCTTCTTGAAGGCGGGCGGGCGGTCCGCCCAGCGCAGGATGCCGGTCTCGCTCGCCGCATAGGCGCGCGCGGCGGTGGCGATCTCGCCGACGTGGGCGTCGCCCTCGACGTCGCCGACGATGTAGGTCCACTTCTCCGGCGCCGTGAAGGCGACGGTGCAGGCGCGCCGGCAGACGGCGAGACATTCCACCGGCACGACGGCGATGCCGGGCTCGGCGGCGAGCGCCCCGGCGAGCGCGGTGGCGAAGCCGCGGCCGGGCTCCACGTGGGGCACGCTCGGGTCGCCGCCGGTCTCACCCTCGGCACGGGGCCGCCGGCAACTGACGCAGACGAAGACGGAGGCCAGCGGCGACCCGTCCGGCTGAGCCGGCGCCGTCACCGGGGGGCCCGCCGACGACTCGCCGCTCTCTTGCGCCGGCGGCGTGGCCTCGACGAGCGCGCTCAGGATGCCGTCCTCGCGAACCGCGGCCACAAGGTGCCGACGGCCCAGCCGATGGCGAGCCAGAACAGGCCGGAGAGCACGATCGAGCGGGCGGCGAACTCGCCCTGCAGCTCCGCCGGCACGGCCGAGGTGAACTCGGCCGGCTGCGGCGCGCCGACGATCTGCGGTGCGAGCGCCACCACGACGGCAAGCGGCTTCGCCCACGGCCGGTCGACCTTGAGGAACAGGAACAGTGCCACCGCCGTCATCGCCACCGTGACGATCCACCAGAGCTGGCGCGCGTCGAGGCCGGCGGCGGCCGAAGCCGGCAGTTCCGGCGGCAAGCCGAAGGCCGGCGCCAGCACCACCGCCACGAAGGCGGCCGCGCCCCAGGCGAGGCCGGTGCGCTCGGAGATCGTCTCGCCGGAGGCGACCATCGCCGCCGTCAGCATCAGCGCGAAGCCGACGCCGGCGAGGAGGGTCGCGAGGCCGGTGAACGCCGTCCGCTCGAGGCCGTCCTCGGGCGCCCAGCCCTCTTCGCCGTCGGCGTGCTCGGTGAGGGAGTGGGCGAGCATCAGCTTGGCATCGCCGAAGTCGTGCAGCACGCCGGAATGGGCGGCCTCGCCGGCGTGCTCGAAGCGCTCGGCGTGGAGGATCAGGGGGGTGACGGAGACGTGCTGCAGGACCGCGATCGCAAGTCCCACGGCGAGGCCGGCCAGCAAGCCGACCGCCAGGATGCGCCCGAGCATGGCCGGCTCAGTGGCAGGGGAAGGCGAGCGTGTGCCGGGTGTCGTGCGCGGCGTTGTGCAGCGCGTCGGAATGGGCGAAGCCCACGCCGAAGACCATGAACGCACCGATCGAAAAGGCGATCGCCGCGGCGATCAGGGCCTCGGAGCGGGCTTGCGGCCGGGCGGCAGCGCGGTCCGTCGAAAATTCCGTCATGTCATCCTCCGCGGCCGCCCCTCCGGCGGCCGAACGAGTGCTGCGGTGACGGCAGGTCTCCTGGCTCACGGGTCATCGCCCGGCGCCGCCTTCCCAGAACCCGAGGGTTCCAGTGGCCTTCGACGCGGGCTCGCCGCTCACAGTTGCGGGGGCAGCCGCGGATTTGGCGCTCTCCGGCCGGAGAAAGCCGCACCGCGTTCCCTTTTCACCTTCCGAACAGGGAAGGACCGTCGGGGATTTGGTACAGGACGGGAAGGCCGGCCGTCAATCGAGACGGCCGGACGGCTCGACTGTCGGCAATGGCCGGACCCGTCGCGACGCGGCGCGCCGGCCGGTCGCCCATCTCAGCGATCGAGCGCGCCGCCGGTGGGGCCGGTCGGCCTGCCCCCCGCGCCAGCCTCTTCGACTGGCGACTCGACGATGCCGCCAGCCGGAAAATACTCCGCGATCAGCGACGCGGCGTAGATCTGGCAGTTGTCGTTATCGTTGATGAAGCCGTTGGCGCGCCAGTAGAACGTCTTCTTGCCGGCCTCCTCGGCCGGGAACACGCCGCCGGTCGCCTGCGGGTGGGTGAGCCGTTCGTTGATGTCGATCGTCGAGAAGAAGGTGAGGATCCCCGGCAGGACTCCCTGTGCGATGCTGGCCGGGTCCTCGGTCACCAGGGTGCTGATATCGACGAGCCCCTTCGTGTTGCTGCGCAGGCAGGTCAGCAGGCCCGTCGTCGAGACGTGGATCATGCCCGGCCCCGGCACGGCCACCTCGAGCTGCGTCACCGTCTGCGGGCCCGCCACCACCTGGTGGACTCCGTTGTTGACGAGGGCGCTCTGGTAGACGGCCGGGCCGCCGACCCAGAAGGACGCATAGGCGCTCCAGGGACCCGCGCCGTCGCTGTTGACGCCCTGGACGCGCCAGCGATGCGGGCCGCTCTTCAACGGCTCCTCCGGCGTCACCGAGCAGTACTCTGTCTTGGTGCAGCCGGCCTCGCTCGCGGTGACGGTGGTGGAAACGACCCGCTTGTCCCGCTTGTCATAGACCTGGACCAGATAGGTCTTCGCGCCGGCGACCTTGCGCCAGATCAGCGGGGACGCCGGGCCGGTCATCGCGCCGTCCGGCACGGACACCTCGGCGGCCCCCGGCTTCGCCGCATGGGCGACGACGGGAATCGAAAGAAGGACGGCCGCAACGGCCGCCGAACGGATCAGAGAAGCAATGGGCATGGCAAACTCCTGGCAATGAGGAACGCCGCGAGCGGGGCGCCGCCCCGGTGGCGGGCTGGCCGCTCCCGGGGGCAGGAGCGGGAGTGACAAGTTGCTCGCTTGGCGGGAGAACCTATGGAAATGCTTGGAGCGACGATAGGCGGATACTGCCTCGGGGGCGTCTGCTTCACCAATGTTTGACCCCGAATCGGCCAGCCGTGACCGGCTGGCGACGCGGGATGAGCGGACGCATCGGCAGATTCGGGGTGTCGCATGAAGGATGGGCGATGACGATCAGCGACGAGGCAGCCGCCCGCCACAAGGCGAAGGCGGAGAAGCGCAAGGCGGTGCAGGACGCCGAGGTGGCGGGCAAGACGGTCGAGAAGGGCCTGCTGATCGTCACCACCGGGCCCGGCAAGGGCAAGTCGACCGCCGCCTTCGGGCTGGCGCTCCGGATGCTCGGGCGCGGCCGGCGGGTGGCGGTGGTGCAGTTCATCAAGGGGGCGTGGGACAGTGGCGAGCGGGCGGCGCTCGAGACCTTCGGCGACCGGGTGGTCTGGCGCTCGATGGGCGAGGGCTTCACCTGGGAGACGCAGGACCTCGCCCGTGACATCGCCGCCGCGGAACGGGCGTGGGCGCAGGCCGAGGCCTTCCTCGACGACCCCTCCTTCGGCCTCGTCGTGCTCGACGAGCTCAACATCGCGCTGCGCTACGACTACCTGCCGCTCGCGGCGGTGGTGGCCCGGCTCGCCGGCCGCCGGGACGGCCTGCACGTCGTCGTCACCGGCCGCAACGCCAAGCCGGAGCTTCTCGCCGCCGCCGACTGCGTCACCGAGATGGCGGCGACGAAGCATCACTTCGCCGCCGGCGTGAAGGCGCAGGAGGGCGTCGAGTTCTGAGCGCCGGCGCCCGGTCTCGTCGCGCGCACTTGACCGGCGCGATGCGGCGACGGACACAACGGACGGAACGACGACGGCGCCGCGGCCTGACGCGGCGAGCGGGGAGTGCGGTGGTGCGGCGAGGCGAAATTCGGCTCCGTCCGGCGGGATCGGCGACGCGATGACGGCGCCCCGCTACGACTATGTCCGCGACGGCACCGGCATCTATGAGCGCTCGTTCGCCATCATCCGCGCCGAGGCGAACCTGTCCGCCTTTTCCGACGATGAGGCCGACGTCGCGGTCCGGATGATCCACGCCTGCGGTTCGGTGGAGGCGGCGGCGGCAATCGCGTTCGCCCCCGGCGTCGTCGCGGCGGCCCGCGCGGCGCTTCTCGCCGGCGCGCCGATCCTGTGCGACGCCGAGATGGTCGCGCGCGGTGTGACGCGGGCGCGGCTGCCGGCCGACAACGCCGTGATCTGCACCCTGAACGACCCGCGCACCCCCGGCCTCGCGGCCGAGATGGGCACCACGCGCTCGGCGGCGGCGGTGGACCTGTGGGACGAGCACATGGCCGGCGCGGTGGTGGCGATCGGCAACGCGCCCACCGCGCTCTTCCGCCTGCTCGAGCGCCTCGACGCCGGCGCGCCGCGGCCGGCCGCCATCCTCGGCATTCCCGTCGGCTTCGTCGGCGCGGCCGAGTCGAAGGAGGCCCTCACCGAGCATCCGGCCGGCGTGCCGTGGATCGTCGTGCGTGGTCGGCTCGGCGGCAGCGCCATGACGGCAGCCGCCGTCAACGCGCTGGCGAGGCCGGGGCTGTGAGCGAGCGGAAAGCCCGGACGGCGATGCGGTCCGGCGGCCGAGGATACGGCGCGTGACCGAGCCTTCCGACAGCGGCGCGAGCCCGTCCCCCGGCCGCCTCTTCGGCGTCGGCGTCGGGCCGGGCGATCCCGAGCTGATGACGCTGAAGGCGGCGCGCGTGCTCGCCTCCGCCGACGTCGTCGCCTGGTTCGCCAAGGCCGGCAATGCCTCCAACGCCAGGGGCTGTGCCGCCGCTCACCTGCGCCCCGGAGTCCGGGAACTGCCGCTGCTCTATCCGGTCACGACGGAAATCCCGAAGGCGGATGCCACCTACCGCGACGCCATCGACCGCTTCTACGAGGACAGCGCCGCCGCAGTGGCCGCCGAGCTTACCGCCGGCCGCACGGTCGCGGTGCTGAGCGAGGGCGACCCGCTGTTCTACGGCTCCTACATGCACATCCACGTCCGCCTCGCCCACCGCTTCCCGACCGAGGTGGTGGCGGGCGTCACGGCGATGTCGGGCTGCTGGTCGCTCGCCGGCGTGCCGATCACCCAGGGCGACGACGTGCTCACCGTGCTGCCGGGTACGCTGGCCGAGGACGACCTCGCCCGCCGGCTCAAAGGGGCAGACGCCGCCGTGATCATGAAGCTCGGCCGCAATCTGCCGAAAGTGCGCCGCGCGCTGGCCGCGACGGGCCTTCTGGAGCGCGCCGTCTATGTGGAGCGCGGCACGATGGCGACGGGGGCGGTGGTGCGGCTCGCCGACAAGGCCGACGACAAGGCGCCTTACTTCTCACTGGTGCTGGTGCCCGGCTGGACGGGGCGGGCATGAGCGCGGCGCCCGCCGGCCGCCTCGCCGTCGTCGGCATCGGCCCCGGTGCCGCCGAGCTGGTGACGCCGCAGGCGGCCGCGGCGCTCAGCGAGGCCGAGGCGCTCTATGGCTACGGCCCCTATCTCGACCGCGTGCCCGCCCGCCCCGGCCAGGTCCGTATGCCGTCGGACAACCGCGAGGAGCGCGCCCGCGCCGACGCGGCGCTGACGGAGGCCGCCTCCGGCCGCAGCGTCGCGCTGGTCTCCGGCGGCGATCCCGGCGTCTTCGCCATGGCGGCGGCCGTCTGCGAGGCGATCGAGGCGGGACCCGAGGCCTTCCGCCGGGTCGACCTCCTCGTCGTGCCGGGCGTCACCGCGATGCTGGCGGTCGCCGCCCGCATCGGCGCGCCGCTCGGCCACGATTTCTGCGCCATCAACCTCTCCGACAACCTGAAGCCGTGGACGCTGGTGGAGGCCCGCCTCGACGCGGCGGCGACGGCCGGCTTCGTCATCGCCCTCTACAACCCCGCCTCGAAGGCGCGCCCCTGGCAGCTCGGCGCCGCCTTCGAGCGGCTGCGCGGGCACCTCGTCCCCGACGTGCCGGTGGTGTTCGGCCACGCGGTGTCGCGGCCCGACGAGCGCGTCGAGATCGTGCGGCTCGGCGAGGCAGACGCGGCCCGCGCGGACATGGCGACGCTGGTGCTGGTCGGCACCGCCGAGACGCGCGTCGTCGACCGGCCCGGCCTGCCGCCGCTCGTCTACACGCCGCGCTTTGCCCGCGAGGCGGCGAGATGATCGGTCCAGGCGAGAGCCTCCTCGACGGTGGCGACCGCCGGGACGTCGGGCACGGCGGGGCGGCGCACCATCAGCACCGGCAGGCCGAGGCGCCGGGCCGCCGCGATCTTGGCATAGCTCGCCTCGCCGCCGGCGTTCTTCGACACTACCAAGTCGATGCGGTGCTCGGCGAGCAGCCGCACGTCGGCCTCGACGCCGAACGGGCCGCGGGCGGTGACGTAGACGGCGTCCGGCACCGCCAGGGGCGGCTCGACCGGATCGACGCTGCGGATCAGGTAGGCGTGCTGCGGCAGCGCCTCGAAGGGAGCGAGCTCCTGCCGGCCGAGGGCGAGGAAGGCGCGGCGCCGCCCTTCGCCGAGGGCCGCCGCGGCCTCCGCGACGCTGCCCACCTCTGTCCAGCGATCGCCCTCGACCGCCTCCCAGGCGGGGCGGCGCAGCGCCAGCAGCGACACGCCGGTGGCGGCGGCCGCCTCAGCGGCGTGGCGCGACATCTGCGCGGCGAAGGGATGGGTGGCGTCGATCAGCCCATCCACGGCATTCTCCGTCAGATACGCCGCGAGCCTGGCGACGCCGCCGAAGCCGCCGCTGCGCACCGGCACCGGCATCTTCACCGGATCGAGGGTGCGGCCGGCGAGCGACAGCGTCACGGTGAGGTCGTCTCGGTCGGCGAGACGCTCGGCGAGCCGGCGGGCCTCCGTGGTGCCGCCGAGAATGAGGAGGCGCGTCGTCATGTCGGCGGTCGGACCTGAGCGGCGGGAGCGGACGGCGGCGGACGCTGCCGTGGCGGCCGACACTGCCCGGCCGGAGCGCTGGCTGTCCATTGTCGGCATCGGTGAGGACGGCGCCGACGGGCTGTCGCCTGCCGGCCGCACGGCGATCGAGGCGGCCGAGGTGGTGTTCGGCGGCCGGCGGCACCTCGAGCTCGCAGGCGCGCTCATCCGCGGCGAGGCGCGGCCGTGGCCGAGCCCGTTCGACGCGGCGTGTGCCGCCGTCGTGGCGGAGCGCGGCCGCCGCGTCTGCGTGCTCGCCTCGGGCGACCCGATGTGTTTCGGCGTCGGCGCGACGCTCGCCCGCCATGTGCCGGCCGACGAGACGACCGTGCTGCCGGCGCCCTCGGCCTTCAGCCTCGCCGCCGCCCGCCTCGGCTGGGCGCTGCAGGACGTCGTGACGCTGTCCGCCCACGGCCGGCCGCCGGCGCTGGTCCGCCCGCATCTCCACCCCGGCGCACGGCTGATCGTGCTGACCTCGGACGGCGCCGGCCCCGCCGGGCTCGCCGCGCTGATGACCGCCCTCGGCTTCGGCCCCTCCCGCCTCACGGTGCTGGAGGCCCTCGGCGGCCCGCGCGAGCGGCTGCGCACGACGACCGCCGCCGGCTTCGATCTCGACGGCATCGACGCGCTCAACGTCGTGGCGATCGAGGTCGCGGCCGCCGGCGGCGCCGCCATCCTGCCGCGGGCGCCGGGGCTGCCGGACGACCTGTTCGAGAACGACGGCCAGCTCACCAAGCGGGAGATCCGCGCGCTGACGCTGTCGGCGCTGGCGCCACGGCGCGGCGAGTTGCTGTGGGATGTCGGCGCCGGCTCGGGCTCGGTCGGCATCGAGTGGATGCTCGCCGACCCGTCGCTCGCCGCCATCGCCGTCGAGGCGCGGAGCGACCGGGCCGACCGTGTCCGCCGAAACGCCGATGCGCTCGGCGTGCCCGGCCTGCGCCTGGTCGAGGGCGAGGCGCCGGCGGCACTGTCCGGCCTGCCCGCCCCCGACGCCGTCTTCGTCGGCGGCGGCGCCGCCGATGCGGGAGTCCTCGACGCGGTCATCGCGGCGCTGAAACCCGGCGGCCGGCTCATCGTTAATGCCGTGACGCTGGAGACCGAGGCTGTGCTCGCCGCCCGCTACGCCGCCCATGGCGGCGATCTCGTCCGCCTGCAGGTCGCCCGCGCATCCCCCGTCGGCAGCATGACTGGCTGGCGCGCCGCGATGCCGGTGACGCAGTGGGTCTGGACGAAGCCGGCTGCGGTCAACGAAACTGAGGCATCGTCGGCCAGCGCCGGCCCAGCTGACGCGGAGCAAGGCGCGTGATCGTCGCCGGCATCGGCAGCCGCAAGGGCGTCTCCGCCGCCGAGGTCGCCGCCGCCCTCGACGCGGCCCTCGCCCGCGCCGGGCTGACGCGCGCCGACGTCGGGGCGCTGGCCACCCCCGCCGTCAAGGGCGGCGAGCCGGGCATCACGGCGGCCGCAACCGCGCTCGGCCTGCCGCTGGTTCTGGTGCCGCAGAAGACGCTGGAGGCCGCCGCCGGCCGCACGCTCACCACCTCCGACCGCGTCATCGCCCTGATGGGCGTGCCCTCGGCCTCCGAGACGGCGGCACTCGCCGCCTGCGGGCCGTACGGCAAGCTGATCGCGCCGCGCACCGCCGTCGGCCCGGTCACCTGCGCGCTGGCCCGGCGGGAGACCGCGTCGTGACCCGCGCTTCCCGTCACCGTCCGGTTCCCCTGTCCGTTCGCGCACCAGACCGTCCGCTTCCCACGACCATGCCCCGCCCATGACCGTTCACTTCATCGGCGCCGGCCCCGGCGCGGCGGACCTCTTGACGCTGCGCGGCCGCGACATCCTCGCCCGCTCGCCCGTCTGCCTCTATGCAGGCTCGATCGTGCCGCCGGAGATGCTGGTCCACTGCCCGCCCGGCGCCCGCCTCGTCGACACGGCGCCGATGAGCCTCGACGAGATCGAGGCCGAGTATGTCGCCGCCGACGCCGCCGGCCTCGACGTGGCGCGGCTGCACTCCGGCGACCTGTCGGTCTACAGCGCGGTCGCCGAGCAGATCCGCCGGCTCGACCGCCTCGGCATCGCCTGGACGCTGACGCCGGGCGTGCCCGCCTTCGCCGCCGCCGCAGCCGTGCTCGGCCGCGAGCTGACGGTGCCGGGGTTGGCGCAGAGCCTCGTCATCACCCGCATCGACGGCCGCGCCTCGCCGATGCCGGCGGGCGAAAAGCTCGCGGCGTTTGCCGCCACCGGCGCGACGCTCGCCATCCACCTCGCCATCCACGCGCTCGAGCGTGTCGCGACGGAGCTCGTGCCCCACTACGGCGCCGACTGCCCGGTGGCGGTGGCGGCGCGGGTGTCGTGGCCGGACGAACGCATCGTCCGCGGCACGCTCGCCACCATCGCCGCACAGGTGGCGGCCGACCCGATCGAGCGGACGGCGGTGATCCTCGTCGGCCGGGCACTCTCGGCGCACAATTTCCGGGAGAGCGCCCTCTACGACACGGCGTACCAGCGGCGGTTCCGCGGGCGGGAGGGTGGTCCGGAGCGGGGGTGACCGTCTTGGATCGGTGCTCGTAGCGAGCTCGATCGCTTCTTGCTCGACACGGGGACGGTCAACTCATGCTCAACGCGAACCCTCCCCCCTCGCGAGGGAGGTCGGCGCGCCGCAGGCGCGACGGGAGGGGGGGCTGCCGCGCGGGAGCGCGGCGGAAGAACTCTTCTCCGCAGGTCGCAGCCTCACACCGCGGCACCGTCCCGGCCAAAACGAAGGGAAGCACCCGCGGCGGCCCCCCCTCCCTGCCCTCCCCCGCGAGGGGGGAGGGTTCGCGTTGTGCCAAGGGACAATGTCGCGGCTCTTGATCGCCACCCCGCGCCGTGGTGTTGAGGGCGCGCCGAACCATGGCGGCTGGGGACACGTCCGATGACCGAGACCTTCGATCCGCTGCGCCTCAAGCGCGACAAGCGCCTCGACCCGAAGCGGACCGCCGTGTTCGTCGTCGACGCGCAGAACTCCGAGGTGACGCCGGCCTATCGGCACGAGAAGCCGGAATACTGGGCGGCCGTGCACGACCGCGCGCTGCCGGCGATGCGGCGGCTGATCGACGAGGCGCGGGCCGCCGGCTGCGAGATCGTCTACACCGTCATCGAGGCGCTGACGCGTGACGGCCGCGACCGCTCTCTCGACCACAAGCTCTCCGGCATCCTCGTCCCCAAGGGGGCGTGGGAGGGCAAGGTCATCGACGCCGTCGCCCCGGGCGACGACGACGTGCTCCTGCCGAAGACGTCGTCCGGCGCCTTCAACTCGACCAACGCCGACTACGTGCTGCGCAATCTCGGTATCGACAACGTCATCGTCGTCGGCTTCCTCACCGACCAGTGCGTCGACATGACGGTGCGCGACGCCGCCGACCGCGGCTACTACGTCGTCTGCGCCGAGGACGCCTGCGCCACCCACACCGACGCCCGCCACCGCGCCGCCCTGAAGGCCTTCGGTGGCTACTGCCGGGTGCAGACGGTAGACGAGGCGCTGTCGACGCTGAACCGCTGACGGGAGGCGCGGCCGGTCTCCTCCCCGCCCACGCCGTCCGCTCACGTCCCCATGAAGTAGCGCTGCCACTCGAAGTCGCTGATGTGGCTCGCCCGCCAGGCCTCGAAGGCGTCGAGCTCGAACTGGCGGCTCAAGAGATAGTGGTGCCGCAGCTCCGGGCCGAAGACGCGCTCGATGAAGTCGGACGCGCCGAAGGCCGCCATCGAGGCTTCCAGCGAGCGCGGCAGGGCCGCGTGCGTCTCCATCGCCGGCACGCCGGCGCTGATGGCGATCGGCTCGATCTTGTCCTCGAGGCCGTCGAGGCCGGCGGCGAGCATCGCGGCGATGCAGAGATAGGGGTTCACGTCGGCGCCCGGCACGCGGTGCTCGAAGCGCGCGGCGCCGGCCGAGGGCGTGGTGATGGCGCGGATCGCCGCGGCACGGTTCTCGAAGCCCCAGGAGACGTTCTCCGGCGACCAGGCGAGCCGCTCCATGCGCCGGTAGGTGTTGAGCGTCGGGCGGAAGACGAGGTGGCTGTCGACCATGCGGGCGAGCAAGCCGCCGAGATAGAGCCGGCCAACGTCGGTGAGTTTGTTGGCGCCGCCGGCGAAGGCGTTGCGGCCGTCCTGCCAGAGGCTCTGGTGGTGGTGGGCGCCGCAGGCGCTCTCGCGGCCGGGGGGCTGGAAGCGCGTCATGAAGGTGGCGACCAGCCCGCGCTCGGCGCAGAGCTCCTTCAGGTGGAGCTTGGCGCGCACCGCGTCGTCGGCGGCCTCCAGCGCGGTCTTCGGCCCGAGGGCGATCTCGTACATGCCGTGGCCGTATTCGGTGACGACCGACGACACCGTGATGCCGATCGAGGCCATGCGCGAGACGTAGGTGGCGAAGAAGTCCTGGTAGGAGCCGGAGCGGACGAGGTCGTAGTTGATGTAGGAGTTGCCCCAAGGGCGGAGCTCGCGGAAGCGGCCCTCGCGCATCGCGTCCTCGTCGGCGTGGAAGATGCCGAACTCGTATTCGACGGCGAAGCGCGGCTCGTAGCCGAGCGCCTCGGCGCGCTCCTGCTGGCGGCGCACGGCCCAGCGCGGGTCGATCGGGCACGGTGACCCGTCGAGCCAGAACGCGTCTGTGATGACCGAGGCGAAGCGCTTGTCCCAGCCGTGGTGGCGGACGCTCGCCGGGTCCGCGAGCGCCATGATGTTGGGGAAGCCGTTGTCGGTGTTGGAGATCGGTCCGGCGAACACCGGGTCGCCCACCGGCGCGCCGTCGGCGTGGCCGACGCAGAACAGGATGCCGTTCAGCGCGTCGCCGTCATAGGAGAGCTTCAGCGGCGTCGTCTTCGAGCGGAAGACGCCGTTCATCTCGGCGGTGTGGACATGCATGAGCTCGGCGCCGGCGTCGGCGAGCTCGAGCTTCAGGGCCTTCAGCTCGTCGCGGCGGGCGGCGGCATATGTCTCGAACGACATCGTCTTCAACCTTGCGACTGAGCGCTTTTGGAGAGGGAGAGGCTCAGGACCGCCGGAGCCGCCTGAGCCAGCCGGCGGCGAGTTCGTCGAGCTCGAGGCGGCCCATCAGGCCGTTCGGCCGGAACGCCATGCCGAGCACGATGACGGCGCCGAGAGACAGGCCGGAGAGGCCGAGCATCTCCGGCAGCTTGACACCCATGATGGTGGCGCCGCTTTCCAGGCTGCGGATCGCCTCGAGCCCGATCGACAGGATGGCGCAGCCGACGACGGCGCCCGACACCGTGCGCATGCCGCCGAGGATCAGCATGGCGAGCGTCAGGAACACCTGCTGGAAGAAGAAGGCGCGGGCGATCACCGCGCCCATGAAGTAGGCGTACATGATGCCGGCGGCGCCGCAGACGAGCGCGCTCAGCACCCACGCCTTGAAGCGCAATTTGACGACGTCGACCCCGAACGCGCGCGCCGCCAGCACGTCGTCGGCGCTGGCGCGCAGCTGCACGCCGTCCTGGCTGTCACGGAAGACGCGCGCGACGACGATCGCCGCCACCGCCACCGCGATCGCCGTCGGCAGGCCGATGACGACGGGGATGCCGAAGAAGGCCTGGGCGCCCTTGAACAGGTCGGTGTAGTTGATGAAGACGCCGTGCGAGATGATCAGCAGCGACAGCGTCACGATCGAGGCGGCGATGCCCGACAGCCGGGAGATGATGAAGCCGGTGAGCAGCGCCAGCACGCCGACGATGCCGAGGGCGACGACCGCGGCGACGATCGGATCGAGCACGACCTGGGAGAGGCCGAACGGCGCGTTCGGGATGGAGAGCTTCTTGGCGGCGAGCGGGGTCGCGAGGATCGCGACGAAATAGGCGCCGACGCCGACGAAGGCGCTGTGGCCGAAGTTGCCGATGTTGGCGTTGCCCATGAAGATCTGCAGGCCGACGACGATGACGAGGTTGACGTAGCCGGCAAAGGCGATGCGCACCTGGTAGGGCGGCGCGAGCCAGAGGATCAGCACGCCGATCACCACGACGGGAACCGCCACGACGAGGCCGCCGAGGATGGAGCGCAACAGCGGCGGCATCGAGCGGTCGGCGGGCATGGGTGCGGCGGGCGACTGGGCGGGGGCCATGGCTCAGACCTCCTTGTCGCCGAGCTCGACGGTGCGGCCGAGCAGGCCCTGCGGCCGCCAGAACAGCACGACGCCGACGAGGAAATAGGTGAGCGCGTCGCGCAGGCCACCGAACTTCTGCGGCAGCGCCACCAGGATGGCGACGTCGAGGAAGCCCAGCACCATGCCGCCGACGGCGGCGCCGGCGAGGGAACCGAAGCCGCCGAGCACGCAGGCGACGAAGGCCTTGATGACGGGGGCCGAGCCGAAGTCCGGCTCGACGCTGCCACGGCGGGCGAGGATGAACACCGAGACGACCCCGGCGAGGAAGCCCGACAGCGCGAAGCCGGTGGCGATGACGCGGTTCGCCTTCACCCCCATCAGCCGCACGGTCGAGAAGTCGCGCGCCGCGGCGCGGATGGCGAGGCCGAGCAGGCTGCGGTTGAGGAAGAGCACCAGCGCGACGATGGCGACGATGGTGACGGCGAGCTCGAGCAGCTGCAGCGAGGACACCGCATAGGGGCCGATGAAGAAGGTCTGGTTGAGCGGCCCGAGCACCGGGACGGCGCGCGCCTTCGGCGAGACGAACAGCGTCAGCATGTTCTGCACGACGATCGAGACGCCGAAGGCGGTGAGCAGTCCCGTCGTCGTCGGTGCGTAGCGCACCGGCCGGAAGGCGACGCGCTCGAAGACGAGCGCCGTGACGATACCCATCACGATGGCGATGGTGACGGCGCCGAGCACCGACTGCAGCCCGAGCGCCACGGCGAAGAACACCGAGTAGCCGGCGACCGCGATGATCTCGCCGTGGGCGAAGTTGACGAGCCCCATGATCGAGAAGACGAGGGCGAGGCCAAGGGCGAGCAGCGCATACTCCGACCCGAAGGCGAGGGCGTTGACGATCTGCTGGATGGCGTAGTCCATCGCGCGCCCTTCAATGTCCGCCGATGGCGAGGTCGGCGAGCCGCGGGTCGGCCCGGAGCTCGGCCGCCGGGCCGGCGTGGCGGATGGTGCCGGTCGAGAGCACGTAGGCGCGGTCGGCGACGGCGAGCGCCTGCATCATGTTCTGCTCGACGAGCACGATGGTGATGCCGGACTTCTTGAGCTCGACGATGTGCTCGAAGATGCGCGCGACGATCCGCGGCGCGAGCCCGAGCGACGGCTCGTCGAGGATGAGCAGCCGCGGCTTCGACATCATGGCGCGGGCGATCGCCAGCATCTGCTGCTCGCCACCCGACAGCGTGCCGGCGAGCTGGTCGAGGCGCTCGCGCAGCACCGGGAACATCGCAAGATAGCGGTCGCGCTCGCCGTCCTGGTCGCGCTCGCGCCGCCGCACGAAGCCGCCGAGGCGGAGGTTCTCGGCGACCGTCAGGTTGGCGAAGACGCGCCGACCCTCCGGCACCACCGTCATCGCCGCCCGCACGCGCTCTTCCGGCGACAGATTGGAGACGTCTCGGCCGTCGAAGCTGACGCGACCGGTCGAGGGCACGAGGCCGATGACCGCCGAGACGATCGAGGTCTTGCCGGCGCCGTTCGGGCCGAGGAGGGCCACCGTCTCGCCGGCGCCGACCTCGATCGAGACGCCGCGCACGGCCGTGATCGGGCCGTAGCGGACGACGAGGTTCTCGACGACGAGCATGCCGGTCCGATGCGTGAGGTGAACGGGAACGTCAGGTGTGTCTGGGTCCGGCGCGGGAAGGTCCCCGCGCCGGCGGCATCGGTCAAGGCAGGCGGGCGCTCACTTCAGGTACGGGACGAACACCGGCACGTCGTCGGCGATGACGACGCGCTTGCCGTCCTTGAAGCCGATGACCGGGATCGTCTTCACCGGATAGGCGAGCTTCTCCTTGAAGGAGAGGTTGTCGGACATCACCGTCTTCGAGCCGTCGCTGGCGCGGATCGCCTCGCGCAGCTTCACCGGATCGTCGCTGCCGGACGCCTTGGCGGCATCGTAGACCACCTGCACCATGTCGGCGCCGAGCGCGTCGAAGATGCCGTTGACCTTGTAGCCGGCGGCCTTGCAGGCAGCGATGAACTGGTCGATCTGGCCGCCGTCGCCCATCACGCCGTGGGTGGCGAACATCACCTTGTCGAGATAGGCGGGGTTGCCGACGGTCTCCTCCAGCGACGGGTCGTCGAAGCCGTCGCAGCCGGCGACGATGCCATCGAAGCCGTTCGAGCGCAGCTGCCGCACGAGGATGCCGACGTCCGGCACCGGGCCGCACACGTAGACGGTGTCCGGCTTGTCCGCGAACGCCTTGATCTCGGCGATCTGCGGCGACCAGTCGGTGGTGCCGAAGGAATAGGCGAGCTTGCCGACGACCTTGCCGCCGGTCTTCTCGAGCGCCTCGCCGAACCACTCCGGCGTCTTCGCCGACCACGAGGCGCCGTCCTCGGAGGTGAGGATCACCGTCGCCTTGCCGCCGGCGGCGGCAACCGCCACGGCGGTAGCGGCGGCGTTCATCGGATCGGGCACGGCGCCCGCGATGAAGTTGTCGAGCCCGACCTCGTGCATCTCCACCTGGGTGTTCGGGGCGGAATAGACGGTGGCGCCGTAGCTCGCCGCCATCTGCGACATCGGGATCAGCGCGTCGGGGAACGGCACGCCGGCGATCACCTGCGCCTTCTCGTCGAGGAACTTCTGGCCGAGCGAGACCGAGAGCTGCGCGTCGGAGCGGGAATCCTCGATCAGGATCTCGATCTTCGGATCATCGGGGCCGGCCGCCTTGTTGAGCTGGTCGGCCATGCAGCGGGCACCCTCGGCCTCGCTGTAGGGGGCGAAGTCGCCGGTGAGCGAGGCGGCGAGGCCGATCTTGATGGTCGGGCCCTCGGCGAGCGCCGGACCGGCGAAGAGGGCCAGCGCGGCGGCCGTCCCGAGCAAGAGCGAACGATGCGACATGGCTGGTTCCCCTGTTTGTCGCCCCCGTCGGCGCGGCGCCGACCGCGGGGCCTCTCCCTATGCGGATCGCCGCGGGCGGAGCGTCGCCGGCGACGGGTGCGAAATCGGTGCCAGCGCGCGAGCGCGCCTCAGTGCACTGTGCCGAGATAGATCTCGATCACCACCGGGTCGTTGCGGATCGCCTCCGGCGTGCCATCGGCGACGACGCGGCCCATGTCCATGACGGTGATGCGGTCGCACAGGCCCATGATGAAGCCGAGGTCATGGTCGATGACGATGATGCCGAGCGAGCGCTCGTCGCGGATCTCGCGGATGGTCAGCGCGAGCGCCTCGGTCTCCTGGTCGTTCATGCCCGCGGCGGGCTCGTCGAGCAGCATCACCTCGGGGCCGAGCGCCAGCGCGCGGGCGATCTCGAGGCGCCGCTGGTGACCGTAGGAGAGTACGCCGGCCGGCGCCTCGGCGAGGTCCGACAGGCCCTGCTGGGCGAGCAGCGCGTCGACCGTCAGCCCGGCGACGCGGTCGGGGCGGTGGCGATGGCCGGAGGTGAGCGCCACCTCAACGTTCTGGCGGACGGACAACTGCTTGAACAGCCGCAGGTTCTGGAAGGTGCGGGCGACGCCGGACTGGGCGGCGAACTCCGGCCCGCGGCCGGCGAGCTCGCGGTCGCCGAGCCGCACCTGGCCGCCGTCGGGGGCGATCAGGCCGGTGACGACGTTGACGAGCGAGGACTTACCGGCGCCGTTCGGGCCGATCAGCCCGACAATCTCGCCCGGGCGGCAGACGAGCGTGACGTCCTGCAGCGCCTGCACGCCGCCGAACCGCTTGCTCACCTGCTCGACCGACAGCACCCGGCTCACCTCCCCGTTCGGTCTCGTCGCCCGCCGTCCGGCCCCTCCGCCACGGCATCAGCGATGGTAGGATCGCCGGCGGAAGGAGGCAAGCGGATTTTCCGAAATGGAAAATTGCTGCGAAACCTTGCGCCCGCAAAGGGTCGGCGACAGCGCGCTCGCGACCACGCCGCGCCACCTACACCGCCTCGCCCCCCTCTTCGCTGGTGTCGAGCGGGATGGTGTTCGACATCAAGAGCACGGCGTCGCCCTCGCCGGCGGCGACATAGGCATGGCGCATGGTGGCGTCGAAGAGGATCGAGTCGCCCGCTCCGAGCCGCACCGTCTCGTAATGCTCGGTGTGGAGTTCGAGGGTGCCGGAGATCACCGACAGGAATTCCTCGCCCGGATGGCTGCGCCAGCCGCCGCCCTCGTCGAGAGAGCGGGCTGAGACGGTGACGCGCCAGAAGAAGTTGCGCTTCTCCTTGAAGTCGGCGCACAGCACCTCGAAGCGCAGGCCGTTGACGTCGTGGACGACGCCCTCGCCCGCCCGCGTGATCGAGCGCCGCGCCGTCGGCCGCACCACGTCCTCGGCGAGGAAGCCGGTCACCGGCACCTTCAGTATGCCGGCGAGGACGAGGGCGGTGTCGAGCGTCAGCCGCGTCTTGCCGTTCTCGATCTTCGACAGCGTCGAGACGGAGAGGCCGGACATCTCCGAGATGTCCTGCAGCGTCAGCCCCTGCTTCTTGCGGTAGTCGCGGATCTGCGCCGCGATCTCGTGGACGGAGACGCGGGTCATGGACGGCGGCCGGGGGTGGAGAAGCGGCACGGGGCGGCGGACGACGCTTCCCTTCTCCCGGCGGAAGGCGGGGAGAAGGTGGCGCGCAGCGCCGGATGAGGGCCGGCGTGCGGAGCGCGCCGGTGCCCCGCGCGCCGCTCTTGCCCGTGGCTTCCGCGCCGCCCCGCGGCGCGGCCCTCATCCGCCCTTCGGGCACCTTCTCCCGCCCTGCGGGAGAAGGGGGTGACTGGCGTCGAACGGCGCGTGCGAGGCGAGCGTATGGGTTCCCGGCACGAGGCCGGGAATAACCCCGAAATGACATCACCCCGCACGGCGCGCCTCCCAGTCCGCCAGCGCCGTCTGCAGCGCCGCGCCGATGCGATCGGCGTGCGCTGCGACGTCGGCCTCCGTCGCCAGCAGGTCGTTCCGGACCTCGAGATAGAGGGCGACCCGGCCGCCGGTGCGGGTGTCCTGCAGGGTGTAGCCCTCCGCCTCGCGCCAGTCGTAGGGCTCGTTGTCCCCCACCGGATCGTAGCCTTGCGCCGCCAGCGCGTCGATGAGAGGCGCGGCGAGCACGGCGCGCTCGCGCCAGAGCACGCCGACCGGCCAGGGACGCCGGTGGGCATGGTAGACGGGCGTACAGGTGTGCATCGAGAGCACCACCGCCCGCCCCGCGAGTGCCCGGTCCGCGGCCGCGTCGAAGGGCGCCCGCGCCACCGCCAGCCGCGCCGCGAGATCGTCCGGCGTCACGTCGAGATTGCCCGGCACCGGGATGCCCGAGCAGTCCGGCCGCACGCATTCCCACGCCTGTACCTGGCGGTTGAGATCGACGAACAGCCGCGACCAGCGCCCGATCGCCGCCGGCGCGCCGAGCCGAGCGGCGAGCGCCCGCGTCAGCGCCGCCGCCCCCGGGTCGTAGCCGAAGTGGGAGGCGAAGAGCGCCGCCGGCAGCCCGAGGTCGCCCCACGGCGCCGGCACGGCATTGCCGCCGTGCTCGCAGAGCAGCGCCAGCGGCCCCGGCCGGGCGGCGGCGATCTCCTCGACGCCGGCGGCCGCGAGGGCGGCGAGCGTCGCCGCGTCCGGCAGCGTGAAGGCGGGCGCGGCGGCGAGCATGGCGGTGTCCCCTCGAATCCGGCGCCCCGCCTCAGCCGAGGCGGCGGCGAACGTGGAAGGACTTCGCCTGCGTCGCCTCCAGCACCCCCGTCCTCGCGTTCGCCCGGCCGAGGCCGGAGGACTTCACCCCGCCCCACGGCAGATAGAGGTCGGCGTGGTCGCAGCGATTGACGAACACCGTGCCGGCCTCGAGTTCGCTCGCGATCGCCTCGGCCTCCGCGATGTCGGCCGACCAGACGCTCGCCGTCAGGCCGTATTCGCTGTCGTTCATCAGCGCGACCGCCTCTTCGTCCGACGAAACCGTCTGGATGCAGGCAACGGGGCCGAACAGCTCGTCGCGCATGATCGGCATGTCGGCGGTGCAGGAGGCCAGCACCTCCGGCTCGACATAGGCGCGGCCGAGCTCGGCGGCGCCGAAGCGGTTCGCCGCATGGGTGCGCTTGGCCCCCATCGCGATCGCCTGGGCGACGCGGGCGTTGATCTGCTCGGCGGCGACCGCCCGCACCACCGGGCCGATCATCGGCTTGCCGTCGAGCGGATGGCCGAGGGTCCAGTTCGCCGCGTCCGCCGTGAACGCCTCGATGAAGCGGGCAGCGATCGCCTCGTGGACATAGATGCGCTCGACCGAGCAGCACGACTGGCCGGCGTTGGAGAAGCAGCCTTCGGTCAGGAGCGGGATGGCGTCCGCGAGATCGGCGTCGGGGCGGAGATAGGCCGGGTCCTTGCCGCCGAGCTCGAGGTGGACGTGGGTGTGGGTGCCGGCCGCCGCCGCATGGACGCGCCGGCCGCCGCCGACCGAGCCGATGAAACGCACGGCGCCGAGCCGGTTCGAGCCGATCAGCGCCTCGGCCGCCGGGTGCGAGAGGTGCAGCGCCTGGAAGACGCCGGCCGGCCCGCCGGCGGCGGCGAAGGCTTCTGCTGCGATCTCGGCGGTGAGCGGCGTCTGCGGCGAGTGCTTGAGGATGACGACGTTGCCGGCGATGAGCGGCTCGGTGACGAGCATCGACATCATCGCGGTGGGATAATTCCAGGCGCAGATCGACAGCGTCACGCCGAGCGGCTCGCGGCGCACGTAGCGGCGGATGCCGGGGTCGGTCGGGTAGGCCGCGTCTGCCAGCACCTCGGCCGCCTCCCGCATGGCGATCTCGCCGACGAGCTTCAGGCGCGGCATCTCGTCGGCCTGCCACCGCGGCCGCCCCATCGAGCGCGACAGCGTGTCGGCGAGGTCGCCGCTGCGCTTCTCCATCTCGACGAGCCACGCCTTGACGACGGCGACGCGCTGGTCGAGCGGCGTGCGGCGCCACGTCTTCTGCGCCGCTTCCGCGGCGGCCATCGCCGCCTCCACCGCGGTTGCGGTGGCGTAGGGGCGGGTGACGTAGGTCTGATCGTCGACCGGCGAGATCACCTCGAAGGCGTGCGGCGCGACGGCGGTTACGGACATGGGGCAGGCTCCGGGCGGCGGCGGACGCGCCGGGCGGCGCGCCGGAGGCCGACCGTTAGCACGATTTTCTGTTTTGGAAAATCTTTGCGATTTCGCTTGATCGGGTCCGGAGCGCGTGGCAACGATTTTCGCCGGATCGGCGGTCGACCGGGCTCTGGCCAGTTTGCCACCGCACGTCATCGCGAGCCCACCGCTCGCTCACTCTCGGGGAAGGCTGCCATGCTCCGCTTCGACTTTTCCGGCCGCACGGCGGTCGTCACCGGGGCCGGCGGCGGCATGGGCGAGGCGATCGCCCGCGACCTCCTGAAGGCCGGCGCCGCCGTCACCGCGATCGACATCAAGCCGGCGCCCGAGAGCCTGTCGGGCTTCGGTGACCGCCTCGTCTTCGTGCAGGGCGACCTGCGCGACGCCGCCTTCGTCGAGAAGACGATGGCGGACACCGCCGCCCGCACCGGCCGGCTCGACTATCTCGCCAACGTCGCCGGCGTGCTCTGGTTCGGCCGCGACAAGGGCTTCCTCGACATCGACTTGTCCGTCTGGGACGAGGTGATGGACATCAACCTCAAGACGATGCTGCTGACGTCGCGCTTCGCTGTGCCGCTGATGAAGAAGACCGGCGGCGGCGCGATGGTGCACTTCTCGACGATCCAGTGGCTGCGCGGCGACCTGAAGCCCCAGGAGGCCTACCAGGCCTCGAAGGCCGGCGTCTGCGCGCTGTCGAAGTCGATCGCCATGCAGTGTGCCCGCGATGGCATCCGCTCCAACGCCATCCTCCCCGGCCCGGCCCTGACGCCGCTGCAGGCGCGCTGGGATTCCGAGGAGATCCGCACGGCGGTCGCCGACTATGTCCCGATCGGCCGCATCGGTACGGCGGACGACATGGCGAACGCGGCGCTGTTCCTGCTCTCCGACGCGGCGTCGTTCATCACGGGGGTGGAACTCGCGGTCGATGGCGGCGTGCTGATGCGGACGTGAGGGCGGGGCAACCTCCGTCGCTTTCCACCTCCGCGGCGTCACCCCGGACGCGAAGCAACGCGAAGCGAGCCGGGGCCCAGCGGAAGAATTGTCGCGCGTAGCGCGACGCTTAAGCCGCGCCTGCGGCGCGGACTCTTGCGCTGGGTCCCGGATCGGCGCTCGGCTGCGCCTCGCTTGTCCGGGATGACGACGGAGGGGTGAGCGCCACCCCACCGCGGCGACCTGCGGTCGGCGACCCTCCCCCTCCAAGGGAGTATGCGCCTCACCCCAGATGCCGCCCCTCGAAGGGCGCGCGTCCCACCAGTTTTCCCCCGCGGTCGAACACCACCACCTCGACGTCGATGCCGGCGCCGCGCACCAAGTCGGCGGCGGTGGCGCGGGCGAGCTTCGCCACCCGGTCGCCGAGTGCCACCGCATCCTCGCCGGCGAGCGTGAACGCCTCGAGCGCCGTGTTCGCCGCGCGGATCGCCGCCACCCCCTCCGGCCGCACGCCGCAGGCTTCCGCCGTCGAGGCCAGAAAGCCGAAGTCCACGGTGCCGCGCTTCGAGTGCAGGTCGAGCATCCCCTGGGCGAGCTTCGACATCTTGGCGACGCCGCCGGCGATGGTGACGCGCGAGACCGGATGGGTGCGCAGATATTTCAGCATCCCCCCGACGAAGTCGCCCATGTCGATGAGTGCGAGCTCCGGCAGGCCGTGCAGCGCCCGCGCAGCCGCCTCGGACGTCGAGCCGGTCGCCCCGGCGAGGTGGCCGAGATGGGCGGCGCGGGCGACGTCGATGCCGCGGTGGATGGCGTGGATCCAGGCGGCGCAGGAATAGGGCACGACGATGCCGGTGGTGCCGAGAATGGAGATGCCGCCGAGGATGCCGAGCCGCGGGTTCCACGTGCGCTCAGCGATCGCCGCCCCGTCCGGCACCGAGATCTCCACCACGACGTCGCCGGCGCCGCCGTGGGCGGCCGCCACCTCGGCGATGGCGGCGGCGATCATCTGGCGCGGCACCGGGTTGATCGCGGGCTCGCCGGGATCGAGCGGCAGGCCCGGCAGCGTCACCGTGCCGACGCCCGGGCCGGCGCGAAAGACGACGCCCGTACCGGCAGCGCCGCGGCTGACGGTCGCGACGATCAGCGCCCCGTGCGTCACGTCCGGGTCGTCGCCGGCGTCCTTGACGACGGCGGCCATCGCCATGTCGCCCTCGAGCCGGGTGGTGGCCAGCGCGAAGGCCGGCGTCGCACCGGCCGGCAGCGTCACCGTCACCGGGTCGGGAAAGGCGCCGGTCAGCAGCGCGGTGTAGGCGGCCTTGGCGGCGGCGGTGGCGCAGGCGCCCGTCGTCCAGCCACGGCGCAGCGGCCGGCCGAGATCGGCCGCCGCCTCCTCCGCCGCGTCGCCGGTATCGTCACCGGGCCTTTGGCCATCCGGTCTTTCGTCGGCTTCCGCTGCACCCATGCCTTCCACTCGACGCTTCCCACCGTCTATAGGACGACGGCGGACGGGCGTCATCCCGGCCGCGCCGGCCTGGGGCCGGCCGATGGACCAGGAGCGCGAGCGGGTGAGCGGCAGGGAGCATGCGGAGCGGATCGCCGGCCTCGTTGCCGGCTTCCTCGACGACGTGCCGCCGCTCGTGCCCGGCGAGGTGGCGCTGGTCGGCGCCGGCCCCGGCGACCCCGCCATGCTGACGCTCGCCGCCGTCGCCGCCCTCTCCCAGGCCGAGGTGATCGTCCACGACGCCCTGGTCGACGACCGCATCCTGGCGCTCGCCCCGCATTCGGCGGTGCTCGAATATGCCGGCAAGCGTGGCGGCAAGCCGTCGGCGAAGCAGGCCGACATCACGCTCCGGCTGATCGGCCACGCCCGCGCCGGCAAGCGCGTCGTCCGGCTCAAGGGCGGCGACCCGTTCGTCTTCGGCCGCGGCGGCGAGGAGGTGCTGGCGCTGTCGCTCGAAGGCGTGCGCTTCCGCGTCGTGCCGGGTCTGACCTCCGGCCTCGCCGGCCTCGCGAGCGCCGGCATCCCGGCGACGCTGCGCGAGGTCAACCAAGCCGTGATTCTCGCCACCGGCCACGCCGGCACCGGCGAAGGCGGGCTCGACTGGGCGGCGCTCGCCGCCACCGGCCAGCCGATCGTCCTCTACATGGCGATGGCGAGCCTTGGCTGCATAACCGCCGCTCTGATCGCCGGCGGCCTGCCGCCCGGCACCTCTGCTGCCGTCGTCGCCTCCGCCACCACCGGCCGCGAGGCGGTCGTCGTCTCGACGCTGTCCCGCATCGCCGCGGACGCGGCCGCCGCCGGCATCGACCCGCCGGCGATCGTGGCGATCGGGGAGATCGTCGCCGTCCGCGCCCGGCTCATCGGCACCGCCCGGCTGATCGAGGCGATGCAGTGAACGGCACCGGCAGCCTCGCACGACCCCGCGGCCTCGTCGTCGCCGCCCCCCGCTCCGGCTCCGGCAAGACCTCGCTCACCCTCGGCCTGATCGCCGCACTCCGCCGGCGCGGGCTGACTGTCGCCGCGGCGAAAGCCGGCCCGGACTACATCGACACCGCCTTCCACGCCGCCGCCACCGGCCGGCCGGGGGTCAACCTCGACACCTGGTCGATGCGCGCCGGCCTGCTCGACGCGCTCGCCGCCACCCAGGCCGACGGCGCCGACGTGCTGGTCGTCGAGGGCCTGATGGGGCTCTTCGACGGCGTCGCCTCGGCCGGGGCCTGCGGCGACGGTTCCACCGCCGACCTCGCCGCCCGTCTCGGCCTGCCGGTTTTGCTGGTGCTCGACGTCTCCGGCCAGTCGCAGACCGCCGGCGCGGTGGCGAAGGGGTTCGCGACGTTCCGGCCGGACGTGACGGTGGCCGGCGTGGTGCTCAACCGGGTCGCCAGCCCCCGCCACACGGCGCTCGCTTCCCGCGGTGTCGCCGCGGCGGGGCTGCCGGTGCTCGGCGCCCTGCCGCGCACCGACGGCCTCACCGTCCCGGAGCGCCACCTCGGCCTCGTCCAGGCGGAGGAACACACACGCCTCGACGCCTTCGTCACCGAGCTCGGCGATTTCGTCGCGGCGAACTGCGACCTCGATGCCATCCTCGCGGCGGCGCAGCCGCTATGGGCGAAGGGACAGACCGATGCTGCGCCCGACGGTGGTCGACGCGAAGATGCCGTCGCGCTGCCGCCGCCGGGGCAGCGCATCGCGCTCGCCCGCGACGTGGCGTTCTCGTTCGTCTATCCGCATCTGCTCGCTGGCTGGAAGGCCGCCGGGGCGGAGATCGTGCCGTTCTCGCCACTCGCCGACGAGGCGCCGGATGCGGGCGCCGACGTCTGCTGGCTCCCCGGCGGCTACCCGGAGTTGCACGCCGGCCGCCTCGCTAGCAACGGCCGCTTCCTCGACGGCCTGCGGGCGTTCGCGGCCGCGAAGCCGGTGCACGGCGAGTGCGGCGGCCACATGGTGCTGGGCGAAGGGATCGAGGACGCCGGCGGCGTCCGCCACGCCATGGCGGGCCTCCTCGGCCACGCCACGAGCTTCGCCAAGCGCCGCCTCCACCTCGGCTACCGCCGCGCCGTCCTCACGGACGGCTGCCTGCTTGGTGCCGTCGGCGACGCCTTCCGCGGCCACGAGTTCCATTATGCGAGCGTGACGGAGGCGGGTGGGGACGCACCGCTGTTTGCGGTGACCGACGCGAACGGAGCGGTCGTCGCGGATGGCAGCGGGGGGAGGCGTGGCACGGTGACGGGCTCGTTCTTCCACCTGATCGATCGGGGGTAAGCGCACGACCTTGCCGCAGCGCGTCCCTCCCCTGCCAGGGGCTTGCGCGACGTGTCCTCCCCCTGCCAGCGGGGAGGACAGCCGGCGAAGCCGGCAGGTGGGGGCTCGTCAATCCGGTAGACCACCCTTGCCGTCACACTGCGGATTGACGGGCCCCACCCTGAGCGCCTCCGGCGCTCTGTCCCTCCCCCTGGCAGGGGAGGGACGCCTCGCGGGCGTTGAAACGCCGCGCCCCAAGGGCCGCGCTTATCCCCTGATCACCTCCACCCCCGCCACCCCATGCGTCTCCGCCAGCGTCGCCATCTGCACTGCCACCTCGGGGTGCAACGCCACCCCCTCGCTGAGCGCCCGCGCCTTGCGCGCCAGCGCCGATTCGCCCGGCATCCTGACCGGCACTCCCGGATCCCGCGGCGTCGCGGCGTGGCAGGCCTCAGTGAGCCAGTCGACTTGCGCGAGGAACGGCGCGAGCCCCGCGAACAGCGCCGGGGCGAAGGCGATGACCGTCACCGCGGCGCCCCAGTCCGTCGGCCTTTCGGCGCGGCCGTAGCCGCCGAGGCCCTGGGTCAGCGCCTCCACCATCAAGGACAGCGCAAACCCCTTGTGGCCGTGGTCGAGGCCGCCGACCGGCAGGAGCGCGCCGCCGGCGCTCGCCACCGCCGGATCGTCGCTCGCCCGGCCGTCGGCGTCGATGAGCCAGGCGCCGGGCAGGCGTCCGCCCTCCCGCGCGGTGCGGGCGACGAGGCCGTTGGTGGTGATCGAGGTGGAGACGTCGATGAGGATCGGGCCAGCCGTGGCCGGCAGGGCGACGGCGAGCGGGTTCGGCGTCATCACCGGCGAAATGCCGCCGTGCGGGGCGACGGTGGCGACCGCCGGGTCCGACGACAGCACGATCACCGCGTAACCGTCCCGCGCGGGCTTCTCGAGGAAGGCGGCGAGGCAGGCGATGTGGTGGCTGCGGCGCACGACGACGGCGCCGACGCCCTGCGTCGCCGCCTTGGCGGTCGCCGCCTCGACGGCGAGGCCGGTCGTCCACACGCCCGGCAGCCGCCGCCCGTCCCAGACGGCCGCGGCCGGCGCCTCGGAGACGACGGCGGGCCGCCCCTCCCGCTCCATCGTGCCGGCGGCCAGCGCGCCAAGATAGGGGCCGAGCAGAGCGAGGCCGTGGGTGGTGTGGCCGAGCAGGTCGGCCTCGACGAGCCCGGCCGCCACCGCGGCCGCTGGTTCCGACGGCAGCCCGGCGCCCGAGAGAAGCCGCTCGGCGAAGGCGACGAGGTCTGCCGCCCGGTAGCGCTCGGTCATCGCTCCCCTCCCCTCGCCTAGGCAGCGTTCATCGCCCCTGAGGGACGCAAACCCCTACACCAGCGCCCTCACGGCGAAGCCGAAGCTCTCCTCGAGCGTGCGCAGCAGCTCGCGGCCCTTCTCGACCGGCGCCGGCATCAGCGGCGGGCGGACGTTGCGCCAGCGGCGGTCACCGGTGGTCTCGGCCAGCACCGCCTTCATCGCCGGGATCGGCGCATAGGGCTGCACGGTCTTGCGGAAGGCATCGACCGTCGCCTGCCGCGCGGCACCGCCACCGTCGCCGTGCCTGGCCACCACCTTGGCGACCGCCGGGGCGTTGAGGTTCGCCGTCGCCGTGATGCAGCCGGGGGCGCCGAGCGCCAGCATCGTGTCGAGGCCGATCTCGGAGCCCGGATAGATCGCGAGCTTCGGGAAGCGGGCGAGCAGGGCGCGGGTGTTGTCGGCGTCGCCGGAGGAGTCCTTCAGGCCGACGATCGTCTCGGGGAACGCCTCGGCGAGGCGGCCGACGAGGTCGAGCGACAGCGGCGTCTGCGACACCGGCGGGATGTGGTAGAGGTAGATGCGCAGCGCCGGCCGGTCGACCACCTCGATGAGCTTCTCGAAGTAGGCGAACAGGCCCTCGTCGCTCACCCCCTTGAAGTAGAACGGCGGCAGCGTCATCGCACCGGCACAGCCGAGGTCGACGGCGTGGCGGGTGAGTTCGGCCGTGTCGGGAAACGAACAGAGCCCGGTGCCCGGGATCAGCCGCGTCGGATCGACGCCGGCCTCGACCAGCGCCTCGAGCAGGCGCTTGCGCTCGTCGATGCCGACCGACAGCGCCTCGCCGGTGGTACCGAACGGCGCGAGGCCGGCGCAGCCGTTGGCGAGCAGGTGCTTCGCGTGCGCCACATAGAGGTCGGGCGCGACGGCGAGATCGTCCTCGAACGGGGTGAGGTTGGGCGCGATCACGCCGCGGATGATCCCGTCCGAACCGACACTCGACATGGCGAACTCCCGCGCCGGCGCCGCCGCGGGCTTGCGACGGCCGCCGCGGCCGTCTTAGCAGACCCGGCCGCCCGCGTGCACCACCGCCCCGCCCGCCCGCACGCGGCGTCTCTCACCGGCCGTAGATCGCCTGTGGCAGCCACAGCCCGATCTGCGGGAAGGTATAGAACATCACCATCGAGACGATCACCAGGAACAGGAACGGGATCATGCCCTGGAAGATCTCCCACAGCTCCACCGATTTCGGCTGGATGCCCTTCAGGTAATAGGCCGACATCGCCATCGGTGGTGTGAGGAAGCTCGTCTGGATGTTGAGGGCGACGAGGACGCCGAACATGATCGGATCGATGTCGTAGATGGCGAGCAGCGGCAGGAAGATCGGCACGAAGATGACGATGATCTCGGTCCACTCGAGCGGCCAGCCGAGCAGGAAGATCAGGAACTGCGTCAGGATGAGGAAGCCGAGCGGCGACAGGTTGAGCGCCTGCATGAACTCGACGATGACCTTCTCGCCGCCGAGCAGCGCGAAGACGGAGGCGAAGATCCACGAGCCGATGAACAGCCAGCCGACCATCGCGCTCGCCCGCGCCGTCAGGTAGACGGACTCGACGAAGCCCTTCCAGGTGAGCCCGCCGTAGAGGAGGCCGAGCAGGATCGCCCCGAGCGCACCGATGCCGGCGGCCTCGTGCGGCGTCGCGAGGCCGAACAGGATGGCGCCGAGCACGCACAGGATCAGCGCCGCGAGCGGCACGAACGAAATGGCGAGTTCGCGCGTCACGACGGCGAACGGGATGTGGGTGCCGGCTTCCTTCGGTGGCGGCGCCATGCTCGGCTTCACCATGGCGAGCCCGACGACGAAGACGATGTAGAGGCCGGCGAGGAGCAAGCCGGGGAACAGGGCCGCTGCGTAGAGGCGGACGATCGATTCCCCCGCCATCGCGCCGTAGAGGATCAGCATCACCGAGGGTGGGATGAGGATGCCGAGCGTGCCGCCGGCGCAGATGATGCCGGCCGCGAGCCGCTTGTCGTAGCCGGCCTTCATCATCTGCGGGAAGGCGAGCAGCCCCATCAGCGTGACGACGGCACCGACGATGCCGGTGGCGGTGGCGAACAGCGTGCAGGTGGCGAGCGTCGCGACGCCGAGCGAGCCGGGCACGTTGCGCATCGAGATCTGCAGGCTGGCGAACAGCCGGTCGAGCACGTTGGCCCGCTCGATGATGTAGCCCATGAACAGGAACAGCGGCACGGCGATCAGGACGTCGCTCGACATCACGCCGTAGGTGCGCTGCACGAACAGCGCGAAGATGGCGTCGCCGATCGCGTAGTAGCCGAAGCCGACACCGAGGGCGATGACGGTGAAGGCGATCGGAAAGCCGATCATGATGCTGATGATGAACACCGCCAGCATCATCATCCCGACCATGGGATCGGACATGGGAACTCCTCAGGTCGACCGATGGGCGGGACGGATCACGACTGGCTGCGCTGTTCGATGAGCTGCTTCTCGAGCTCTTCGACGTCGTGCAGGCGTTCGGGCCATTGCCCGGTGCGGATGCAGATGATGCAGCGGATCACCTCGGCGATGCCCTGCAGGAGGAGCAGGAAGCCGGCGATCGGCAGCAGCATCTTGAAGGGATAGACCGGCGGCCCGTTCGGGCTGAACGCCGAGTGCTCGTTCATCATGTAGGCGAGCCTGGCGAAGTTGAAGCCGGCGTAGTTGAGCGCCAGCACGCCGGGGAAAAACGCGACGACATACATCACGAGGTCGAGCGAGGCCTGCGTGCGCGGCTTCAGATGGCGGTAGATGAAGTCGGCCCGCACGTGGGCGTTGCGCGACAGGGCATAGGCGCCGGCCATCAGGAACAGCGCCCCGTAGAGCATGTAGCTGACGTCGTAGGCCCAGCCCGACGGCTTCCGGAAGACGTAGCGCATCACCACCTCGTAGGTGACGACGGCGGTGAGGATCACCACGCACCAGGCGAAGAGCTTGCCGGCGAAAGTGGAGATCCCGTCGATCAGCAACAGGAAGCGCTGCATGCGGCTCATCCGTCGGTCGCGGGGGACGGTCGCGGCGTCCGTCGACGCCGCGACCCGATGCGTTCGGGGAGAGGGGAGTGACGGGGTCGCGACCGGCGGCCCCGCCCGGACACGTCAGCCCTGGCCGAAGAAGTGCTTGTAGGCCGGCTCCTTCGGCGCCGAGGCGTCGAAGAAATAGGAGCCGAGCTGCTTCACGTAGGCCTTCTGGCTGTCGATCACCTTGGTGAAGAACTGGCCGGTCTGCTCGTTGCCGCTGGCGTTGGCGATGACGCGGTCCCAAGAGGCGAGCTGGGCGTCGAGCACGCTCTGCGGCGTGCGCTTCACCGAGACGCCCGCTTCCTTCAGCTTGGCGAGGTCCTGCGGATAGCGCGACATCGCCTTCCAGTACATGTCGGACGAGGCGGCGTAGGCGCCGTAGCGCAGGATCGCCTGCAGGTCCGGCGCCAGCGCCTCATACTTCTGCTTGTTGAAGATCACCTCGAAGCATTCGCTGTCCTGGTGATAGGACTGCAGCATGTAGTTCTTCGAAACGTCGGCGAAGCCGAGCTGCCGGTCGGACGAGGGGTTGTTGAACTCGGCCGCGTCGAGCAGGCCGCGGTCCATCGAGGGCACGATGTCCGGGCCGCCGACGATGGTGACGGCCGCCCCCATGTCGTTGAAGAGGTCCGCCGACAGGCCGACGGTGCGATATTTGAGGTTCTGCAGCTGCTCGGCGCTCGTCACCTCCTCCTTGAACCAGCCGAGCGGCTGCGTCGGCATCGGGCCGGTGAGGAAGCCGGTGAGCGGCAGGTTGAGGATGTCGTTGACGAGCTCCTTGTAGAGCGCCTCGCCGCCGCCGTGGTAGAACCACGACAGGAACTGGTTGCCGTCCCAGCCGAAGGCCGGCGGCGTGCCGAACAGCGAGTAGGCCTTGTGCTTGCCGTACCAGTAGGCGGTGACGCCGTGGCCGCCGTCGAGCGCGCCGGCGAGCACCGCGTCCTGCATCTGCAGGGCGCCGACGACGGCGCCGGCGGGCAGCAGCTCGAGCGTCAGCCGGCCGCCGGACATCTCGTTGACCATCTTCACGTAGTCGGAGGCGAACTCGTGGAAGATGTCGCGCGCCGGCCAGGTCGACTGGAAGCGCCAGGTCGTCGTCTGGGCGCGGGCGACGGCGGGCATCGCCACCGCGCCGGCGCCGGCGACGGCCGCGCCGGCGAGGAACTTGCGCCGCCCGATGCCGGGCTTCGGGGCCTCGGCGGCGGATTTGGGGGTGGCGGCAGGCGTGGTGGTGTCGTCTGTCATGATGATCCTCCCCTGAGGTTTCTTGCCGGGCCGCCACTTTCGGCTGACCCCAGTGCTTGGTTCGCCGCCTTTCCGGCGGTCGTCGCTTGCTCTGCCGCCCTTCCGGCGGCTTCGGGCTGTCGTCTTCGGTCCGTCTCGCGTTCTACGGCGGGACGCCGTCTTCGGTTCTTTCCCGCCACCACGACGACTTGCAGTTCCCGAGCGACACGAATCTTCCCCGCAGGCTCGCCGCACGACGACTATGGAATGCAGTTAAACGCGCCCGTGACGGCAATACAAGCGCGCACGCACGGGCCGGCTCTTTCGGCCAATTCTTTGGACTGGCCCCGCGTTCTGCTGCAGTGCGAAAGGAAAGATGTCGGACAGCCCGCCCATCCGCCGATGTAGTCGGCTAAGCCCGCTCCAGCGCCTCGACGAAGGCGACGACGCGCGGGTCGACGCGGATGTCGCGCGGTCGCAGCGGCTGCACCAGCGACAGGCCGGCGAGCGAGCGCGCCCGTGACAGCGCCACATAGGCCTGGCCGGGCGCGAAGGCCCAGCCGAGATCGATGCGGACGTCCTCGAGCGTCAGGCCCTGCGCCTTGTGGATCGTCACCGCCCACGCCGGCACCAGCGGCAGCTGGGTGTAGCTGCCGACCACCTTGGCGGTGATGCGGTCGCCGGTCTCGTCGGCCTCGTAGCGGATGCGCTCCCATGTGTAGGGCTCGATCTCCATCTCGATGCCGCTGTCGAAGCGCACCCGCGCGCAGTCGTCGTTCAGCCCGACGATGGTGCCGGTCGATCCGTTGACGAAGCGGCGGGCGGCGTCGTTGCGCACCGCCATGACGCGGGCGCCGACCTTCAGCATGAGGCGCTCCGGCACCGGCAGGCGGTCGCCGGCGAGGCCGAACTCGCCGGCACTCGTCCCGGCGAAGCCGACCTCCCGCGCGGCCAGCCGCGCCATGCCTTCGGCGTTGTAGGCGTCGACGCGGGCGTTGGTGCCGGCGAGCAGCACCGGCGCGCGCCCCTCCCGGTGCGGCCGGACGCAGGCCTCGTTGAGCGCCGCCACCGCCCGCTCGACGTCGCGCCCGCGGCGGAGGTCGTCGAGCCAGCCGACGAAGGTCGGGTCGCTCTGGCGGTGCACGGTGGTGAAACCGACGCCGGCGACCGGTGCGCCGGCGAGCACGCGGGCGTGGAAGGCGTAGGCGCCCTCGTAGCCGAGGCCGGCGAGGATCTCCTGCTCAGCCATCGGCACCACCGGCGCGAGCTGCAGGAAGTCGCCGACCAGCACCACCTGCACGCCACCGAACGGCTCATCGCGATTGCGGGCGATGCGGAGCGACAGGTCCATCGCGTCGACGAGGTCGGCGCGCGCCATCGACACCTCGTCGACGACGAGGCGCTCGAGCTTGCGCATCAGGCGACGGGCGAACGGCCGCGGCTTGATCTCGTCTCGATTGAGGAGCCGCGGCGGCAGGCCGAAGAAGGAATGGATGGTCTGGCCACCGACGTGCAGCGCCGCCACGCCGGTCGGCGCGACGAACACCTGGCGGCGGCCCTCCTGCTTGCGCAGCGTCTGCAGGAAGGTCGTCTTGCCCGTGCCGGCACCGCCATGAACCAGCACCAGCGGTGCGCCGCCTTCGATCAAGTCGAGCGCCCGGTCCGCCGCGTCGGACGAGACCTCGCTGCCGGCGGACGCCACTACTCCGCCGCCGTCGAGAGGTCGCCGAGCGGCACCGGCAGCGTCTCGAAGAAGTCCTGGTGGACGCGCGCGAGGCGGGCCGCCTCCTCGGCGTCGCCGCATGCCATCGCGTCGACGATCGGCTGGTGGCTGCTCGCCGCCTCCAGCACATCGAGGCCGTCGGTCATCAGCGTGATCGCCGTGCGCGTCTCGATGGCGAGCGAGGACCAGATCGCGAGCAGCAGCGCGTTGCCGGACGAAACCATGACGGCGCGGTGGAAGGCGACGCTCTCGGCGGCGAGGCGATCGAGGTCGCCGAGCCTCGCCGCAGCCACCATGGCGTCGACGTGGCCCTGCAGGTCGGCGACGTCGCCGCCCCGGCGCCGCGTCGCGAGCCGCGTCGCCGCCTCCTCGAGCGAACCGCGCACCACGTAGATCTCGCGGATGCGCTCGGCCACGTCGGCAGCGACGTAGGTGCCGCGGCGCGGATTGTTGACGACGAGCCCGGTCGCCTCGAGCTCGCGGAAGGCCTCGCGCACCGGGCCCTGGCTGGTCTCGAACTCGGCGGCGATGCGCAGTTCCAGCAGCCGCTGGCCCGGCGCGTAGCGCCCGGCGAGGATGCCGGTGAGGAGGGCGTGCTTGATGACGTGGCGCAGCGGCGCGGACGACGTCGATGCGGCCGCCGCCCGCCACCCCTCGCGCCGCTTGCCCGCCTTCGCGAATCCCGTTGTGTCGTCGATCGCTTCCACGGGCGAACCCTAGCGTGGGCCCGTCCGCATTGACAATCAGGCTCACTATTATCGATAATCGAACTCCTAAAAGATCACCCGCCGCCACGAAGCGCGCGGGGATGGGAGGGAAGCACCGATGCTCACGGCCGTCCGCGTGCCGGAGACGCTGTCCGACGCTATCACCGTCCTGTCCACCGATCCGAACGCGCTGCTCATCGGCGGCGGCACCACGACCGTGCCGACCCTCAACCGCGGCACGCCCACCACCGTCGCCGTCAGCCTGCGCCGCCTGAAGGACGGGCTGACGGGCGTCGGCGTCGACGGCGAGGTCGTCACCCTCGGGGCCCTCACCCCGCTCGCCGCCCTGGAGCGGGAGCCGCGGCTCGCCTTCCTGCACGCGGCGCTCGCCGCCGTCGGCTCGCCGACGCTGCGCTCGACCGCCACGGTGGGCGGCAACTTCTTCGTCGAGGAGCCGTACGGCGACGTCGCCTGCGCCCTGATCGCGCTGGGCGCCACCGGCACCGTCGCCGGCCCCGACGGCGAGGAGATCGTCGCGGCGGAGAGCCTCGCCGCCGACAGCCTGCCGCGTGGCCACATCCTGACGTCGCTCGCCTTCCGCCTGCCCGCCGCAGGCACCTGGCGCTTCCGCAAGGCGGCGCGGCGCGCCCTCGACTCGGCCTCGATCGTCACGGTGGCCGCCGTGGTCGTCGAGGACGGCGGCGTCGTCGCGAGCGCCCGTGTGGCCCTTTCCGGGGCGACGCGCCGTCCGAAGTGCTCGCCCGCCACCGAGGCCGCCCTGATCGGCCGCGCGCTCGACCATGCGACCGCTGAGGCCGCCGGCCGGGCGGCGCTCGCCGACGCCGAGCCGTTCGACGACGAATACGCCTCCGCCTGGTACCGCGCCCGCGTGCTGCCGGTGCACGTCCGCCGGGCGCTGATCGGCGCGTGATCGAGACGGCGACCGCCCGGCCGGGCGATCGCGACGACGAAGCCCGCAACGACGACGACGGCGCGAACGCCGACAGTCCTGGGAGGGACACCCCATGCGACCGAGCATCGTCTCGCTCGAGGTGAACGGCAGCCACCGCGATTTCCTGGTGCAGCCCGGCACGACGCTGCTCGCCGCGCTGCGCGAGGCGCTCGGCCTCACCGCCACCCGCAAGGGCTGCGAGACCGGCTCCTGCGGCGCCTGCACGGTCATCCTCGACGGCGAGCCGGTGATGAGCTGCCTCTGCCTCGTCGAGCCCCTCGACGGCGCCCGCGTCGAGACGCTCGAGGGCGTCGCCACCGGACCGGACGAACTGCACCCGCTGCAGCAGGCCTTCATCGACGGCTTCGCCACCCAGTGCGGCTTCTGCACCGCCGGCATGATCATGGCCGCGAAGGCGCTGCTCGCGCGCAACCCGAGCCCCTGTCGCGAAGACGTGATCGTCGCCATCTCCGGCAACGTCTGCCGCTGCACCGGCTACGCGGCGATCATCGACGCGATCCTCGAGGCGGCCGCCGATCTGCGCGCCGCCCGCCCGTCCCGGGCGGCCTGAGGAGCATCGAGATGGAAGAGATCCTCACCCACTTCTTCGCCGACGAGCGCGGCGAGCCGCTGAAGGTGGTCGGCACCACCGTCGAGCGCTCGGACGCGCGCGGCCACGTCACCGGCCGCACGCAGTTCTACGAGGACGTCTCGTTTCCAGGGATGCTGCACCTGAAGATGGTGCGCTCGACCCGCCACCATGCCCTGATCAAACACATCGACGCCCGCGATGCGCTGGCGGTGCCGGGCGTCGTCCGCGTGCTGACCCACAAGGACGTGCCGCACAACTGGTACACGATCCTGCGCCTCATCGGCGTCGAGCCGAACGATGAGCCCGTGCTGCCGGAGGACCGCGTCCTCTTCCTCGGCGAGCAGATCTGCGCCGTGCTGGCCGAGACGCTCGCCGCCGCCGAGGAAGGCGCGTCGAAGGTGGTGGTGGAGTACGAGGACCTGCCGGCCGTCTTCGACGTCGAGGAGGCGGTGAAGCCGGAGACGCCGGCGATCAAGCCGCACGGCAAGAACTATTTCGTCTACGAGGGCCACCACTGCCGGCGCATCCGCTTCGGCGACGTCGAGGAGGCGTTTTCGACCGCCGACCACGTCGTCGAGCACCGCTACCAGTCGGCGCCGATCGAGCACGCCCCGACCGAGACCACCGGCTGCATCGTCAAGCCCGAGGGCTCCGGCCGCTTCACGGTCTATTCGAACACCCAGGCGCTGTTCTTCACCCTCGACAACATGGCGCTCATCCTCGGCCTGCCGTTCGGCAAGCTCCGCCTCGTCGGCGGCACGGTGGGCGGCGGCTTCGGCGGCAAGGTCGACGTCATCGTCGAGCCGATCGCGACGCTCGCCGCCATGCTGACCGGCAAGCCAGTGAAGTACGCCTACAGCCGCCACGAGGAGATGCAGGTCTCCTCCCCCCGCGCGGCCGAGCGCATCATCATCAAGGACGGCGTCATGGCCGACGGCCGCATCGTCGCCCGCAAGGTGACGCTCTACGTCGATGCCGGCGCCTATTCGCGCCACAGCCCCTACGGCACCACCAAGGCCGCCGCCCACATGCCGGGCCCCTACGCGATCCCGAACGTCCACGTCGATGCGCACTGCGTCTACACCAACCGCACGCCGTCCTCGGCGATGCGCGGCTTTGGCGTGACGATCGGCGACTTCGACCTCGAGGTGCAGATGGACCGGCTGGCGCGGATGCTCGGCATCGACCCGTTCGAGTTCCGCCTGATCAACGCCTACCGCGACGGCGACATGAAGGCCCACCGCAAGATCGTCGAGGGCGCCGCCCTCGTCGAGGTCGTGCAGGAGGCGGCGCGGATTTCCGGCCGCACCCTGCCCGATCGCTTCACCCAGATGTCGTCGCTCACCCGGGAGACCGCCCATGGCTAGGCTCAGAGGCCGGGGCATGGCCTCGGTCAACTACCCGACCGGCATGAACCTTGGCGGCGACCCGTCCCAAGCGCTGATCCACGCCACCACCACCGGCAGCTTCGTCATCTCGCTGTCGAGCGTCGATCTCGGCCAGGGCCTCAAGACCATCATGGCGCAGATCGCCGCCGAGACCCTCGGCGTGCCCTACGGCAACGTCATGGTCGACACCGCCGACACCGACACCGGCCCGCACTGCATGGGCACGTTCGCGAGCCGCGCCACCCACCGCGTCGGCAACGCCGTCATCATGGCGGCGAAGGAGGCGCGCGAGGTGATGATGCAGGTCGCCGCCGACGAGCTCGAGGTCGATCCCGACGACCTCACCAGCGACGGCGAAGGCCGCATCCACGTCGTCGGCTCGCCGGAGAAGGGCATCGGCCTGGTCGAGCTCGCCCTCGCCGCCCACTTCAAGCACGGCCGCACCATCTCCGGCCGCGGCATCTACATGAAGCCGAAGAGCGACGTCGATCCCGAGACCGGCAGGATGGACCCGGACTCCGCCCAGGCCCACGCCTGCACCGTCGCCGAGGTCGAGGTCGACGACGAGACCGGCGAGGTCTTCGTGCTCAAGCTCACCAACGTCTACGAGATCGGCCGCGCCATGAACCCGGCGATGGCCCACCAGCAGATCGTCGGCGGCGCCTGGATGGGCATCAGCCACGCCCTCTACGAGACCACCGAGCCCTACTACCCGGACCGCTCGCACGGGCCGACCGACTTCGCCGGCTACCTGATGCCGGGGCCCGGAGACCTCGCCGAGATGCGCTCGGCGATCATCGAGCGGCCGGCGAAGAACGGTCCCTACGGCGCCAAGGGCATCGGCGAGATGACGGCGAACTCGCCGATCCCGGCGATCGCCAACGCCATCTTCGATGCATGCGGCGTGCGCGTCGACGAGATGCCGATCACGCCGGAGCGGGTGCTGCGCGGCCTCGACGCGCTGCGCGGGACGCCGGCCTGACGCCAGCCGCTTATCAGGCGCCGCGGGGCCCGTAGCGGCGGACCGACACCGGCTCGGTGGTGACGAGGCCGTTGTCGAGCAGCGCGTCCACCGTCGGCAGGAAGCGCTCGATGCGGTCGGCCGCGTCGACGAGCACGACCATGATCGGCAGGTCGCGCGACAGCGCCAGCACGTTGGACATGTGCAGGCCGTTGTGACCGTAGCTCATCGCCCCGCGCAGCACGGTGGCGCCGGCGAGCCCCTGGTCGCGCGCCGCCTTGACGAGCACCTCGAAGGCCGGCCGACCGTCGTGGCGCTGCGCCTCGCCCATGTAGACGGTGAGGCGAACGGCGTCGTTGCCGGGCGTGTCCATCTGAGGCCCTCCCCCGCCGCGTTGCTCAGCGGCTCTGGTTGATCAATCCGGCCGCCACCGCGCCGAGCCACACCGACAGCAGGCAGGCCGCCACCGAGACGACGATGTTCAGCCCGGCGCGCGTCACGTCGCCGTCGCGCAAGAGCGTCAGCGTCTGCAGGCTGAAGGTCGAGAACGTCGTGAAGCCGCCGCAGAAGCCGGCGATGACGAAGATGCGCGCGTCCGCCGGCACATAGAGCCGCCCGTCCGGCCCGGTCAGCACCGCCGTGAAGCCGATGATGAACGAGCCGATGACGTTCACCGTCAGCGTGCCCCACGGAAAGATCTCCTCGAGGCGCTCCGCCACGGCAATCGCCAGCCAGAAGCGGGCGACGCTGCCGAGCGCCCCGCCGACCGCCACCCACATCGTGGTCATCAGCATCGGCCGCCCTCCCGGCGCGCCCGCGGGCCCTCAGCCCGAGATGCGCTCGATCTCGGCGCCGCAACGGCCGAGCTTGTCTTCCAGCCGCTCGAAGCCGCGGTCGAGGTGGTAGACGCGGTTGATCGTCGTCTCCCCTTCGGCTGCCAGCCCGGCGATCACCAGCGAGACGGAGGCGCGCAGGTCGGTCGCCATCACCGGCGCCCCCTTCAGCTTCGTGCCGCCCTCGATCGTCGCCCGCTGGCCGTCGAGGCTGATGCGGGCGCCGAGCCGGGCGAGTTCCTGCACGTGCATGAAGCGGTTCTCGAAGATCGTCTCGGTGATGTGCGAGACGCCGTCGGCGCGCGTCGTCATCGCCATCAGCTGCGCCTGCAGGTCGGTCGGGAAGCCCGGGAACGGCGCCGTCGTCACGTCGACGGGGGCGAGCCCGTGGCCGTTGCGGGTGATCCGCACCCCGGCGTTCGTCCGCTCGACGCCGACGCCGGCATCCGACAGCAGCGCCAGCGGCGCCTCGATCAGGTCGGCGCTGGCGCCTTCGAGCAGCACGTCGCCGCCGACCGTCGCCACCGCCATCGCATAGGTGCCGGTCTCGATGCGGTCCGGCAGGACGCGGTGGCGGGCACCGCCGAGGCGCGACACGCCCTCGACCCGGATCGTCGGGGTGCCGGCGCCGTCGATGCGCGCGCCCATCAGCATCAGGCACCGGGCGAGGTCGACGATCTCCGGCTCGCGCGCGGCGTTCTCGATCACCGTCTCGCCGCGGGCAAGCGTCGCCGCCATCAGCAGCGTGTGGGTGGCGCCGACAGACACCTTCGGCAGCACGACGCGGCCGCCCTGCAGGCCCTTGCGGGCGCGCGCCACGACGTAGCCGGCGTCGATGTCGATCTCGGCGCCGAGCTGCTTCAGGCCCGCGATGAAGAAGTCCACCGGCCGCGTGCCGATGGCGCAGCCGCCCGGCAGCGACACCCGCGCCTCGCCCATCCGCGCCAGCAGCGGCCCGATCACCCAGAAGCTCGCCCGCATCGTCGAGACGAGCTCGTAGGGGGCGGTGGTGTCGACGATGGCGCGGGCCGAGAGGTGCACGGTCTGGCCGGTCATGCCGTCCTGGCCGTTGCGCTTGCCCTCGATCGAGTGGTCGACGCCGTGATTCGACAGGATGTGGAACAGCTGCTGCACGTCCCGCAGGCGCGGCACGTTCTCGAGCGTCAGCGTCTCGTCGGTGAGGAGGCTCGCGATCATCAGCGGCAGCGCCGCGTTCTTCGCGCCGGAGATCGGAATGGTGCCGTTCAGCCGGTGTCCGCCGACGATCCTGATCCTGTCCATGAAGCTCCCGCCGCCCAAGGCCGCCCCGGCCGTCCGCGAACGCCCGGGGTAGCGCGGCGGGCCGGGCGGCGCAAGGGACGCCGCCGATCATCCACCGCAAGGCACCCGCGCCCTACCCCCAGCCGCCCAGCACCTTCGCGATCGCCGCCGTCAGGGCCGGGCCGCCATAGGGCTTGCGGACCACCGGCACGCCGGCGAAGGCTGAGGGGATCATCGTCGAATCGCCGTAGCCGGTGGCGAAGACGAAGGGGATGCCGCGGCGCTGCAGGTCCTCCGCCACCGGGATCGAGGTGGCGACGCCGAGATTGACGTCGAGGACGGCGACGTCCGGCGCCGCGGCGGCGATGCGGCGCAGCGCCTCCGGGACGGAGGCGGCGGTGGTCACCTGCGTCAGGCCCGCCGCCGCCAGCATCTGCTCGACATCCATGGCGATCAGCAACTGGTCCTCGACCAGGAGCACGCGGATCGAGCCGTCGAGAACGGGCCGGGCACCCAAGGCGGCGGCGGCGGCCCGTGGCTTCGACACGTCGGCGAGCTGGCCGGCGTCCGAGAGGTGCCGGGCCGGCACCCGGATGCGCGCCTCGACCCCCTCGGGCCTATAGCAGACGCTGCTCTCGCCACCGAGATCGTACGGGATCGATCGCTCGATCAGGGCCGAACCGAAGCCCTCGCGCGACGGCGGCGGAACGTGCGGCCCGCCCTGCTCGCGCCAGGCCACCACGCAGCCGTTCTGGTCGTCGCGTCGCCAGGTCACGTCCAGGCGGCCGCCGGGCACCGACAGCGCGCCGTACTTCGCCGCGTTGGTCGAGAGCTCGTGCAGCACCAGCGCCAGCACCGAGAAGGCGCGCGCATCGAGCCACACCGGCGGCCCGTCGAGGATGATCGTCGGGCCGGCGCTGCGGTAGGGCGAGAGTTCGGCCTCGAGGAGGTCGGAGAACAGCCCGCCGCCGTCGCCGCGTACCACCTGGTCGTGGGCCACGGCGAGCGCCTGGATGCGGCCCTCCAGCGCCTCGACATAGCGTTCGAGGCTGCGGCCCGCCTCGACGGGGTGGCCGACCACAGACTTGATCACCGCGAGGATGTTCTTGACGCGGTGGTTGAGCTCCTCGTTGAGCATGCGCTGGCGCACGTCCGCCTTCTCGCGCTCGTCGGCCATCAGTTCGTTGTGGCGCAGCACCACCTCCGCCAGCATCGAGCGCGCCGCCTCGCCGATCTCGCGGTCGAGATCGGTCCACGGCTGCGACTGCATGCGCACCGTTTCTTTCCAGATGGCGAAGCTCTTGCGCGGTGTCAGTCGGTCGCCGAGCGGGCCGGTCGCGTAGGACTTGCCGGGATTGCCGGCCCATTCCAGCGTGCGAACCAGTTCCTTGCGGAAGAAGAACAGGTAGTCGCGCGGCGTCTGCGACAGCGGCACCGCCAGCACGCCGGTGGTGCGGTCGGCGTAGGCCTCCGCGTCCGGCAGCACCCGCGACAGCGCGTGGGTAGCGAACACCCGGCCTTCGGCGACGCGGCCTCCGCGCCGGCGACGCCGTCGAGCGTCTCCTCGGCGAGCGGCCCGACGTGACCGAGCATCGCCGCCGCGTTGGCGGAGTGGCGCCGGACCAGCGCCGCTTCGGCGTCGCACGCGATCAGGCAGCCATGGGGCTGGATGCTGCCGGGCGTGTGGATCGGCTCGCGATCGCAGTTGCCGAGGTCGACCGGCTCCCCGGGACGCGCTTCAGACCAGCGCATCGGCGTGTCCGATTGCAGCGGGGGCGGCGAAGGCGCGCTCGGCGGCGACGAACGTGGAGACCGCCGCCGTGACGACCGCATCCTCGTCGAGCGCGGCCCGGTCCAGCCACGCGGCGAACGTCCCGAAGGCCGCGCCGCCGCGGCTCTGGGCGACGAGGTGGCGGGCGCCGTAGCGCTCGTCGAGCCCGAGGGCGCGGGTCTCCACCACGAGGACACGGGCGCCGAGCGCCGATCCCTCCAGGACGTAGAGCCGCCCCGCCACCTCCTCCAGGGTGGCGACGGGCGGAACCTGCCCGAGAACCGCCGGGCCCGCCGGGACCGGCAGTCCGAGATCGGCCATGTCCGCCTCGATCAGCGGCACGAGGGGCGCGAATTCCCAGTCGTCGGCATCGGCGGGCAGCGGCCCGGCGGCTATCGCCGCCTCGAAGGGCGCCCGGAAGGCGTGGAGGCCGGCGAGATAGCGCCGATAGTCCGACTGGGTCTTGAAGGCGCCGACGGCCTCGTCGACCGCCGCATGGCGCGAGGCGGTGCGCTCCCGCAGTCGGAAGCGCAAGCTCGATGAGGGCATTCGGACGTTTCCCGGAAGGACGGACGGGCAGCAGGGCGACGGGTGGAAACGCCGTCGGCGGCGGACGGTTCCCGAGGCTCAGTGCCGAGGGGCGATCAGCGCCGCACTGCCGCGGTGGTGCGCGCCAGCAGCACCACCGGCAGCAGCCCGACCAGCACGATGGCGAGCGCCGCCACAGCGCTCTCCTCGAAGTGCTCGCGCGAGGCGGCGGCGTAGACGAGGGTCGCCAGCGTCTCGAAATTGAAGGGCTTCAGGAGGATCGTCGCCGGCAGTTCCTTCATGGCGTCGACGAAGACGAGCAGCGCCGCGGTGGTGAGCGCCGGGCGCATCAGCGGCAGCAGCACCCGCCGCAGCGTGCCGAGCGCGCCGCGGCCGAGGGTACGGGCCGCCATGTCGAGATGGGGCGACAGCTTCGCCATCCCCGCTTCCACCGAGCCCACCGACATCGCCATGAAGCGCGCCGCGTAGGCGTAGATGAGGCCGGCCCCGGAGCCGGCGAGCAGCAGCCCCGTCGACAGGCCGAAGAGCTGGCGCATCATGCCGTCGACGGCGTTGTCGAGGGCGGCGAGCGGCACGAAGATGCCGACGGCGAGCACCGTTCCCGGCACAGCGTAGCCGACGGATGCGACCGCCGCCGCCGCCTTCACGAGCTTGCGCGGCTGCAGGCGCACCGCATAGGCGATCGCCGTGCCGGCCGCCACCGTGACTGCGGCGGCGATCAGCGCGAACGACAGGCTGTTCCAGGCGGCGGCGTGCAGACCCGGATCGGCGAGCTGCTCCGTCCGCCGCAGCGCCGAGGAGAGCAGCACGCCCGCCGGCGCCACGAAGCCGAGCAGCACCGGCACGGCGCAGGCAAAGGCCGCGAGCGTACCGCGCAAGCCCGTCAGCGGCACCGGCACCAGCGGCACGTGGCGGGTCGAGGCGGCCGCAAAACGGCGGCCGCGACGCGCCCCGCGCTCGGTCAGCACCAGCGCGAGCACGACGACGAGCATGGCGCAGGCGATCTGGGCGGCACCGGCCAGGCTGCCGCGGTTGAGCCAGGTGTCGTAGATCGACACCGTCAGGGTGCGCACGCCGAAGAACTGTACCGCGCCGATGTCGTTCAGGCACTCCATCAGGGCCAGGCTGACCCCGACGACGATCGCCGGGCGGGCGAGCGGCAGCGCGACGCGGAAGAACACCCGTGCCGGCCCGGCGCCAAGCGTCCGCGCCACGTCGATGGCGGTGGCCGACTGCAGCAGGAAGGCAGCGCGGGCGGATAGATAGACGTAGGGGTAGAGCACCAGCCCCATCACCACGATGGCACCGGGCAGGGTGCGCACCTGCGGGAACCAGTAGTCGCGCCGGGTGGCGGCGCCGGTCACCGCGCGGACCGCCGTCTGCAGCGGGCCGGTGAAGTCCATCACCTCGACGGCGGCGTAGGCGACGATGTAGGTCGGCACCGCCAGCGGCAAAAGCAGCGCCCACGTGAACAGCCGCCGCCCGGGAAAGCTGAAGGCCGCCGTCAGCCAGGCGGTGCCGACACCGACGACGACGGTGACGAGCCCGACGCCGAGCATCAGGAGGAGCGTCGTCGCCACGGCGCCCGGCAGCACGGTGGTGGCGAGATGGCGCCACACGCCCTCCGCCGGCGTCGCCGCGATGCCCGCGAGCGCCAGGAGCGGCGCCACGGCAAGCGCCGCCAGCACCATCACCAGGGCGACGATGCCGGCATCGTGACCGGTCCGCTTCGGCACGGGGGCGGGCGTCGTGCCGCCGGCCACGGCGTCGATCCCGCCGAGCGGCGCCGACGGCGGCCTCGCCGGGTCTTCGACGGTGCGGAACGAAACGGTCATGGACGGTCCTGCCGGCCGCCACCCCGGGGGCGGCCGACCCTCAGCGGTCGTTAGCGACCGCCCGGCCCGCCTGTCAACTCCGGCAAAAACCGGCAACACTTTGGAATGCTTCTATTATCAGTATCCGGTGCAGCGCCTGCCGTCAGGCGGCGAGCACGCGCGCGGCCGGGAACAGCACCTCGACGAGGGTCCCCCGGCCCGGGGCCGACTGGATCGAGAAGGTCGCGGAATTGGCCTCGACCAGCGCCTTGGTCAGCGGCAGGCCGAGCCCGGTGCCCTCGCGGTCGCCGTTCACCTGGCGGAACGGCTCGAGAGCGAGCGCGATCTCCTCGCCGGACATGCCGATGCCGGTGTCGCGCACGCGCAGCGACACACCACCGCCCTCGTCGCGGCGGGTCGAGACGATCACCTGGCCGCCGGCGGCGTTGAACTTCACCGCATTCGACAGGAGGTTGAGCAGGATCTGGCGCAGGGCGCGGCGGTCGGCGAGCACGTCGGGCAGGCCGGCGGCGAGCGTCGAGCGCACGAACACCCGCTCCGCGCTGGCACGCGGTTGGATCAAGGCGATCGACGACTGCACCACCTCGTTCAGCGACACCGCCTCCGGCGCGAGGTCGGCGCGGCCGGCCTCGATCTTGGCGAGGTCGAGCAGGTCGTTGACGAGGCTCATGATGTGGGCGCCGGAGGCGCGCACGTCGCGCAGGTACTCGCGGTAGCGCTCGTTGCCGAGCGGCCCGAACTTCTCCTCGAGCATCACCTCGGCGAAGCCGATGATGGCGTTCAGCGGCGTGCGAATCTCGTGGCTGACGCGCGCCAGAACCTCCGACTTGTGGGCGCTCGCCCGCTCCGCCTCGCGGGTGGCGAGCGTCAGGGCCGCCTCGGTCTCGCGGAAGCGGGTGAGGTCGCGCAGCACGATGCACAAGCCCGGCGGCGGCGAGCCGGCGAGGCGGCCGAAGCCCGCCGCCACCGGCACCTGACCTCGCTCCGGGTGCAGCACCACGAACTCGCACTCGATCGGGGCCGCCGCTCCGGCCGGATCGGAAAAGAGATCGGCCAGCACCGCGCCGACCGGCAGCCGGCTGTCGAGCGCGACGAGGTGGGTGACGAGCGCGCCCTCGATCTCCTCGACCGGGCGGCCGAGCAGGGCGGCCGCGGCCGGATTGGCGGTCGTCACGAGCCCGCGCCGGTCGACCAGCAGCACCGCTTCGGCGAACGCCGCCACGACGGCGCCCCGCGGCGGGTCGCCGGCGGACGGCGACGCGGCGGCCGGCCCCGTCTCGGCCGGCCGGGTCTCGGCACCGGCGGGCTCCGGCGACAGCACCACCATCAGGGCGCGGGCGCCGCGCCACGGCACGCGTTGCAGCCGGGCGGTGACGGGCAGGCGGGTGCCGTCCGCCCGCTCCACCGCGACGCGCCGTTCCACCGGCGCCTCGGGCGTCGGCGCCGCGAACACCGCACCAAGCCCGCCGGCGGCCGACAGCGCGGCGGCATCGGCGTGACCGAGCAGCGACAGCGCCGCCGGGTTGGCGTGGACGACGTCGCCGTCCCGGCAGATCAGCACGCCGACCGGCATGCGGTCGATGAGGTCGGTGTCCTCGGCCGCCGCCGGTGGCCCGAGCGACGGCCGCAGCGGCGCGACGGGCGGCGGCATCGGCGCGTTGCCGGCGGGGACCGGACGACGGCCCGGCCACGGCTCTTCGTCGAACTCGGCGGCGTCCCACTCCTCGGCGGCCGGCGACGGCCGGTCGTCGCCCTCGATGCGGGCGCCGAGGGCGGCGGCGATGAGATGCAGCGCCTCCTGCTCCGGCCGGCTGAGGCGGTCCGCGCCGCCACGGTCGCTCTGCCGGGGCGCCGGATCGAGACCGCCGTCCGACACCGGCGGAGGACCGCTGACGGCGGCCGGTGGCGGCGACGGCGGCGGCCGGGCCTCGTGCTCCGGCGGCGGCGGCGGCGGCGCCGGCACCGCCACCGGCTCCGGCGACGGGACCGGCGGCGACGAGGGCATGACCATCTCCGCCGGCCGCGGCGGAGCGGGGAGCGGCGCCGGTTCGGAGGGCGCGGCCGGCGGCGGGCTGGCGGACGGCGCCGCCACGACGGTGATCGGGGCAGCCGGCTCGGGACCCTCGACCGTGTGTGGTGCATCGGCCGTGTCGGGCTCGACGGACGGCGCGGTGACGGCATCCGGCGGCGCCTTCGCCTCGGCGGCGCGGACGAGGCCGAAGCCGCGGAAGCCGCCAAAGCGGCCCGCCTCGTCGGTGGTGGCGATGGCGGCGAAGTCGATAGGCACCGCCCAGCCGTCATCGGCCGGCCATACTACCCATTGCCCGCTCCAGGCGGCGCGGCTCGCCAACGCCTTGTCGATCCGCCGCTCGCGGTCGAAGCCGAGGCGGTCGGCGACCTGCCGCCAGGTCTGGCCGACGACGTCGCCCGCCCGGACGCCGACCTCCTCGACGAGTTCCGGCGAGACGAAGGTGAAGCGGTCGGCGGCGTCCATCTGCCACGAGAACCGCCGCGTCCTGCGGCGGCCGGACGGCGGCGGCGGCATCGGTGGGAAAGCCGGCTCCGGCGGCGTCAGCGGTTCCGGCGGTGCGGCCGCCGTCGGAGGCGCGGCTGCCGGAGGCGGCACCGGCGGTGCCGTGACGGTCGGCGGCACCGGCGCCGTGGTCGCCGGAGGCGGTGCGGCGGCGATGGGCGCGGCCGTTGGGGCCTCCACCGGCACGAGATCGAAGTCGGGAGCGCGCGGTGGCGCGGACGGCTGCTGTGCGCGTGGAAGCTCTGGCGGGGCCTCATCCCACCGCGGCATCGATCGCCCGGGTGCGCCGACCGCGACCTCGCCGCGCCGCGCCGCGGCGGTGCGGTCGTGACCGGGCGCGCCGTGACGGTCGGACGGTTCGGGGGCGGGAACGACGAGCAGCGTCGCGGCGTCGGCGAGCGAGAGTGCGCGCGGGCTGCCGGGCAGGTGCTGGCCCGCCGCCCGCAGCGCGCCGGCGACGCCGCCGAAGGCGCCCGCCGCCTCGCCCGAACCGGCGGAGGCGCGCACGGCGCCGCCACGCTCGATCACCGCCGCGAAGCCGTCGCCGGCAACCAGCCGGCAGGCCGCCGCGGCCGGATCACCGGGGCTGTCGCCGAGCGGCTCCACGACGTCGACGAGCAGCGCCGCCTCGCCGCCCGGCAGACGCACCGGCTCGAGGCGACAGGTGAGAGGGCGGCTGGCGAGATCGACCTCGATACGCAGGCGCTCGAGGCCGCCGCGCGGGTAGTAGCCGCCAGCGATGCGCCGACGGAGTGCCGACAGCAGGGCGGAGGCGAGCGCCTCCCGGCGCGGCTGCGGGTCGTCGAGGCCGGCGATGCCGAGGGCGCGGGCGGCGACGGGATTGAACCAGACGAGTTCGGTGCCGGCACGGTCGACGACGAGCACGGCGCGGTGCGACAGCAGATGCCGCCCGATGCCGGCGACGCCGGTCAAGGTCAGGTAGCGATCACGATCGACACCGAGGATCGGCACGGTCCCGCAACTCCCCCCGCTCGACCCCCGTTCGAAAGGCCGCCGACCGCCGATCGTCAAGGGAATGGTAATATCAATGGCATCCGCCCCGGTCCATCGCCGCGGCCCGGCGGCGGGCCGGCGGTTCGATCGGTGGTTAACGCCGGGCGGCGGTTCGTGCGACACTCGCCGGCGGTGGGGCTCGCGGGGCCCTCCTGCGGGTCCCGCAACGAGGGACAAGGGAGCGATCGCCATGCCGACCGACAAGACCGGGCAGTTCGAGATTCCGCCGGAGATGCGGCGCTATGCCGAGACCACCGTCGACCAGGCCCGCAAGGCCTTCGAGGACTTCATGGCCTCGGCCCAGAAGACGGTGACGACCGTCGACACCCAGACGAAGAAGGCCAAGGACGGCGCTGTCGACTTCAACGAGCAGGTCCTCTCCGCCGCCGAGGACAACATCGCCGCCGCCTTCCGCCTCGCCCAGCGGCTGGTGCAGTCGACGAGCGTGCAGGAGGCGATGGAACTGCAGGCGAAGTACCTGCAGGAGCGCATGGCGGTGATGGCCGAACAGGCCCGCCACGTCGGCGAGGCGACCGCCAAGGCCGCCGGCGACATCACCGCCCAGGCGATGAAGGCCGCCAACCCCGACCGCCGCTGAAGGACCGCCGCTCCGCCGGCGACCGCGGTCGCCGGCCGGCAGCGGTGCCCCTCCGGCCCGGCCCGTCTGGCCCGGCCCGGCTGCGCGATCCGGCGGCAATCGCCGGGCGGTGTGCGCCACCACCGGCCGGCCCCCAGCCCGCCGGTGCCCAGAAATTATTGTGCAGTGCAATATAATGTTGCATTGCGAGATAGTCTGTCCTATCTTGTGGATAACGGCCGGCTGAGGCCGTGACCCGGCCCGCCAGCGGCGAACCGGCGTGTCTCATGTCGTCGGTACGGACCCCCATGTCCCTCGCGACGGCGCCGATCTCGAGAAGGAACCCGACCGATGACCGACAAGCCTGCCAAGCCCGCCGCCAGGAAGGCCACTGAGACCCTCTCCGCCGAGCCGTTCGCCATGCCGACGATGCCGTCGATGCCGAATGTCGAAGTGCCGGCGGCGGTTCGCGAGATGGCCGAGAAGAGCGTCGCGCAGGCCAAGGACGCCTACGAGAAGATGAAGTCCGCCGCCGAAGAGGCGACCGACGTTCTCGAGGACACCTACGAGACGACCCGCAAGGGCGTCGTCACCCTCAACATGAAGGCGATCGACACCGTCAAGGCGAACTCCGACGCCACCTTCGCCTTCGCCCGCGACCTGCTCGCAGTGAAGTCGCTGTCCGAGGCGATCGAGCTGCAGACCGCCTTCACCCGCAAGGCCTTCGAGGCGATGACCGCCCAGGCGAAGGAGTTCCAGGAGCTCGCCTCCAAGCTCGCCGCCGAGAGCAGCGCGCCGATGAAGGACGCCTTCCAGAAGGCCGGCAAGGACTTCCAGAAGGCGAGCAGCGACCTGCAGAAGGTCGCCTGAGGCTCGATCGAACGGTCGGCGGCCCGCAGGCCGCCGCCGGAAGATTGGACGAACGACGCCATCGCGGCCGCCTCCGGGCGGCCGTTTGGCGTATCGGGCGCCGACGCAGGGCCTCTGGCGTCGCAGCCAGCCGCCAGCGCCGTCGATGCCGCGCCGCTCGGTTGGCGATGCGGCGACGACCGGCATCCGCCGACCCGCCGCGCTTGAAATGCCCCGCCGTTGGTCCTATGACGGCGCTCGTCGGCGGGCGCGGAAGCACCCGGCCCGGCATACGGGCGGCTGTAGCTCAGTTGGTTAGAGCGTCGGATTGTGGATCCGAAGGTCCCTGGTTCGAGACCAGGCAGCCGTACCATTCTCCTAGATGGCGAACCGAATCCGAAGGCGTTCCTGCCCCGACCAACCTCAGCGGGCAGGGCGTTTCGCCCGGATTCACGAACCAGCTTCTGCGGCCCAGTTCGGCGGCAATAGGGGAAGCAACCAGTCGGGAGGCGGCGCCGGCAGTCCGCGTTCCCCCAGGAAGCTTAGTCGTCCGGGCCACCGTTGCGCCAACCGGCCCATCAGATCGGCCGTTGGATCCTGCCAGCCCTCCAAGCTCCGCGGCTGATAGACCGTGACCCTGAGATTGTGCCCGCCAGGAAGCCGCGATGCGACGTCCGGTGGCAAAAAGTCTTTCATAAACATGATCATCGTGCCGGGCTCGGTACACAGCGTCGCGTGAAACTGCCCCAACGGCGTCCCGCGCGGGTCGAACTGCGAACGCAGCGACCAACCCTCCGCCGCCGCGAACGCCCGCAGGACGCCTTCCAAATCCTGCCAGTCGTCGGGGCCGATGGCCAGGACCGCAGAGAAGCGCGGCGTCACCACGATCTCTTCGTCGCGGCCGGTGTTGTGGCAGCTGCGGTCCTTGGCGATCAGGGGCAGGGACGCCATCGTGGCGACCACGACGATCGCTGCAGCGAGCCAGATGCTCGACCGCCCGAGCCCGCTCGCCAGCGAGGTCTCCGCTCTCCGCCCGCGAAGCACTGGGCCAGCCCGCATCACCAGCCAGAAGACCAGCCCACCGATGGCCCCGAAGCCACCGATGAGGACGACCGACTTCACAAGACCGAACCAGCCCCACAGCGTGTAGCGACCGTTGATCACGGTCTCTACGCCGTTGGCGGATGCGAAGCCGGCAGCTGGGGAGAAGCCGACGACGAAGGCGGGAACGGCGCCGAGCAGGAAGCCGCAGAGGACCGCCATCCAACCCCTGACGGGCGTGAACCGGCGGAGCACCACGAACGCGCACAGACCGAAGACGGCGGGCAAGGCGGCGAAGACCAGGCCAAACAAGGCGGCGAACGGAGACCACAGCAGCAAGGCCGCCAAACCCGCCACTGCGGCAACGGCGAACAAGGTCGCCGCCAGAGCCTGGAAGACGAAGGCGAGACCCATCGCGACGCTCCCGTCCGGCAACTCCCGCGAGTAGCTCGCGACCCTACCGCGCGAGACCCCAGTTTCGGAGCGTGACACAGAGCCTCGACGGTCAACGGAGATCGTGGAGCGATGCCGGCCCGGGCTCGCCGGAAATCAGAGTGGGCCACTGCCTGGACCCGAACGGAACCTCAGGGGGCAGGATCGCCTCGCGGCCGCGCAGGCTCATCTCGGCGGCGATGGCGCGGCGAGCGTCACCGCCCATCAACTCGAAATCCATCAGGCGGTCGTGACCGAAGAAAAGACCGCCGATCGCGCGATCCGCGACAATGCGGACCAGCGCCGCCTGCAATTCTTCCGGTGTCGTGGTGAAGGATGTCGTCTCGATGAGGATCAGGCGATCGTTGATTGCCTCGGCACCAAAATACTGGGCGAGGACCGAAAAGAGGATATTGTTCTGGCGCGTGACGTAGATCGTGTTGCTGGCGGCGAAGGCGTCGTCGAAGCTGCCGCCGAGCTCCCGCTGCCAGCCATCCAGAACCTGCATCCAGTGTTTCACTTGGGTCTGGGCGGCCCAGGCGATGGCGTTCCGCAGGTGCGGCGCCTGCGCCTTGGCAAAGGCTTGCACGGCATCGAAGCGGATTTCCCCCGCCGCCAGGCTGCCCTGCAGGAACGCGATGTTGTTTTCGAGGATGGTCCGGGAGTTCTTGCGCCATTCCTTCGGCATGTCCGCCACGTCGATGCCATCGAGGGCGCTCTGCATCTCCGTCAGATAGGCGCGCAAGGGCGCCACCCAGCTCCGGTCCTCCGGACGGTCGACGAAGGGCAGGACGACCGCGGAGATCGCCATCGTGCTGTGTCCGAGCGACTTCTGGACCTGATAGGCGACCGGAACAGGCGGCGCCTCCCTGGGCTCCTCTCCAGGCCTGTAGAGGATCATGCGCCCCCCGCCTCCCGTGAAGAGGGCGAGAACGACAGGGTGACGGTCGAGAATGTTGCGGTGGAAGATCCTGCTGGCGCTCTTGTAGAGCGAGAACATCGTCGTGTTGAGCTGCAGCACATCCCGCGTCGCAAGGTCCTTTGTCGACGGTGGTTGCTGCGAGCTCCTCGTGGACCAGAGGTAGTCTGGCAATTCCGCTGCTGTCGCGGCAAAAGGGGAGACGATCAGTGAGGCGGCGAACGCCCAGGCAAGCAATTTTGGCATGATGGCCAATGCCCCATCTGACCTCGAGTACAGAGGAGCAGCCCCAACTTCAGCAGCCCGTCCCCTATGCGTCGATGCTAGTCGTCGTGCCGCGGCGAGGAAAGCAACCCGCGGTTTGGCAAGTACGACCGGGGGGAAGCGGCGGGAAGCGGCGGCCGGCATCGCATCCTCCAAGCCCCACCACTCGCCCCTCCGCTTCGAGCCTCGGCGCCGGAACATTGCAGCGGCCCCCTCGAGACACTAGGTAGGGCGGGCCGGTGGACCCCCTCGGTGCCGCCGGTATCGCCGCCCCTCCCGGAACGATCGTCCCCATGCCCGAGGCCAAGCTCGCCGTCACCAAGCTCGCCGCGCTCGATGCCGACGACCTCGCGGTCGTCTCGGCGCACGTGCAGGACGCGGTCGTGCGCGTCGGCGACCTCCTGTGGTCGCCGACGGAGCGCCGCTTCGCCCTCGTCATGAACCGCTACGCCTGGGAAGCGGCCGATCCGCGCGGCGACCGCGGCACCGGCGAGCGACGGCGCGCCGCCCTGCAGTTCGACCGGGTGCTCTCGGCCAAGACTTGCCGCATCCGCCGCGAGGTGCCAGACGCGGTGCTGTCGCTGCTCGCCGTCACCTTCGAGCCCGCCGCCGATCCGGCGCAGGCGCCGTCGGGCGCGGTCGTGCTGACCTTCGCCGGTGGCGGCGGCGTGCGCCTGGAGGTCGAGTGCATCGAGGGCCGCCTCGCCGATCTCGGTGCCGCCTGGGAGGCCCGCGCCAAGCCGGCTCACGAGGCCGGCTGAGGCTGGGCGGCGGGCGTCGGGGCCGGGTGGCCCGCCCTACGCTGGCTTGGCGGCGGCCTCTCCCTGGCCCGGACTCGCGGCTCCCCCCCCTCCGGCCGGCTTCGCCGGCCACCTCCCCCGCGAGGGGGGAGGGTTCAGGTCGAGGATGGGGTTAGGGCGTTGCCCCGAGCGGCTGCCGCCGGGGCGCCGGACCGCATTCACCCGCACGCCGAAACCGACTAAGGAGACGGCGCGGCCGCCCTTAGGGTGTGCCGGCCGTGTCCCGACCAGCATCCTGGAGCCCGCCCGTGGCGATCCGCCTGTCGACCGCCGAGCCCGATTTCGAAGCCCGCTTCTCGGCCTTCCTCGCCACCAAGCGGGAGGTGTCGGAGGAGGTCGACGCCGCCGCCGCCGAGATCATCGCGGCGGTGCGGCGGGACGGCGACAAGGCGCTGATCGCGCTGTCGCAGCGCTTCGACCGCGTCGACCTCGGGACGCTGGGCATCGCCGTCACCGACGCCGAGCTCGACGCCGCCGCAGGCCAAGTCGACGCCGAGACGATGGCGGCGCTGACCCTCGCCCGTGACCGCATCGAGGCGCACCACCGCCGCCAGAAGCCGGCCGACGACCGCTACACCGACGCCCTCGGCATCGAGCTCGGCCACCGCTGGACGGCGATCGAGGCGGTCGGCCTCTACGTGCCGGGCGGTACCGCGAGCTATCCGAGCTCGGTGCTGATGAACGCCGTGCCGGCGAAGGTCGCCGGCGTCGACCGCCTCGTCATGGTGGTGCCGGCGCCGGACGGGGTGATCAACCCGCTGGTGCTCGCCGCCGCCCGGCTCGCCGGCGTCGACGAAGTCTACCGCGTCGGCGGCGCCCAGGCGGTGGCGGCGCTCGCCTACGGCACCGAGACGATCCGGCCAGTGGCGAAGATCGTCGGCCCCGGCAACGCCTTCGTGGCGGCCGCCAAGCGGCGCGTCTTCGGCACCGTCGGCATCGACATGATCGCCGGCCCGTCCGAGGTGCTCGTCATCGCCGACGGGGAGAACGACCCCGACTGGATCGCCGCCGACCTGCTCGCCCAGGCCGAGCACGACACGGCGGCGCAGTCGATCCTGATGACCGACGATGCCGCGCTCGCCGAGGCGGTCGAGGCGGCGGTGGAGCGCCAGCTGAAGCTGCTGCCGCGCACCACCGTCGCGTCCCAGAGCTGGCGTGACTTCGGCGCCGTGATCCTGCTTCGCACGCTCGAGGAGGCGGTGGCGCTGTCCGACCGCATCGCGCCGGAGCACCTCGAACTCGCCGTCGCCGACCCGGAGCCGCTGTGCGCGCGGGTCCGCAATGCCGGGGCGATCTTCCTCGGCCGGCAGACGCCGGAGGTGATCGGCGACTATGTCGGCGGCTCCAACCACGTGCTGCCGACGGCGCGCTCGGCGCGGTTCTCCTCGGGGCTCGGCGTGCTCGACTTCATGAAGCGCACCTCGATCCTGCGCTGCGAGGGCGAGGGGCTCAGGGCGCTCGCCCCGGCGGCGATCGCGCTCGCCCGCGCCGAGGGGCTGGAAGCCCACGCGCGCTCCGTGGCGATCCGCGTCAACCTGTGACAGTCTGCCGGCCATGCCCGAGGCCCGCGATCCCCGCTACCGCCTGACCGCCGTCGTCCTCGACGAGGCCTCGATCGCGCGCTCGACGCCCGACGTCGAGCATGAGCGCATCGCGGCGATCTGGGACCTCGTCGAGGACGCCGACTTCCGCCCCGCCGGCCACGCCGGCGGGCCCTACAAGCTGTCGATCGGCCTCCTCGACAAGAAGCTGATGCTGGAGATCACCGACGCGGCCGGCGCGCCGGTGGCCGCCCACATCCTGTCGCTCAATCCGCTGCGCAAGATCGTCAAGGACTACTTCCTGATCTGCGAGAGCTACTACCAGGCGATCCGCACGGCGACGCCGAGCCAGATCGAGGCGATCGACATGGGTCGGCGCGGCGTCCACGACGAGGGCTCGCGGGTGCTGCGCGAGCGCCTCGACGGCAAGGTCAACGTCGACCACGACACCGCGCGGCGGCTATTCACGCTGATCTGCGCGCTGCAGTGGAAGGGCTGAGAGGCTGGTCGGCGACGCGCCCGAGACGGCTCCCCCGCCGGCGCGGCCGGGAGCGGTGCTGTTCGTCTGCGGCCAGAACGTCGTGCGCTCGCCGATGGCGGCCGCGATCACCCGCCACCTGTTCCCGCGCTCGATGTACGTGCGCTCGGCCGGCGTCCGGCCCGGCGACCTCGACCCGTTCACCGCCGCGGTGATGGCGGAGATCGGCCTCGACATCGGCTCTCACCGGGCGAAGACGCTGGAAGACCTCGAGGATACCAACTTCGACCTCGCCATCACGCTCGCCCCGGAGGCGCACCATCGCGTGCTGGATCTCACGCGCACCCAGGCGCTCGAGGTGGAGTACTGGCCGACCGCCGATCCGACGCTCGCCACCGGCTCGCGCGAGCAGATCCTACAGTCCTACCGGCTGGTGCGCGACCAGCTCGAGGCGCGCATCCGCAAGCGCTTCGGCCTGCCGGCGAAGGCGCCGGCGGGGTAGCGGCGTCCGGTCAGGCGGCCGGTGGTCGTTCACGGGCGACGTTGTCGCGGAAAGCGGGCACGCCGTTCGCCTCGAAGCAGAGCTGGGCGATGCGCGCGACGCCCTCGCGGATCTCGTCCTCGGTGGTGAGCGCGAAGCAGAGGCGGATGCGGTTGCGGCCCTGCTCGGCGTCGGCCGCCCACTCCTGGCCGATGTTGTAGAGGATGCCCTCCCTGGCCGCCGCCGCCGCGAAGGAGCGGCCGTCGACCGCCTCGGGCAGCTTCACCCAGAGATAGATGCCGCCGTCGGGCTCGGTGAACTCGGCGCTGACGCCGAATTCCTTGCGGACGGTTTCGGCCGTGACCTTCATCTTGTGATGGAGGCGCGCGCGGATCTCGGCGAGGTGGTCGTCGTGGTGTTCGGCGAAGTACTCGGCGACGATCATCTGGTCGAGGAGCCCGGTGCCGCCGTCGCGCTTCATCTGGACGATCTGCTGCAGCACGTCGGGATCGGCGACGACGTAGCCGAGGCGCACCGCCGGCGCGAACGTCTTCGACAGCGTCGAGATGTAGATCACCTGATCGGGGGCGAGCGCGTAGAGCGCCGGCGGCGCCTCGCCGCCCCAGAAGACGTCGGAATAGCAGTCGTCCTCGACGATCGGCAGGGCGTGCCGCCGGGCGAGGTCGACGAGCGCCCGGCGGCGCGCGAGCGAAAGCACGGTGCCCGTGGGGTTCTGGACGGTCGGGATGGTGTAGAGGAACTTCGGCTTCACGCCCCGGGCCGCGAGTTGCTCGAGCTGCCGCTCCAGCGCGTCGACGCGGATGCCCTCCTCGTCCATGGCGACCGGCACGAGCTCTGCCCCCTCGCGGCGCATGCGGGTGATGGCGCCGTGGTAGGTGAATTCCTCGACGAGCACGACGTCGCCGGGGGTGAGAAACAGCCAGTCGACGAGGTCGATCGCCTGGCCGGAACCGGAGGTGACGAGGATGCGCTCGATGCCGACGTCGATGCCGCGGGTCTTGCGCATCATGTCGGCGAGCACCCGGCGCAGGCCCTCGTGGCCGAGCGCCCGCGGGCCGCTGAAGTAGCGGGCGAGGGCCGTGCCTTCCCGACGGATGACGCGCTCGGCGGCGGCGGCGAGTTTTTCGCAGGGAATCAGTTCCGGCGCGTTGTGGCCGGAGTTCATCAGGATGCGCGGTTTCGCCGGCGCCGGCGGCGGGATCGGCGGCAAGCCCGCCCGGAACAGGTGCCTGTAGGCGAACTCTGACATCGGGGACCCCGCCGGTCGATCGCGCATGCCTGCGGCCTGTACGCAGGACGGAGGGCGATCCGCCGGGCGGGAGGCTCGGGACGCTAGCCCGGCATCCCTGTCTGCAGAAGCGGCGTCGGTGCAACCGAGCGTTTCGCCAGCGGAACGCTGGGGGGACGCCAACCGCAGCTCGCTGGCTTCGCGCACCCGACTGCGTCAAGATGGCGGACAAAGAACACCGGAGCGGGGGATCCGATGGGTATCGATGCACGCCGCCGGGGGCGGACCCGCCGCGCAGTCGGCGCGAGACTCGGCGTCGCGGCTCTCTCTCTCTTGCCCTGGCGGCGCCCTTCGCAGCCGCCCACGACGACCACCCGCCGGCGGGATCGCAGCCCTCTTCCCTCTCGTTCCGCGCCGATCATTTGGGGGGCACGCGTGCGCCGCTGCCCGAGCAGCGGCAATTCGCGATCGATCTCGCCGCTGACGACGCCGCCGCGGCTTTTCTCGACTTCCGGGACAGCCTCGACGAGGGCCAGCGCCGTGCGATGATGTTCCCGCTCGACGGTTCGGAGCGCACGTCCAGCCGCGATGCCAGCCGGACGCCCGCCTTCTGCGCCGTGCTCGCCTGGTGCGTGCCGGGCTGGGGGCTGCCCATCGGCGGGCTGACGTTCGAGCAGCGCGCCGCCTTCGAGCGGCTGCTCGCCATCGCCCTCGGCTCGCAGGGCTACGGCACGATCACCGCCGTCCGCAACCGCCAGCTCCTCATCGGCACCCTCGAGGAGGCGGCGAGCCCGACGGCGATCCGCACCGCCCTGGGGACGCTGCCCGCCGCTACCGCAGCCCCGTCGCTCGCCGCCCTGCTCGACCTGCTGGCCGCCGCCGGCGTCGAGCTTCCGAAGGCGGTGGCGGACGCGGTCTCGATCGGCGGCATGAACCCGGGAGAAGAGAACTGGGTGTGGCCGCCGCCCGGCCTCGCCGCGCGCTGGAACCAGTTCGAGGACTACGCGGTCTCCGTGTTCGGCGATCCCGGCCGGCCGGGCGCGGAGACGACGTGGTCGCTGCGCCTGGAAGGCCACCACCTCAGCGTCAACCTCACCTTCCTTCGCGTCGGCGACCATTGGGAGATCCACGGCACGCCGCTGTTCATCGGCGCCTATCCGATCATCGTGCCGCCGCCGACCGGCGCGGGCGGCCCCGACGACCCCCTCGCCTGGCAGCAGGGCCAGAGCCTCGGGCTCGGCATCACGACGGCCGCCAAGGCGTTCTGGCGGGCCATGCCGGAGGCACAGCGGGTGGCAGCCCATCGGACCCCGGCCGGCTATCAGCAGCGGCCGCCGCTGCTCAACCAGACCCCGACGGCGGAAATGCTGGCGGCGCTGGCCGTCGACCCGCCGACCGAGGAGATTGCCGCCGGCCCGCACGTCCGGGCGCTGGCCGACGAGCTGCCGCCGGCGGCGCGCCGCGCCCTCGCGTCGCTCTACGAGGAGCTGATCGTCACGCTCCACCCCACTGTCGCCGCGAGCTATCGCAACCGCCTCGAGGCGGCCCTCAGCGCGGGCTCCGTCGTCGCCACCTGGGCGGGCGGCGACCTCGCCGATCCGGGCTCGCAGCACTTCTCCTCGATCCGGCTCGGGCCGCTGCTGATCGAGCTCCTGCAGACCCCGCAGTATTCGGTGAGCTCGGTGCGGGTGCCGTGGGCGAACCACCTGCACGTGATGCTGCGCGACCTGTCGTCGCCCGTCTGGGGCGACCCGCTGCGCGCCCACCTCGCGGCCGACCACGCCGCACCGCAGTAGCGGCCCCCGGCGGGGAAGGTCGTCAGGAACCCGCAGGCCAGTCCGGCTCGAAGACGAACAGGCGGCGGAACTTCTCCCAGAACTGGCCGCCGGCCAGAAGCACCGAGAGGACGAAGCCGAGGTCGGTGACGGCGAGGATGACGAGTTTGGCGGTGCCGCCGGGCATCACGGCTGGCACGTAGGCGTAGAGGGCGATCGGCAGCGTGTTCAGGCCGCAATACAGGAGGGCGCCGTAGTAGCGCACCTTCTCCTCCCGCACCGACGCCGCCGAGCGCGGGACGGTGCGGCCGCCGAGGGCGTCGAAGCCGGCGCGGCCGAGCAGCGCGACGGCGACGAGGCAGAGGATTTCCGGCGCCCCGGCGACGAGCAGGCTGACGGCGAGGTTGGACGCGGCGGACGGCAGGCCGACCAATGGGAACAGTAGCGCCGCCACCGGCAGCACGACCGCCGCGGCGAGCAGGACGAGGCCGAGTCGAACCCGGCCGAGGCGAGCCTGCGTCGGATGCTCAGGCCCGGGCCGCGCCATCGCCGCCGCCCGCCGCGCGCTTCCGGGCGACGCCCTCCGCCATGATCGTCACGACGTCGTGCATCATGGCGCTGATGTGGAGGGCGGTGACCTGCGACGGATCGAGGTGGGGCACGAAGCAGACGACGTCGCCACCGATGACATCCATGCCGCGGAAGCCGCGCAGGAGGTGGAGCATCTCGCGGATGGTGAGGCCGCCCGCCTCTGGATCGGCCACCGCCGGCGCGTCGGAGAGCGACAGCACGTCGAGGTCGATCGTCACGAACACCGGACCGTCGCCGATCACCTTGCGAATCTCGGCCAGCGCCGCCGCGACGCCGATCGTCTCGATCTCCTGCAGCGACAGCATGCGATAGCCAGCCGTTCGCGAGAAGTCGTCCATCTGCGGATGGACCATCGGCCCGTTGAGGCCAACGTGCACCGTTCGCCCAGGCTCGATCAGGCCTTCTTCGAGCGCGATCCGGAAACCGTTGCCCGGATGGCAGTGGACGCCGGCGGAATCGCCGTAGCTGTCGGTGTGCGAATCGAAATGGATCAGTCCGACAGGCGCCTTCCGCCGGGACTTCGCACCCGCGATGGCGCGCAGCACCGGCAGGGTGCAGGCGTGGTCACCGCCCACCGTGAACGGGATCGCCCCAGCGGCATCCATCCGCGCATAGAAGGCCTCGATGTCGAGGACGGCCCGGTCGGCGATGGTCGGCGTGGCGATCGGCACGTCGCCGAAGTCGTAGATCCGGGCGATTTCGAACGGGTTGATGCCGAATTCGCGGTGGCCGCGATGATAGGCCTGGGAGCGGTGACGGACGGCGCGCGGGGCGAGGTACTGCGTCCGTTCGATCGGGTTGACGGCGAGCGGCAGACCGACCAGCGCGATGTCGGCCTTGCCGAAGTCCGTCTCGATGGGACAGCCCAGCAGCTTCGGAAAGCCGTTCCAGTAGAAGTAGCCCTCGAGCAGGTTCATCGCCTGCTCGGCATCCGGACTGAAGCTCATGGTGGCACGCGCTCCCCGGCAGACGTGGAAGTGGCCCGCGCTTCTCGGCTCTCGGCGCCCGCTCCCCCCGGCCAGCCGCCTAACACCGAAGCCGGACGCTGCCTATCCCCACGCATGGGGGTGTTCAGCGCGCCTTGAGGACGCCGATCGCGAAGACCGTGCCGGCGTGGCGGTTCTCCTGGCCGAGCTTCGCCAGCACGGCGGCGACGTGGTCCTGCACGGTGCCGAGCCGCAGGCCAAGGATCGCGGCGATCTCGCGGTTCTGCTTGCCCTCGGTCATCCAGAACAGCACCTCGCTCTCGCGCGGGGTGAGGCCGAGACCCTGCAGGCGGCGCTCTGCGTCCTCCTGGCGCCTGTCGCCCCACGGGTTGTCTTGGCGCTCGAAGGCGAGGCGGACGTGGGGGGCGAAGGCGTCGAGGAGTTCACAGTCGTGCAGGGTGAAATCGGTGTCGCGCCGGTTGAAGGAGAGCGCCACGATCGTCGCAGCGTCGATGGCGATCGGCAGGGCGAGGCCGTAGCGCAGGTCCTGGCGGGCGAGGCAGCTGCGGTAGTAGGCGGACTGCGTCCAGGCGGCGAGATCGACGACGTCCGAGACGCGCCGCGCCTGCGGGTCGTTGGTCCGGCCGTAGTAGGCGACGAGCGGAAACTCCTCGGAGTGGGCCGTGTAGTAGGCGACCTCTTCGGCGGTGAACGGATCGGGCGGGTCGGCCTCGGTGATGATCCGGCCGCGGACCCGGTCGAAGACCTGGAACACGGTGACGTCGGCCGCGATCAGGCGCCGCATGCCGGCGACCACCGAGGCGGCGAAGTCGCCGCCGCTCTTCGCGGCGTTGATCTGCAGGACGGCTTCGAAGAGCTCCCGCCACGTCCGAGGCTCGATCAGCATCGGGATTGCGTCCCCCACGGCGCCTCCCGCGCGCCGCCGAAGACCAGCCTAGCGGCAGCGCGCCGCGCGCTCCACCGGCGTCTTCAGCCCCCGTGATCCCGGGCGCGCGTTCAGATCTCGAAGCCGTCCTGGCGGGCGAGGTCGGCGAGCTTCGCCTGCGGGCGCGGGCCGACGTGGCCGATGCACTCCGCCGCGGCGATGCCGCCGAGGCGGGCGCAGTCCGGCAGGGGCAGGCCGCGGGCGAGGCCGGTGAGGAAGCCCGAGGCGAACAGGTCGCCGGCGCCGGTGAGGTCGACGACCTTGTCGACCGGATGGGCGCGGACGTGGTGGGTCTCGTCGCGGGTGACCGCCATCGAGCCGGCAGCGCCGAGCGTGACGATCGCGAGCCCGGCGTCCTCGCGCACCGCCGCCATCGCGGTGTCGAGGTCGGCGGTTTCGTAAAGCGCCTTCAGCTCGTGCTCGTTGGCGAACAGCGTGTCGACGGTGCCGGTGCGCAGCAGTGACAGGAACTCCGGCCGCCAGCGGTCGACGCAGAAGGAATCCGACAGGGTGATGGCGACGCGGCGGCCGGCCGCGTGGGCGACGTCGGAGGCGCGCCGGAACGCCTCCTTGGCCGCCGGCGGGTCCCACAGATAGCCCTCGAGATAGGTGATCGCCGCCGCCTCGACGGTGGCCGAATCGACGTCGGAGGGCCCGAGTTCCTGGCAGGCGCCGAGATAGGTGTTCATGGTGCGCTCGCCGTCCGGCGTGATCAGGATGATCGAGCGCGCCGTCGGGGCGCCGTTCTTCAGCGCCGGCGTGGCGAAGTGGATACCGGCGCCGCGCATGTCGTGGCCGTAGGCGTCGCCGAGCTCGTCGGCCGCCACCTTGCCGACGAAGGCGGCGCGGCCGCCGAGCGAGCCGACGCCGGAGGCGGTGTTGCCGGCGCAGCCGCCGGGAATGCGCACCGCCGCGCCGATCCTGCCGTAGAGGCGAAGCGATTCCTCCGCATCGACGAGCCGCATCGAGCCCTTCGTCAGGCCTTCGGCGACGAGGAAGTCCTCCTCGACGGAGGCGAGCACGTCGAAGATGGCGTTGCCGATGCAGAGCACGTCGAAGCGGGTGTCGGTCATGGAAGCGAGATCCGGGGTGCGGGGCGGCGGAGAGATATGCGAACGGCGCCCAAGGGGCGCCGTTCCGTCGTCGGGAAGGCTCTGGAGACAGGTCTTACTCGGCCGTCCAGCCGCCGTCGATGGGCAGGATGGCGCCGGTGATCGAGGCGGCCTCGTCGGTGGCGAGGAAGCAGGCGAAGGCGGCCACCTGCTCGACGGTGACGAACTCCTTCGTCGGCTGCGCGGCGAGCAGCACGTCCTTCTTGACCTGCTCCTCGGTGAGGCCGCGGGCCTTCATCGTCTCGGGGATCTGCTTCTCGACGAGGGGCGTCCAGACGTAGCCGGGGCAGATCGCGTTGACGGTGATGCCGAACTGCGCGGTCTCGAGCGCGACGGTCTTGGTGAGGCCGGCGATGCCGTGCTTGGCGGCGACGTAGGCGGACTTGAACGGCGAGGCGACGAGAGCGTGCGCCGAGGCGGTGTTGATGATGCGCCCCCACTTGCGCGCCTTCATGCCCGGCACCGCCGCCCGGATGGCGTGGAAGGCGGCCGAGAGATTGATGGCGATGATCTGGTCCCACTTCTCCAGCGGGAACTCCTCCACCGGCGAGACGAACTGGATGCCGGCGTTGTTGACGAGCACGTCGACCGATCCGAAGCGCTTCTCGGCGTCCGCGATCATCTGGGCGATCTCGGCGGCCTTGGACATGTCGGCGCCGGAATAGGCGGCCTGCACACCGAAGTCGGCGGTGATCTTCGCCCGCTCCGCTTCGATCGCGGCGGCGTCGCCGAAACCGTTGATCGTCACGTTCATGCCCTTCGACGCATAGGCACGGGCGATCGCCAGCCCGATGCCGGACGTCGATCCCGTGACGACGGCGTTCTTGCCCTTCAACATCTCGTCCCTCCGCGGTTTGCCGATCGGCAATCGTAAACGTCTGCTGCGCTGCGAGCCAGAAGCTGCTGCGCTGCAGCGACGCGACGTCTGCGGCCGTGCTATCCTATCTGCATGATGCGCGAACGACAGGCCGGGGCGCCCCGGCCCCACACCCAAGACCACAGCAGCGGGCGCGACCACGCCGCGGAAGATGCGGTGGCGACGATGTTTCCGCCCGCCGGCCACGACCACCACGCCTGCGCCGCCGACACGCTGGCGCGGGCCGAGGCGACCTGCCGGGCGCTCGGACTGACGCTGTCGCCCGGCCGGCGCCGCGTGCTGGAGGCGCTCGCCCGCAGCCACGCCCCGGTCGGCGCCTACGACCTCATCGAACACCTCGCCGCCGAAGGACCGCGGCCGGCGCCGATCACCGTCTATCGCGCCCTGTCCTTCCTCACGGAGAACGGCCTCGCCCACCGCATCGAGCGGCTGAACGCCTTCGTCGCCTGCGCCGGCCACCACGACGCCGCCCGCCCGCTCGTCTTCCTCATCTGCGACCGCTGCGGCCAGGTCGGCGAGGTGGCGGCCGACGAGGTCGGCATCGATCTCGAGCGCACCTGCGCGCCGGCCGGTTTCCGGCCGCGGTCGGCGGCACTCGAGATCCTCGGCGTCTGCCGCCACTGCGCCGACGCACCCGAGGCCCCGCACCCCGACTGAGGCACCACCGGCCGACCGACGCGCCGCGGCGCCCGCCGTCTCCCCTCCCCGCCTTCTCCCGCCCGGATCACCCATGCCCACCTCCGCCCTGCGGCCCGCCCGCAGCTTCGACGCGTCGGTGATCGCGCTGCTCGTGATGCTGTGCGCCAGCTGGGGGCTGCAGCAGGCCGGCATCAAGCTCGCGATGGCGGAGATCCCGCCGATGACGCAGATGGCGATCCGCTCCTCCGGCGGCGCGCTTCTGATGCTCGCCTACGCCTTCGCGCGCGGCGTGCCGGTGTTCCGGCCGGACGGCACGATCCTCTACGGCCTCGGCATCGGGCTCCTGTTCGGCGCCGAGTTCCTGCTGATCGATCTCGGGCTGTCGTGGACGGCGGCGAGCCGCTCCGTCGTCTTCCTCTACACCGCGCCCTTCTTCGTCGCGCTCGGCGCCGTCTGGCTGCTGCCGGGCGAGCGGCTCCGGCGCGTGCAGTGGCTGGGGCTGGCGCTGTCGTTCACCGGCGTCGCGGTGGCGCTCGGCGTTCCGGTGCCGGGGGCGAGCGGCGCGAGCATCGTCGGCGACCTGTTCTGCCTCGCCGGCGGCGCCCTGTGGGGGGCGACGACGCTGATGATCCGCGGCACCCGCCTGCGCACCGCCCCGCCCGAGAAGGTGATCCTCTACCAGCTCGTCGTCTCCGCCGCGATGGCGTGGACGGCGGCGGCGCTGCTCGGCGAGGAGATCGTCCTGCCGGTGTCGCTCGAGGCGATCGGCTGGATGGCCTACCAGACGGTCTGGGTCGCCTTCGTCACCTTCGTGTTCTGGTTCCGCCTCGTCAGCCGCCATCCGGCCGGGCCGCTGCAGGCGGCGACATCGATGACGCCGCTGTTCGGCGTCGCCTTCGGGGTACTGCTGCTCGGCGAGCCGCTGACGTGGTCGCTGGTGGTGGCGGCCGTCCTCGTCGTGCTGGGGCTGCTGTTCGTCAACGCGCGCGTCAAGCGCGGTTGACGCTACCCGGGTTGACGCCGCCCGGCCCCTCTGGCACGCCTTCGGGAGGGACGCCGGACCGAGGCCGATGACCGCTCATACGCCCGTCGCAGACTTCGCCGCATCCGCCGAGGCCCGCCCGACTGTGGCCGGCCCGGCACCACGACGCGAGAGCGTCGCCGTCGACGTCGGCGGCGTCATGGTCGGCGGCGGCGCGCCGATCGTCGTGCAGTCGATGACCAACACCGACACCGCCGACATCGAGGCGACCGTCCGGCAGGTGGCCGCGCTCGCCCGCGCCGGCTCCGAGATCGTCCGCATCACCGTCGACCGGCCGGAGGCCGCCGCCGCCGTGCCGGTGATCCGCGACCGGCTCGCCCACATGGGGCTGCCGGTGCCGCTCGTCGGCGACTTCCACTATGTCGGCCACAAGCTCCTCGCCGACTACCCGGCCTGCGCCGAGGCGCTCGCCAAGTACCGCATCAACCCGGGCAATGTCGGCTTCCGCGAGAAGCGTGACCGCCAGTTCGGGTCGATCATCGAGCTCGCCGCGAAGCTCGACAAGGCGGTCCGCATCGGCGTCAACTGGGGCTCGCTCGACCAGGAGCTCCTCACCCTGCTGATGGACGAGAACGCCGCCGCCGCGGCGCCCCTGCCCGCCCCGGCGGTGCTGCGCGAGGCGATCGTCCGCTCGGCGATCCTGTCGGCCGAGCGCGCCGAGGAGATCGGGCTGCCGGCGAACCGCATCATCCTGTCGGCGAAGGTCAGCCAGGTGCAGGAACTGATCGCGGTCTATCGCGAGCTCGCACGCCGCGGGCCTTACGCGCTCCACCTCGGCCTCACCGAGGCCGGCATGGGCTCGAAGGGCATCGTCGCCTCCTCCGCCGCCCTCGGCGTGCTCCTGCAGGAGGGCATCGGCGACACCATCCGCATCTCGCTGACCCCCGAGCCAGGCGGCGACCGCACGCTCGAGGTGAAGGTCGCCCAGGAGCTGCTGCAGACGATGGGCTTCCGCGCCTTCGTGCCGGTCGTCTCCGCTTGCCCGGGCTGCGGGCGGACGACCTCGACGGTGTTCCAGGAACTCGCCAAGGAGATCGAGGCCCACCTCACCGAGCGGATGCCGGTGTGGCGGGAGACCTATCCCGGTGTCGAGACGATGAAGGTCGCGGTGATGGGCTGCATCGTCAACGGACCGGGCGAGTCCAAGCACGCCGACATCGGCATCTCGCTGCCCGGCACCGGCGAGACGCCGACGGCGCCGGTGTTCATCGACGGCGCCAAGGCCGCGACGCTGCGCGGGCCGACCATCGCCGCCGAGTTCAAGGCGATGGTCGAGACCTACGTCGAGCGCCGCTTCGGCGCCGGCGCCGCCCGCCCGTCCTGAGGCTCGCCGAGCAGCCGGTCGAGCAGCCGCTCCGCCGCGCGGCTCACCGTGTCGAGCACCGCCGAAAACTCCGCCGGGCCGTCGTAGTAGGGGTCCGGTACCGCCTTCGCCCGCCCCTCCGCCACCTCCAGCAGCAGACCGACGTGGGCCGTCGCGTTGTCGGGCGCCGCCGCATCGAGGGCGGTGAGGTTCGACCCGTCCATCGCGAGGATCCAGTCGAAGGCGACGAAGTCGCCGGGCCGCACCGGCCGCGAGCGCTGGCCGGAGATGTCGAGGCCGCGCGCCGCCGCGACCGCGATGGCGCGGCGGTCCGGCGGGTCGCCCTCGTGGAAGTCGGAGATACCGGCGGAATCGATCCGGAAGCGGTGCCCGAGCCCTCGGGCGGCAACGGCGTGGTGGAACGCGCCCTCCGCCAGCGGCGAGCGGCAGATGTTGCCGAGGCAGACGAACAGCACGCCGATCCGGCCGTCGCCATCGTCCGCCGCGACGGCCGGCGGGGTGGCGGGCGAAGCGGGGTCGCGTCGGCTCATCGTCGTCCTCGCTGGTGGCCATCCACGCCTCAGGCGACTGGGTGGCGCGGAAACTCGTAGCACCCGGCTCGCGGCGGCGCCAACGAGGGGCGCGGCTTTCGCGCCGCCGCGTGCCGCCCGGGCGGGCCTCTTGCACCACAGGGCGGCCGGGACCATCTGCGATCTGAACCAACGCCGGCCGCGCAGCGTTCTGTGCGGGCCAGGGAGAGAGAACCGCGATGCCCCGCCCGTCCGCCTCCGCCACCTATCCCGGTGACGACTTCGACGCCGACACTGCCTATGGCGGCTCCGCGCACGAGGCGCGCTTCGATGCCAACGAGCGGCGCGTCCGCCGTGGCTTCTGGACGACGATGAAGCGGGCCGCGAGCCACGTGCCGTTCGCCGAGGAACTGGTCGCGGCCTACTACTGCGCCCTCGACCGGCGCACGCCGTTCCGGGTGCGGGCGATGTTGCTCGGCGCCATCGCCTATTTCGTCATGCCGGTCGACATGGTCCCCGATCTCCTCGCCGGCATCGGTTTCACCGACGACGTGACGGTGCTGCTCGGCGTGCTCGGCGTCATCAGGGCGCACATCACCGAGGACCACCGCTCTGCGGCACGCCAGGCCCTCGACCGCAGCGCCTGAGAAGCGGCCGCGGGGAAGGAAGGGTAGCGGTAACGCCCTGCGGCGACAGGGCGCGCGGCGCGTCGAAAAACTTTCGCCGGGCGGGAACCTTTTGCTTGCGGCGAGGGTTTGCGATCGGGAGGACGAGACGCCGTGTCGGGGCGCCGGGTGACCGGTCGTCGGCGAGGGTAGGCGTGCTTGCTTCCCCTCTCGTCACGGACCCCCCCTGTTGCCACTCGCCATCACCTACAAGCCGCACTGGTACACCGGTCAGCCGCTGCTCATGCTGGCCGGATTCCTGGTGCTGACGGCAATCGCAGCCACATCCGCCTGGCTCGTCTTCAAGTCGCAGGAAGATGCGGCGGTCGCCGCCGCCAGCGTCCAGGTCCAGTATGACCTGACCACCCAGCAGGCTCGCGTCCGCCGCACGGAGAGCTTCCAGCGCGGCTATCTCCTCACCGGCGAGCCAAGGATGCTTGAGCAGTATCAGGCATCGGCTGCTTTGGTGGTACCGGCGACGCAGCGGCTGCGGGAGGTGCTGGCCGACGATCCCGAACAGCTCCAGCGGCTGGAGGCCCTCACTCCGACGATCGATGCGAAGCTCACCGAGCTCGCCGAGACCGTGGCACTCGTGCAGGCGGGCGATGCCGCGGCGGCGCTGGCGCTGGTCCGCAGCGGCCGCGGCGAGGCGTTGATGGAAGAAATCGCCGACGGCTTCGAGGCGATGCGGGAGATCGAACGCCGCGACTTTTCGGACCGATCGCAGGCCGCGAGGCTGTCGAGCCTGGCGCTCATCGTGGTGACGGTGGCCGGCATCCTCATCATTCTCATGGTCGCCGCCTTCGCGCTCTACCTCGTCAGCCGCGCCACGCGACAGTTGGGAGAGGCCCATGCTGCGCTGGCGACCGCCAACTTCGACCTCGAGGCCCGCGTCGCCGAGCGCACCGCCGACCTCAGCGAGGCGAACCTCGAGATCCAGCGCTTCGCCTACATCGTCAGCCACGACCTGCGCGCCCCGCTCGTCAACATCATGGGCTTCACCAGCGAACTCGAGGCGCTGCGCGACGACGTCTTCGTGCGGCTCGAGCGGCTGCGCGCCCAGGCCGGCGACGAGGCCGGTGCGGATACCGAACTCGCTGCCGACTTCACCGAGGCGCTCGGCTTCATCAAGTCGTCGATCGACAAGATGGACCGGCTGATCAACGCCATCCTGCGGCTGTCGCGGGAGGGCCGGCGCGAGTTCCGCCCGGAGGTGATCGACGCCAAGGCCCTCGTCGAAGGGATCGGCGCCTCCTTAGCCCATCGCCTGCAGGAGATCGACGCCAGCCTCTCGATCGGCTCCCTGCCCTCGCTCGAGACCGACCGGCTGGCGCTCGAGCAGGTCTTCACGAACCTCATCGACAATGCCATCAAGTACCGCCGCCGCGACGTGCCGGCCCGTGTCGAGATCAGCGGCCGGTTCGACGGACGCTCGGTCGTCTACGAGGTCGCCGACAACGGTCGGGGGATCGACGCACGCGATCTCGAGCGGGTGTTCGAGCTGTTCCGGCGCGCCGGTACGCAGGACCAGCCGGGCGAGGGCATCGGCCTCGCCCACGTCAAGACGCTGGTGCGGCGCCTCGGCGGTGCCATCACGGTGCGATCAGACTTGAACAAGGGAACGACCTTCACGGTGCGCCTGCCGCGGCGCTGGCTGCCGCCGACCCACGAACGCCTGCAGGAGGAACCGGGATGACCGTTCCCGTCACCATCGTCATGATCGAAGACGACGAGGGCCACGCGCGCCTCATCGAGAAGAACATCCGCCGTGCCGGCGTCAACAACGAGATCGTGCCGTTCCGGGACGGTACCGGTGCGATCGACTACCTGTTCGGCGTCGACGGCACGGCGATCGTCAACCGCGGCAAGCCGCTCCTGATCCTGCTCGACCTCAACCTTCCGGACATGACCGGCATCGACATCCTGAAGCGCGTGAAGGAGAACGAACACCTGAAGCGAATTCCGGTGGTTGTCCTCACCACCACCGACGACAAACACGAGATTCAGCGCTGCTACGATCTCGGGTGCAACGTCTACGTGACGAAACCGGTCAACTACGAGAATTTCGCCAACGCCATCCGGCAGCTCGGCCTGTTCTTCGCGGTGATCCAGGTCCCCGAGGCGGAGTGATGGGCGATCGGGCGGTGCGCGTCCTCTACATCGACGACGACGCCGGCCTGGCGCGGCTGGTGCAGAAGCACCTGGAGCGGCGCGGGTTCCAGGTGGAGACCGCCCCCGACGGCGACACGGGCATCGTCCGCATTGAGGCGGGCGACGTCGACGTCATCGCCCTCGACCACTACATGCCCGGCCGCGACGGGCTCGCGACGCTCGCCGCCGTGCGCGCCATGGCCGATCCGCCGCCGGTCGTCTACGTCACCGGAACCCAGGAGGGGCGCGTCGCCGTCGCCGCCCTGAAGGCGGGCGCCGTCGACTATGTCGTCAAGGACGTGCAGGGCGAGTTCCTCGAACTCTTGCAGGCCGCGATCGACGGCGCGCTGGAGACGGTGCGCGTCCGCCGCGAGCGTGACGCCGCCGAAACCGAACTGCGCGCCTCGCGCGACCGCTTCGAGGCCCTCGCCAGCGAGCGGGCGGTGCTGCTGAACGAGGTCAACCACCGCGTCGGCAACAGCCTGCAGCTGATCGCAGCCCTGCTGCAACTGCAGTCCGCTGCCGCGAGCAACCAGGAGATCCGGGACGCGCTCTCCGAGGCGCGCAACCGCGTCATCGCGGTGGCGCAGGTGCATCGCCGCCTCTACGCCTCGGGCCAGGTGCACACGGTCGGCATCGACCAGTATCTCGGCTCGCTCGTCTCCGACATCCGTCTTGCCGGCCATGCCGAGCGCTCGGCGGCGATGATCTCCGTGGAGGCCGAGCCGATCGAGATCGAGCCGGACCGGGCGGTGGCGCTCGGCGTCGTCGTCACCGAGCTCATCCTGAACGCCCAGAAATACGCTTATCCCGACGGCAGCGGCCCGGTGCGGGTGCGCTTCGGGTGCCGCGAGAGCCGGCTCTGCGACCTCGTCGTCGAGGACGACGGCGTCGGCTTCGACTCGAACGGCGCGCCGCGCTCGACCGGCCTCGGCCGGCGCATCGTCGCGGCGATGGCGGCCAAGCTCGGCCTCGAGATCGTCTTCGATCCCGTCGACCGGGGCACCCGCGTCCGCCTCTCCTTCCCGCTGACGCTCGACACCAGCGGCGCCGCCGAGGGCGCCGCCGGCTGAGGCCGGCGAGACGGCCGCCTTTGCCGCGAAAGGCCGGTCAGAGGGCCTGCAAGAGCAGCCAGTAGAGGCCGCCCGCGAGCATGATCGCGGCCGGAAGGGTGAGAATCCACGCCATCGCGATGTTGCGGACGGTCGCGAAGCGCAGGCCGGAGCCGTTCGCGGCCATGGTGCCGGCGATGCCGGAGGACAGCACGTGCGTGGTGCTGACCGGCAGGCCGTAGACGTCGGCCGCGCCGATCGTTGCCATCGCCACGAGCTCGGCCGAGGCACCCTGGGCGTAGGTCAGGTGGGTCTTGCCGATCTTCTCGCCGACGGTGACGACGATCCGCTTCCACCCGACCATCGTGCCGAGGCCGAGCGCGATCGCCACAACGATCTTCACCCACAGCGGGATGAACTTCGTCGCCTCGTCGAGGCTGCTGCGGTACGCCTTCAGCGCGGCGAGTTGCGTCGCGTCGAAGGCAGGATTGCCCGCCTTCAGCATCAGGCGGATGGTCTCGGAGGCGAGATACATCTCGTTACGCACGTTGGTGCTGGCATCGGCCGGCAGCTTGTTCAGCTGGCCGTAGCTGACGATCTGCTGCTCGATCGAAGTGATCATCGCCGACAGGGCGACGACCGTCTCGGGGACAAGGATGTGCGAGGCGACGTACTGCTGCACCTCGGCCTTCGGATCAGCCGGAACCGCGACACCGGCGGTGAGCGGCTGCAGCGCCGTCTGCACGGCCTGCGTGGCCTGCTGGAACTGCGGGACATAGGAGTCCGGAACGGCGCGGTCGAGGGCGTAGGCGGTCGGCACGGTGCCGATCAGGATCAGCATGATGAGACCCATGCCCTTCTGGCCGTCGTTCGAGCCGTGCGCGAAGCTGACGCCGGTGCAGGTTAGGATCAGCAGGCTGCGGATCCACAGCGGCGGCGGCTTGTTGCCCTGCGGCTCCTCGTAGAGCGCCTTGTTGCGGATCAGCACCTTGGCGGCGAGCAGGAGCAGGCCCGCGGCGACGAAGCCGACAACCGGCGAGATCAACAGCGCCTTGCCCACATTGGCGGCCTGGTCCCAGTCGACGCCGCTCGTCGCCGCGCCGGATGTCGCCATCAATTCGTTGGCGAGGCCGACGCCGATGATCGAGCCGATCAGCGTATGCGAGCTCGAGGCCGGCAAGCCGATATACCAGGTGCCAAGGTTCCAGATGATCGCGGCGATCAGGAGCGCGAACACCATGGCGAAGCCGGCCTTGCTGCCGACCTGCAGGATCAACTCCACCGGGAGCAGCGAGACGATGCCGAAAGCGACGGCGCCGGACGACAGCAGCACGCCGAGGAAGTTCCACAGCCCCGACCACATCACCGCAACATTGGGGTTCAGCGAGTTCGTGTAGATGACCGTCGCGACCGCGTTGGCGGTGTCGTGGAAGCCGTTGACGAACTCGAAGCCGAGCGCGATCAGCAACGCCAGGCCGAGAAGCAGGAAGGCGACATAGCCGGGGAAGCCGGCACCAGTCCCCGCCACGTCGGAATAGACGGAGTAGACCATGTAGACGATGCCGCCGCCGAGCAGCATCAGGAACAGGGCAATGGTGATGGGGCTCGGCCGGCTATCGAATCGCGAGTGCTGGCCGTGGTCCTTACCGTGGCCAGCGTCGGCCGTCTGTGCCGGATCCGCAACCGTAGACGTATTCATGGCAGACGTCCCCCCATACTGCATCTGCGTGGGATAGGCGCGCGCCATGTATTTCGTGTGACGGCCGCCGCCGGCGACGGATGCGGTCAATCCGCGGCCGGGCCGGGGCTGCCCTGGGGCGCCCCGGCCGCGGCGATCGGCGGCTCAGTTCTTCGTCTTGTCGACCAGCGCCTTCGCCTTGATCCACGGCATCATGTCGCGAAGCCGGGAGCCGACGTCCTCGATCGGATGGGCGGCCATGGCGGCGCGCGTCGCCTTGAACGAGGTCTGATTGACCTTGTTCTCGAGCATCCAGTCGCGGGTGAACTTGCCCGACTGGATGTCCTTCAGCACCTTGCGCATCTCCGCCTTCGTCTCATCGGTGATGATGCGCGGGCCGGTGACGTACTCGCCGAACTCGGCGGTGTTGGAGATCGAGTAGTTCATGTTGGCGATGCCGCCCTCGTAGATGAGGTCGACGATCAGCTTCACCTCGTGCAGGCACTCGAAATAGGCCATCTCGGGGGCGTAGCCGGCCTCCACCAGCGTCTCGAAGCCCGCCTTGATGAGCTCGACGAGGCCGCCGCAGAGCACCACCTGCTCGCCGAACAGGTCGGTCTCGCATTCCTCGCGGAAGCTCGTCTCGATGATGCCGGCGCGGCCGCCGCCGATGGCGCTCGCATAGGAGAGGCCGAGGTCGTGGGCGTTGCCGGAGGAATCCTGGGCGATGGCGATCAGGCAGGGCACGCCGCCGCCGCGCTGGTACTCCGAGCGCACGGTGTGGCCGGGGCCCTTCGGGGCGACCATCAGCACGTCGAGGTCGGCGCGCGGCTCGATCAGGTTGAAGTGGACGTTGAGGCCGTGCGCGAAGAGGAGGGCGGCGCCCTGCTTCATGTTCGGGGCGAGGCTCTCGCGGTAGATGTCGCCCTGCAGCTCGTCGGGGGTGAGCATCATCACCACGTCGGCCCACTTGGCGGCGTCGGCGGGGCTCATCACCGGCAGGCCGGCGGCCTCGGCCTTCTTGGCCGTGGGGGAACCCGGACGCAGCGCCACCGCCACCTCCTTGACGCCCGAGTCCTTCAGGTTGAGCGCATGGGCGTGGCCCTGGCTGCCGTAGCCGACGATGGCGACCTTCTTGCCCTTGATGAGGTTCAGGTCGGCATCCCGATCGTAGTAGACGCGCATCGCTTTTCTGTCCTTGCTTGGGCGGAGTTTTGAAGGCTCGGTGGGTGGAGGACCGGCGGCCGCCGGCTCGGAAGTTCACGCGCGCGTATTAAGCCGGCACGCGCCACGAAGCAACGCGGCCCGCGCCTGGGTGGCGCGGGCCGGCGTCTTCGGCATCTTCGGTGACTACAGCCCCTCGGCACCGCGGGCGATGGCCGCGATGCCGGTGCGCGACACCTCCACCTTGCCGAGCGCCGCCATCAGGTCGATGAAGCGGTCGATCTCGTCGGTCAGGCCGGTGATCTCGAAGACGAACGACTCGAGCGTCGCGTCCACCGTCTTCACCGCGAAGGCCTGTGCCAGCCGCAGCGCCTCGACGCGCGCCTCGCCGCGGCCGATCAGCTTGACGAGCGCGAGCTCGCGCTCGATCGCCGCGCCGCCGACGGTGAGGTCGGCGACCCGGTGCACCGGCACCAGCCGGGCGAGCTGGCTCTTGATCTGCTCGATCACCATCGGCGCACCGGTGGTGACGATGGTGATGCGCGAGACGTGCTTGTCGTGCTGCGTCTCGGAGACCGTCAGGCTGTCGATGTTGTAGCCGCGGCCGGAGAACAGCCCGATGACGCGGGCAAGCACGCCCGGCTCGTTGTCGACGACGACGGACAAAGTGTGCTTCTCGCTCGGATCGGGGGCGCGCATCGGGCTCTTCTTCTCTTCCACCTTCATCAGCATCGGATCGCCCTCAAACCAGCATCTTGCCAGCGTCGTCGATCGCATCGGCGAGGTCCTCGTCGGTGACCTCCTCGCCGAGCAGCATCTCGTTGTGCCCCTTGCCCGACGGGATCATCGGGAAGCAGTTGGCGAGATTGGCGACGCGGCAGTCGAACAGCACCGGCCGCTTCACCGAGATCATCTCGCCAATGGCGTCGTCGAGCTCGTCGGGCTTTTCACAGCGGATGCCGTGACAGCCATAGGCGTCGGCGAGCTTGACGAAGTCCGGCAGCGCCTCGGTGTAGGAGTGCGACAGCCGGTTGCCGTGCAAGAGCTGCTGCCACTGTCGCACCATGCCCATGTACTGGTTGTTCAGGATGAAGATCTTGATCGGCAGATCGTACTGCGCCGCCGTCGACATCTCCTGCATGGTCATCAGCACCGAGGCGTCGCCGGCGATGTCGACGACGAGGCTGCCCGGATGGGCGAGCTGCACGCCGATCGCCGCCGGCAGGCCGTAGCCCATGGTGCCGAGGCCGCCGGAGGTCATCCAGCGGTTCGGCTCCTCGAACTTGAAGAACTGCGCCGCCCACATCTGGTGCTGGCCGACCTCGGTCGTCACGTAGACGTCCTTGTCACGCGTCAGCGCATAGAGCCGCTCGACGGCGTATTGGGGCATGATGACGTCGCGGCGGCGCTGGTAGGCGAGGCTCTTCTTCGCCCGCCAGCCGTCGATCTCGCTCCACCAGCGCTCCTGCGCCTTGCGGTCGGCGACGTGTGCCTCCGAGCGCCACAGGCGGACCATGTCCTCGAGCACGTGGGCGACGTCGCCGACGATCGGCACGTCGACCTTCACCGTCTTGTTGATCGAGGACGGGTCGATGTCGATGTGGATCTTCTTGGAGTTCGGCGAGAAGGCGTCGAGGCGGCCGGTGATGCGGTCGTCGAAGCGCGCGCCGACGCAGATCATCACGTCGCAGTCGTGCATCGCGAGGTTGGCTTCATAGGTACCGTGCATGCCGAGCATGCCCAGCCACTGCCGGTCGGAAGCCGGGAAGGCGCCGAGACCCATCAGCGTCGAGGTGATCGGGAAGCCCGTCAGCCGGACGAGCTCGCGCAGGAGCTGGCTCGCCGCCGGGCCGGAATTGATGACGCCGCCGCCGGTGTAGAAGACCGGCCGCTTGGCGTGCGCCATCAGCTCGACCGCCGCGTGGATGGCGGACAGGTCGCCCTTCACCTTCGGGCGGTAGGTCTTGTGGACGACGTTCTTCGGGCCGGTATAGACGCCGCGGGTGAACTGGATGTCCTTCGGGATGTCGACGACCACCGGGCCCGGACGGCCGCTGGTGGCGACGTAGAAGGCCTCGTGCAGGATGCGCGGCAGGTCCTCGATGCGCTTCACCAGCCAGTTGTGCTTGGTGCACGGCCGGGTGATGCCGACGGTGTCGCACTCCTGGAAGGCGTCGTTGCCGATCAGGTGCGTCGCCACCTGGCCAGTGATGACGACCATCGGGATCGAATCCATCAGCGCGTCGGTGAGCGGCGTGACGATGTTGGTCGCGCCGGGACCGGACGTGACGAGGCAGACGCCCGGCTTGCCGGTCGAGCGCGCATAGCCCTCGGCAGCATGGCCGGCGCCCTGCTCGTGGCGCACGAGGATGTGGCGGACCTTCTCCTGCTGGAAGATCTCGTCGTAGATCGGCAGCACCGCTCCGCCCGGATAGCCGAACAGCGTATCGACCCCGTGGTCGGCCAGCGCCTGGACGACCATCTCGGCTCCCGTCATCTCCCGCGTCATCGTCTTCACTCCGGCTCGGCTGTTCCCGCCGTCTCCGCCCGCCTGTCGCGCGGGCAACAAAAAAGGCCCCCGAAGGAGCCTCGCGTGTGCGCACCACCGTAGACCCGGATGGTCAACCCATCCCGGCGGCGCGCCTCCCGATTACGATAAGCTTCAGGCTGGTCATGGGTCTCTCGGTATTCGGACGGTTCGTCGGGCCCGGAGGCCAAAGTCGCCGTCGATTTCGCGGCGAACCGTAGACGCGGCCCTGCGGGCGGTCAAGGGGCGATTTGCGGATGTTGCGAGATCGACGCCGCGGCTTCCGCAATATTGCGCGGCTCGATCCGGCTCCAGTCGCCCATGCGGTTGCGGAACCAGGTTTCCTGCCGCTTGGCGTAACGCCGGGTGTCGACGACGGACCGCCGGACCGCCTCCTCCAACGCGACCTCGCCCCGGGCTGCGGCGGCGAGCGCGGCGACGCCGATCGCCCGCATCGCCGGCAGCGTCGGGTCGAGGCCGAGCGCGGCGAACGCCGCGGCCTCCGCGACCCCACCGGCCGCCAGCATCGCTTCGAAACGTTCGGCGATGCGCCCATGCAGCCAGGCGCGGTCCGGGGCGATGACGACGCGCACCGCCGGGTCAGGCAGCAGCGGCGGCGGTGGCGGCTCCGCCTGCCATTCGGTGAGCGACCGGCCAGTCGCCTCGAACACTTCCAAGGCCCGCATCAGTCGCTGCGGGTCGCTGTCGCGCAGGCGCGCCGCGCTCGCCGGATCGCGGGCGGCGAGGCGGGCGTGCAGGCCGACCGGGCCGAGACAGGCCGCCTGCTGGCGGATCTTCTCGCGCACCGCGTCGGGGATCTCCGGGACCATTGCGAGCCCGCGGGTCAGCGCCTCGAAATAGAGCCCTGTGCCGCCGACGATGATCGCCGGACGGCCCGCGGCCTCCGCTTCCGCCAGCACCGGCGCCATGTCGGCGAGCCAGCGGGCCACGGAATAGGCTTCCGCCCCCGTCACGTGCCCATAGAGGCGGTGCTCGGCGCGCGCCTCCTCCTGCGGCGGCGGCCGGGCGGTGAGGACGCTGAGTTCGCGGTAGACCTGCATGGCGTCGGCGTTGACGACGAGGCCGCCGGTGCGCTCGGCGATGGCGAGCGCCAGGGCCGACTTGCCGCTCGCCGTCGGCCCGGCGACCAGCACCGCCCGCGCGCGCCCCTCCCCGCCGATCCCAGGGCCCCGAATGTCCTGCATGATGGTGATCGCCGCCCTCGTTTTCGCAGCAGCCGCCGGCCAGCCGTCTACGGCTCGGAGCGCCCCGTGCCCTCGCGGTCGCGCTCGTAGTGTCGGGCGACGGGGAACGGCGGCAGCCACGCCTCGCGGCGGATCGTCCAGAGCTCGTAGGTCGGCCGCAACTGGTCCGGCGCATCGAGGCACCCGAGGTTGACCTCGATCTCGTCGCCACTGCGGCCGAAGACCGACGAGCCGCAGCGGGGACAGAAGTGGCGGCCGGCATAGTCCGCCGTCTCGCCCTCGACGCTCACCACGTCCGCGGGATACACCGCGGAGGCGTGAAAGAGGGCACCATGATGCTTGCGGCAGTCGAGACAGTGGCAGAGGCCGACCCGATAGGGTAGCCCCGCGGCGACCAGTCGAACGCGGCCGCAAAGGCAGCCGCCGGTGAAGCGCTCCATGCCGTCCCTCCTCCCCACCCCAGCCGCCGGAATGCCTGAATGACCTTCGTCGCCACCCTCGTCTCGAACCCGGCCGCGCCCGCCGTCGACGACGCCGCGATCGCCGCAGCCGCCGCCGCCCTGCCGGCACCTGCGGCCGCTGTGGTGCTGGCACCCGGTGTCGCTGCCGACCTCGCCTTCGAGGCCGAGGGCGCGGTGTCCGGCGCCGGGGCGGCGGCGCGGGTGGCGATCCACGCCCTCGAGGACGCCGTGCGGGGCGCACTCGGGGGCCGTCCAATCGACGTCTTCGTGCAGCGGGTCGACGGCCGCCGCAAGCGGCTTCTCGTCGCCGACATGGATTCGACCCTGATCGGCCAGGAGTGCATCGACGAACTCGCCGCCGAACTGGGGCTGAAGCCGAGGATCGCTGCGATCACCGAGCGGGCGATGCGCGGCGAGATCGCCTTCGAACCGGCGCTGCGCGAGCGCGTCGCGCTGCTCGCGGGACTGGACGCCGGCGTCGTCGAGACGGTGTTCCGCGAGCGCATCGTCGCCACACCGGGCGCGGCGACGCTCGCCGCAACAATGCGGGCGAACGGTGGCTACGCGGCGATCGTGTCGGGCGGTTTCACCGTCTTCACCGAGCGCGTCGCCGCCGCCCTCGGCTTCGACGAGCACAACGCCAACGAGCTCATCATCGAGGCGGGCCGGCTCGCCGGCCGCGTCGCCGAACCCATCCTCGGCCAGGACGCCAAGCGCGACCGGCTGCACCTGCTCGCCGCCCGCTTCGGGCTGTCGCTGTCGGAGACGCTGGCGGTGGGCGACGGCGCCAACGACCTCGCGATGATCCGCGACGCCGGCCTCGGCGTCGCGTATCGCGCGAAGCCCGCGGTGGCGGCGGAGGCCGAGGCCCGCGTCGACCACGGGGATCTGACGGCGCTGCTATATTTCCAGGGGTATCGGGGGGCGGAGTTCGTGGAAGATCGGCAGTAGGCAGTCGAGACATCGTCCCTCCCCTGCCAGGGGGAGGGACAGGCGACCGCAGGTCGCCAGGGTGGGGCCCGTCAATCAAGAACGCGAAGATCGAAAGGTCGAGCCCGCGACTTACAGGCCCCACCCTGACCGCTTCGCGGTCTGTCCCTCCCCTTGGCAGGGGAGGGACCAGAAGTGGCCGACGGCCGCTGCTTACTTCCAGCTCGCCATCTTCGCTTCGAGGTTCGAGGCGATCTTCTCGAGGAAGCCGGTGGTCGACAGCCAGCTCTGGGTGTCGCCGACGAGGAGCGCGAGGTCCTTCGTCATGTAGCCGGCCTCGACCGTCTCGACGCAGACCGCCTCGAGGGTCTCGGCGAAGCGCTGCAGGTCGGCGTTGCCGTCGAGCTTGGCGCGGTGCATCAGGCCGCGCGTCCAGGCGAAGATCGAGGCCATCGAGTTGGTCGAGGTCTCCTCGCCGCGCTGGTGCTGGCGATAGTGGCGCGTCACCGTGCCGTGGGCGGCCTCGGACTCGACCACCTTGCCGTCCGGCGTCATCAGCACCGAGGTCATCAGGCCGAGCGAGCCGAAGCCCTGGGCGACGATGTCGGACTGCACGTCGCCGTCGTAGTTCTTGCAGGCCCAGACGTAGCCGCCCGACCACTTCAGCGCCGAGGCGACCATGTCGTCGATCAGCCGGTGCTCGTAGTGGATGCCGTGCTTAACGAACTCGGTCTTGAACTCGGCCTCGTAGATCTCCTGGAAGATGTCCTTGAAGCGGCCGTCATAGACCTTCAGGATGGTGTTCTTCGTCGAGAGATAGACCGGATAGCGGCGGTTCAGACCATAGTTGAACGAGGCGCGGGCGAAGTCCTTGATGGACTCGTCGAGGTTGTACATCGCCATGGCGACGCCGGCACCCGGGAAGGTGTAGACGTCCTTCTCGATCTTCGTGCCGTCGTCGCCGACGAAGGAGATCGTCAGCTTGCCCTTGCCGGGCACCTTGAAGTCGGTGGCGCGGTACTGGTCGCCGAAGGCGTGGCGGCCGACGACGATCGGCTGCGTCCAGCCCGGCACTAGGCGCGGCACGTTCTTGCAGATGATCGGCTCGCGGAAGATCACGCCGCCGAGAATGTTGCGGATGGTGCCGTTCGGCGACCGCCACATGTCCTTCAGGCCGAACTCCTTCACGCGGTCCTCGTCCGGCGTGATGGTGGCACACTTGACGCCGACGCCGACCTTCTTGATCGCCTCGGCCGCGTCGACCGTCACCTTGTCGCTGGTGGCGTCGCGGTGCTCGACGCCGAGGTCGAAATACTGGAGGTCGATGTCGAGATAGGGGTGGATCAGCTTGTCCTTGATGAACTGCCAGATGATCCGGGTCATCTCGTCGCCGTCGAGCTCGACGACCGGATTCGCCACCTTGATCTTCGCCATGAGGTCCTCGCGTGCGTGCGGTACTGGGGTTCGGCGGAAGGGCGCCGGGGCCGGGAGGACGGCCGTCACGGCGGTGAAGCGGGGGCGCTATAGCATCCGTCTCGCCCGACGGCCAGAGCGGTTGACTGACAGCCGCGGGAACCTTCGCGGGCGCCTCCGGTTGTCGCTGCGAGGCTGGCGGGGCGGCGACAGAGAGGTCCGGCGATGGCGCGGTGCGACCAGTGCGGCAACGACACCGACAGGGCCTTCCGGATCGAGATCGGCGGTCGGCGACTGACCTTCGATTCCTTCGAGTGCGCCATCGAGATGGCGGCGCCGCGGTGCGAGCACTGCGACTGCCGCATCATCGGCCATGGCGTCGAGCAGGACGGCCGGATGTTTTGCTGCGCGCACTGCGCCTCGCACGACGGCGTGGAAGCGCTGCGCGACCGCGCCTGAACGGCAGGGCGGCCCTCGGCTGGCTCAGTCGAGATTGAACTCGACGCTCGCCGACGGCTCGCCCTGCAGACCCTTGTAGGTGACGGTGATGATCTGGCCGGGCTTCGGCGGCGTCAGCGGCGAGAACGAGCCGACCGAGACGAGGTCGCCGGCCTTCAGCGCCTTGCCCTCGGCGGCGAGTTCCTGGGCGACCCAGATGACGGCGTTCAGCGGGTTGCCGAGCACGGCGGAGCCGGGCGACTGGGACAGCACGTTGCCGTCACCGTCGGTCAGCACGACTTCGGCGTTGGCGAGCGCCGCGACGCCGGCCGGCGATGTGTCGATCGGCGCGATCTCGCCGAGCACGCCGAGGCGGGCGCCGACATTGGAGGCCGCCAGCACCGAGGCGGTGATCTGCTTCGGGTCGGCGAGCATCAGGTCGGCGAGCTCGATGAACGGCTGGACGCCGGCGATGTGCTGGATCGCCTCCTCCGGCGTGCCGGCGGCGTTGATGCCCTCGTCGGCGACGACGAGCACCATGTCGGCCTCGTAGACCGGCTTGATGCCGAAATTCGGCGAGATCTGCGCGCCGGCGCCGAGTATCATGTCCTGCAGGAGCACGCCGAGCACGGGCGCCGTGGCGCCGAAGCGCTCCTGCACGGCCTTGTTGGTGAGGCCGGCCTTGTAGCCAACGATCGGACCGAGGGTCTTCTCGAGGTCGGCAACGAGCTTGTTGCGGGCGCAGGCGGCATCGGCCGCGTCGAGCCCCGTGCCGAACGCCTCGACCGGCTGCTTGGCGAGATAGGCCTTCGCGAAGGCCGCGACCGTCGCGTCGTCCGGACAGGCGGCGACGGCGGCGCCCGGCAGCGACAGCGCGAGGGCGGCTGCGACGGCGAGCGGGGCGAGCGTCAGGCGGACGGTCGACGGGCGGAACGGCATCGGAAACCCCCACGAACTAAGGCGGTGCGTCCGCCGCGCAGACAATAGCGAGCCGGCCGCGGCGTGCCCAGCCATCGACAGGGGCATTCGCGCCCCTTGCCGATCACCGCGGCTGTCGGGGACGCCCGACCCACCGGGGCACAATCGCCTTCGCGAGCAGGGTCGCCCCGTCGCCGGATCGTCAGGTGGCGAGGTCGTCGTCGTCGAGATTGGTGATGACGCGCCGGTTCTGCGACTTGCACTCGATCTCCGGGCAGTCGCGGACGAGGCGGTCGCGGCCGTAACCCTTGGCGCGCAGCCGGTCGGCGGCGACGCCGCGCGAGACCAGGAACGCCTTCACCGCCTCGGCGCGGCGCAGCGACAGCGCCATCTGCGCCTCCGGCGTGCCGGTGTCGTCGGCGAAGCCCTGCACGCGCGCCCGCCAGGACGGATATTGGTTGAGCCAGACGGCCTGCTTGTCGAGGGTGACGATGGCGGTCTGGTCGATGACGTCGGAACCGGCGGCGAAGAAGACGCGACGGCCGACGTTGACCATGAAATCCTCCTCGCTGCCCGGCGCCATCCCGAGACCGGCCATCGCCGGCGCGTCGGTGGCGACGGGCGTGAGGTTGGTACTGCCGGCGTCGAACGAACCGCCGGAGCAGCCGGCGGCGAGCAGCGCGAAGCCCAGCGCCAGGGCACCGCCGAGGTGCCTCGCCGACGCGAGGAGATTGATGGTCGACACGCGGCAGCCCCTCCGTTGAAGACGTCGCGCGGCGGCGACGGCCCTCGTTCCCGTTTCCCGCGCGGGTTCCCGCTCCGCGCGCGCCGCCTCAGGTCGCCTTCTCGGCGATGTGCGGCAGCACCAGCACCTTGGTGCCGATCGGCACCCGCTGGTAGAGGTCGATGACGTCCTCGTTGAACATGCGGATGCAGCCGGAGGAGACGTCCGAGCCGATGCTCCACGGCTCGGTCGTGCCGTGAACCCGGTAACCGAGGTCGGCGCCGTTGCGGTAGAGATAGAGGGCGCGGGGGCCGAGCGGGTTGTCGGCACCGCCCTCCATGAAGCGCGGCAGGTCCGGCCGGCGCAAAAGCATCTCGGGCGGCGGCGTCCAGGTCGGCCAGATCGCCTTGCGGTCGACCTGCGCCGTGCCGTACCACTTGAACCCTTCCTTGCCGACGCCGACGCCGTAGCGCAGCGCGGTGTTGTTCTCGAAGATCACGTAGAGGAAGTGGTGCCGCGTATCGATGACGACGGTCCCCTGCGGTTCCGTGCTGTAGTACTGCACGATCTGCCGCTTCCACTGCGGCTTGATGACCTGGAACTTGGTCGCCCGGAAGACAACGCCGTTGTCCTCGGCGGTGCCGTTGAACCACTTCGAGGCGTTGCTCTGGGCGAAGGCCGGCGCCAGCCCGGTTGCGAACGCAGCCGTCAGCGCGAGGCCACCGGCGACGAGTTCGCGCCGTGTCAGTCCGCGGCCGCCCGCGTCCGCATCCACCGTCCCTTCGGCCGCCTTGTCGCGATCGAATGCCATGAGCGATCGTCCTCCTCGGTCCGCCATCCGCCCCGTCCCGGATGCGCTGGACACACGATCCATCGGATGACCCGCGCCCCCGCGGGACGTCGTCTCGTGCCGACTCGGCACGAGACGGTTCAGCCAAGCGGCAGAGATAGCGGCGAAAACGCGGCGCGGTCAACGGCGCACGAGCCAGATTGCCACACCCGACGCTTGCCGGTCGCACAGCGATAGTCTACGAACGCGTCATGTCGACGAACCTGCACAACGGCGCGTGGTGGTGGCCTGCCTTTTGAGGCGGCCCGCGCGCGATGTTCTTCAGGACGCGATGATGAGGGGCCGCCGGGGTGACCGGGCGGCCTTTTTCGTGTCGACACCGGTCTCTCCCGTCGCCCAAGTCTGGTAGAGGAGCGCTCGCAGGAGCGCCGCCCGGCACGAGCGTGCCGGCACGAAAGGGTCGATCGATGTCCCACACCGGGGAAGTCACCTACGTCACCGACGGCGGCGTCGCGGTGACGCGCAGCCACCGCGAGGTTCCCTACGCCGGCGCCATCGCGCCCTTCGTCGACCGGCTCGATGCCGAGCGCGGCGCCGTGTTCTCCTCGAGCTACGAGTTTCCCGGCCGCTACACCCGCTGGGACTTCGCGCTGGTCAACCCTCCGGTTTCGGTGGAGACGCGCGGCCGACAGGTCACCGTGACGGCCCTGAACGAGCGCGGCCGCGTGCTCGTGCCCGCGATCGAGACGGTGCTGCGCGCCTCGCCGGACGTGGCTTCGGTCTCCGGGGACGCCGGGCGGCTCGCGGTGACGGTGAAGGAGCCGGCCGGCCCGTTCACGGAAGAAGAGCGCTCGCGCCAGCCGTCGGTGTTCTCGGTGGTGCGGGCGATCGTGGCGCTGTTCCGCTCCGACGAGGACCCGCACCTCGGCCTCGCCGGCGCCTTCGGCTACGATCTCGCCTACCAGTTCGAGCCGATGCCGCTGAAGCTCGAGCGGCCTGACGACCAGCGCGACCTCGTGCTGTTCGTGATGGACGAGTTCCTCGTCGTCGACCACTACGGCCGCAAGGCGTCGGTGCATTCCTACGACTTCACCATCGGCGGGGCCTCGACCAAGGGACTGCCGCGCGATGGCGAGAAGGTGCCGTTCGAGGCGGCCGACCGCGTCGTCGGGCGCGGCGACCATGCGCCGGGCGAGTATGCGCAGACCGTCGCGAAGGCGATCGACTATTTCCGCCGTGGCGACCTGTTCGAGGTGGTGCCGGGGCAGGTGTTCACCGAGCGCTGCCCGGCGCCGCCCTCGGCGGTGAGCCGGCGGCTGTCGGCGATCAACCCGGCGCCCTACGGCTTCTTCATGAACCTCGGCCGCGGCGAGTGGCTGGTCGGCGCCTCGCCGGAGATGTTCGTGCGCGTCACCGGCGGCAAGCGCGTCGAGACGTGTCCGATCTCCGGCACCATCGCCCGCGGCCGCGACGCCATCGAGGACGAGGCGCAGATCCGCAAGCTCTTGAACTCCAAGAAGGACGAGGCGGAGCTGACGATGTGCTCCGACGTCGACCGCAACGACAAGGCGCGCGTCTGCGTGCCGGGCTCGGTGCGCGTGCTCGGCCGGCGGCAGATCGAGATGTATTCCCGCCTCATCCACACCGTCGACCACATCGAGGGGATGCTGCGCGAGGGCATGGACGCCCTCGACGCCTTCCTGTCGCACGCCTGGGCGGTGACGGTGACGGGGGCGCCGAAGCGCTGGGCGATGCGCTTCATCGAGGAACACGAGCGCACCCCGCGCGCCTGGTACGGCGGCGCCATCGGCATGGTGCTGTTCAACGGCGACCTCAATACCGGCCTGACGCTCAGGACGGTCCGCATCAAGGACGGCGTCGCCGAGGTGCGGGCCGGGGCGACGGTGCTGTTCGATTCCGATCCGTTGGAGGAGGAGCGCGAGACCGAGCTGAAGGCATCCGCCATGCGCGCGGCGATCCGCGAGGCGGCGAGCCCGCCGGTGGCGGCCGCCGCCGCGGCGACGGCGCGCACGGCCGAGCCGGTGCGCGTGCTGCTCGTCGATCACGAGGATTCGTTCGTGCATATGCTCGCCGACTATCTCCGCCAGACCGGCGCGGTGGTGACGACGCTGCGCACGCCGCTGGCGGAAGCGGCCTTCGACACGGTGCGGCCGGACCTCGTGGTGCTGTCGCCCGGCCCCGGCCGGCCGACGGATTTCGACTGCGCCACGACCATCGCCCGGGCACGGGCGCGCGGCATCCCGATCTTCGGCGTCTGCCTCGGTCTGCAGGCGATCGTCGAGGCGTTCGGCGGCCGGCTCGGCCAGCTCGAGCTGCCGATGCACGGCAAGCCGTCCGAGGTGACGGTGAAGGAGCCGGGGCGGCTGTTCGCCGGCATGCCGGAGCGCTTCGCCGTCGGGCGCTACCACTCGCTCTACGCCGATCTCGCGGTGCTGCCGAAGGAGCTCGTCGTCACCGCCGAGACCGCCGACGGCGTGGCGATGGCGATCGAGCACGTCAGCGAGCCGATCGCGGCGGTGCAGTTCCACCCCGAATCGATCATGACGCTGTCGGGCGAGACGGGCATGGCGATCGTGCGCAACGCCATCGGCCGCCTCGTCGCCGACAAGACCGCCCGGCGCTCCGTACCGGGCTGAAAAGGCTTAACAAATCGTTGAGATGTGAGCACGGCGGAGCGCCACCGTTTCGCCGTGCTGATCGTTCACGTCAGGTTCAGCGGACGAACGTCAATGTTCGTGCCAACAGGCGGAGGCGAGCGCAGAGGGCTGCGCGGCCGATCCGGCCGGGAGAACCGAGATGACGTCGAACGGTATGAGCGGTCGTTGGTCCGACCGGCTGGGCAAGGGCCTCGTCGGCAAGGGCATCCTGGCACTGACGTGCGCCGCGGTGGCGGTGACGGCGCTGCCCGTGATGAACGCCGGCGGCGGCCTGTCGCTGGTGGCCGAGGCGAACGCCCAGGAAGCCCGCGACATCGATTCCTTCTACGACGACCTCGCCCCTTATGGCGACTGGGTCGAGCATCCGGGCAACGGCTACGTCTTCATCCCGACCGGGGTCTCCCCCGACTGGCGCCCCTATACCGTCGGCCAGTGGATCTGGACGGACGAGTACGGCTGGTACTGGGAGTCCGAGGAGCCCTTCGGCTGGGCGACCTTCCACTACGGCCGCTGGGGCTACGACGACGACTACGGCTGGTACTGGGTGCCCGGCGACGAGTGGGCGCCGGCGTGGGTGAACTGGCGCGACAGCGAGGACGACAGCGTCACCGGCTGGGCGCCGATCGCACCGCCGCGTCAGGGCTATGCGGTCGGCTACGTCGCCACTCCGGAGCCGGCCCTAGAGGAATCCTGGGTGTTCGTGCCGACGGCGCGGATGGTCTCTCCGCGCGTCTATCAGTACGCCTATCCGGTGCGCGAGACGGTGGTCTACGTCAACCGGACGCCGCGCCGCTGGTACCTGCCGCGCGACCGCTTTTACGTGAACCGGCCGTTCGCCCGCGAGCGCGTGGTGAAGTATGTCGGCGTCGGCAACGTGCCGGTCCGCAAGGTGACGATCGTGACCCGCCGTCCGGCCTGGGGCGTGCGCACCAACGATGCGATCTTCGTCTACCGGCCGCGCTACAATCGCACCGTCGTCGTCCGCCAGCCGCCGCGGGTGGTGAAGAAGGTCGAGGTCGTCAAGAAGGTCAAGGTCGAGAAGACGGTCATCCGGAAGGACGTCAAGAAGGAGACCGACGTCAAGAAGGTGAACGTCCGCGAGGAAAGCAAGAAGCAGGAAACTCGCAAGGAAGAGAACCGCAAGGAAGAGACGCGCAAGGAAGAGGTTCGTAAGGAAGAGCAGAAGCAGCAGCGTCGCGAGGAGCAGACGAAGCAGCAGCGGCAGGAGCAGAAGGCGCGCGAGGAACAGAAGCAGCGCCAGGACGCCAAGCAGGAACAGAAGGCTCGGCAGGAGCAGAAGGCCGAGAAGCAGCAGCGCCAGGAACAGAAGGCGCAGAAGCAGGAACAGAATGACAAGCAGCAGCGCCAGGAAGCCAAGGCCGAGAAGCAGCAGCGCCAGGAGCAGAAGGCCGAAAAGCAGCAGCGGCAGGAGGCCAAGGCCGAGAAGCAGAAGGCGAAGTGCGAGAACAATCCGAACAAGTGCAACTAGGTTCGGACGAGACTCGCTTCGGCTGAACGCTGTGACGGGTGGACACGCGGCCGGCGATCATCGCCGGCCGTTTTTGCTTTTGCGCAGCGCGTGGCGGTCGCGCAGACGTCTCGCATCTACAGCGTTTGCGTTTGCGCGGGTCTCCGCCTGCCACTGAGATGAAGACGTCGGGAGATCAGCAAAAGCGTCCTTGGGAGGCGAACGGCCGTCGCAGCTGAGATTTCCCGTCCCGAATTGGACGCAACAGCTATCGGGCCGTTTACTCATGCCATCCGCGACCGCGCCGTGCGCTGCGCTTTGACAGCCGCGAAAGAGGGGCAATGAGCCGGCCACCTCGGAGCCGCCCAGAGGGCCGAACAGGTCGGCGATTTCATGCGGAGGAAACGAAGGCGGGTTCAGGTCGATGCTGTCTGGGCGCCCGTCGCCTTCAGTCAGCACGACTGGCTGCCCCCCCTTTCAGACAGACGCTCTCATCTCAGCGCTTCCACATCGGCGGCAAGAGGTGGCCGCGGCGGATGGCGATCAACAACAGGATCACGCCCGTCGTGGTGCACAGCACCAGCGCGACCACCGAATGCTCCATCCCGAACGAGCCCCCGGTCAGCAGTTCCGGCCCCTCTATTGTTGCCCTCAGCAGGCCCGGATCGCTGACAGCGCCCGAGACGACGCCGGAAAAGACCGCCGACTGGAAGTAGTTCCACGCCATGTGGAGCCCCATGCAGATCCACAGCCGCCGGGTCATCAGAAAGGCTGCAGACAAGAGCAGCCCCGCCTCGATGCAGATGTAGACAGCCCCACCTATCGTCGCCCCCGGGTTCGTCAGGTGAATCAGGCCGAACGCGAGCGAGGAGACCAAGATCCCGACCCAGCTACCCAGCATGGCCTCGGTCGAACGGAACAGGACGCCGCGAAAGATCAACTCCTCGAAGATGCCCGACTTGATCGCCATGGCCAGATTGGGCAGCAGGAACAGCCAGGGATTGAATCCATTGACCTTGTAGATGCCCAGCAGCATCAGGATCAGCGCGCTTGCAGTATAAAGCCCCGCACCGACCAACGCGCCGATGGCCCATTCCCTGCCAAGCCCCGGTGTCGAAAGTTCGGTCACCTCGCGGCGTTCGATGACTTTCCCCCAGGCTATGTAGACACCGATAGCCGCCAGTCCGAGGACAATCTGGATGGCTGCACTCAGCACGGGCCTGTCATGGTATTCGTCCAGCCAAGACTGAGCCCATGCCATCAAAAAGAATAGAAAAGATCCAAGAATGATGATGCGGGTCAGCGGAAACTGAACAGCGCGCAGCCAAAGCGGCTGCCCAACAAGGCTTTTATCTATCATATGACCCCCTCCCATCCATTAGACGCCCGCCGGAGCGATGGCTGCGATCAGATATTCAGTTTCCGCAAGCACATTCTCTTCCTAGCAGAACGGAGAGCAGCGGATCAAATCGAACGCCTCTCTCGGATTTGACAGCTGCTCACGTTGTCGGCCTTGACAGTCTTTCTTGACAAATTACCAAGCGGACAGCAAATATAATTGAAGTTTAAACCATCTTCTTTACATAAAAAGTAAGACAGTTTTCCAGTCAATACTTTGAAATCTGACCTTTGTTTTGATGCAAACTGCCGCCAAAAGCCAGTTCGGGGAAATGCTGTCGGATAAGTCGCTGGCCGCATTGGCAAAGGCATTCGGTGGAACCATGTCATCGCAGACGGGTGGCTTGAGGCCAAAGCCAGTCGCACGCTCGGCCGACGATGAGAAGGCAGGCATTGAGCGCATAGCGAAGAGATTGGCCCGCCGCGCTTCCGCCGCTTCGTCCAACGCCAGGGAACGTCCCGGGTGCTCGCCCGTTGAGGGGCGACACTCTGGAGAACGGCACCCATGACAACCGACGCGGATCTCGAACGGAAATTCTGGAAGGCGCTCGCCTCCGACATGACGATGATGGTCGGCATCGACGGCGTCGAGGACGGCCACGCCCGGCCGATGACGGCGCAGCTCGACGGCGACAAGGACGGTGGCCCGATCTGGTTCTTCACCTCGAAGGACAACGGCCTCGTGCAGGCCCTGCCCGCCGGGAACCGGGCCATCGCAACCTTCACCTCGAAGGGCCACGACCTCTTCGCCAGCGTCCACGGCACGCTCTCGATCGAACAGGACCGGGCGATGGTCGACCGGTTGTGGAACCGCTTCGTCGCCGCCTGGTTCGAGGGCGGCAAGGACGACCCGAAGCTCGTGCTGCTGCGACTGGACGCCGAGACCGCCGAGATCTGGGCGGACGCCTCGAGCCTCGTCGCCGGCATCAAGATGCTGTTCGGGGCCGACCCGAAGGAAGACTACAAGGACAAGGTCGCCAAGATCGCCCTGCGCTGACGGTGACTGCGGGCCGAAGCCTGCCGCGGGCTACTCCGCAGCGGGCGACGGGCGGAGAGCGCGGTTCGCCTCCGGCTCGCGGATCTTCTCGCGGAAGGGGGCCGCCGGGTAGGTGCCGAGGATCTTCAGCTCGTTCGAGAAGAAGGCGAGTTCCTCCAGCGCCAGGGCGAGCGACGGGTCGTCCGGGTGACCCTCGACGTCGGCATAGAACTGCGACGCGAAGAACTGGCCGGCGAGCTGGTAGGACTCGAGCTTCGTCATGTTGACGCCATTGGTGGCGAAGCCGCCGAGCGCCTTGTAAAGGGCGGCCGGCACGTTGCGGACCCGGAAGACGAAGGTCGTCACCTTGAGGCCGCCACCGCGGCTGGTCACGGCCGGCGTGCGCGACAGGATGACGAAGCGCGTGGTGTTGTGGGCCTCGTCCTCGATGTCCTCGGCAAGCACGTCCAGGCCGTAGATCTCGGCGGCGAGCCGGGAGGCAATCGCCGCCTGGGCCGGGTCGCCGGTCTCGGCGATCTCCCGGGCGGAGCCGGCGGTGTCGGCACCGACGACGGCGGTGATGCCGAGCTTGCGGATGGTGCGGCGGCACTGGCCGAGCGCCTGGACATGGCTCTGCACCGTCTTCAGCCCGGCGAGCGTCGCGCCGCAGACCGCCATCAGCTGGTGGCGGATCGGCAGGAAGTGCTCTCCGATGATGTGGACGTCGGCGTCCGGCAGGAGATGGTGGATGTCGGCGACGCGGCCGGCGACCGAGTTCTCGATTGGGATCATCGCGAGGTCGACGGTCCGCTGTTCCAGCGCCGCGAAGCAGTCCTCGAAGGTGGCGCACGGCACCGGCTCGCCGTCCGGATAGACCTCCCGGCAGGCGATGTGGGAGTTGGCGCCGGGTTCGCCCTGATAGGCGATGCGCATGCGCTCGGTCATGGAAGCGTCCTCGTCAGGTCTGGAAAAGGTGTGGGCCGGCGTCAGCCGAGTTCGGCGCGGGCGCGGGCGAGGTCGTCGGGGGTGTCGACACCGAAGGGCACGCCGTCGACGAGGCCGATGTCGATGCGCATGCCGGCCTCGAGCGCCCGCAGCTGCTCGAGCTTCTCGCGCTGCTCGAGGGGCGACGGTGTCAGGGCGACGAAACGGGCGAGCGCCGCGCGGCGATAGGCGTAGAGGCCGATGTGGTGGTAGAGCGGCCCCTCGCCCCACGGCGCGGTGGCGCGGGTGAAATAGAGGGCGCGCAGCCGGCGCGGGCCGATCGGCGTGCCGACCGCCTTCACCACCTGCGACAGTGTCCGCTCCTCCTCCCGCACGATCTCGGCGGCGAGCGTCGCGATCGCCACCCCGGGATCGTCGAGAAGGGCCGCGGCGCCGATGAGCAGCGCCGGGTCGATCGTCGGAAGGTCGCCCTGCAGGTTGACGACGACGTCATGGCGGCGCTCGGGGTCGATCGTTTCCACCGCCTCGAAGATGCGGTCGGAGCCGGATTCGTGGTCGCGGCGGGTGAGCACGGCGGTGCCGCCGGCGGCCTCCACCGCGGCGGCGATGGCGGGGTCGTCGCAGGCGACCACCACCGGGCCGATGCCGGCGGCGAGCCCGCGCTCGAGAACGTGCACGATCATCGGCCGACCCGCGATGTCGGCGAGCGGCTTGCCGGGCAGGCGGGTCGACGACATGCGGGCGGGAACGACGACGATCGGGCGGGCCATGTCGGGACTCGGGGGTGGGTCGGAGGAAACGGGTGGGTCGGAACACGTCCCTGACGGGAAATGCGGGCCGTGGCCGCAGACTCGCCGACCACTGCGGCGCCGAGGCGTGGCGGTGACGGGCGGCGCGCCGGCTTGGTGTCGAATTGTCTCACGCCGCGGCGGACTTATAGGCATGGACACAGCGGAGTTGAAGCGGCTAGTTTCCGCGCCGTCGGGCTATGCGGCCGCCGTCGGCGCCGCGACCCGTGTGATATGACCGGATCCGCCGGCCACTTCGCCACCGCACCGGAGCGGGCGAGGGTGCCGAACGAGCCGTGACTGCCGCCGTAGCGGCCGCTCTGCGCGGCTTTGGGCGCCTCCGAGAGTGGGACGCAATGGACTCTTTCGAGCTGAACAAGATCGCCGGTGCGGTGCTCGGCGCCGGCGTCTTCGCGATGGGCCTGGGCTTCGTCTCGGACCTGCTCTTCACCTCGCACGCGCCGGAGACGCCGGGCTACCTGATCGAGGTCGCCGAGGCGGCGCCGACCGAGGAGGGCGCCCCCGCCCCGGCAGCGACGCCGCTGCCGGTGCTGCTCGCCCAGGCTGACGTCGCCAAGGGCGAATCCGTCTCCAAGAAGTGCGGCGCCTGCCACAGCTTCGAGAAGGGCGGCCCCAACAAGGTCGGGCCTGATCTCTGGGGCGTCGTCGACCGCGAGATCGCGCACGCGCCGGGCTTCGGCTACTCGGCCGGCATGCAGGCGTTCGCGGAGAAGGAAAAGACCTGGACCTACGCCCACCTCGACGCCTTCCTCGCCAATCCGCGCGGTGTCGTCGAGGGCACGGCGATGAGCTTCGCCGGCGTCAAGAACGACCAGGAGCGCGCCGACCTCGTCGCCTACCTGCGCACGCTCGCCGACAGCCCGGTGCCGCTGCCGCCGGTGGAAGAGGCCGCCGCCTCGACGGAGGCCGCGCCGGCCGCGACGACGGAGACACCGGCTCCCGCCACGGCGGCTCCGGCCACGGCGGCTTCGGCCGAGGCTCCGGCTCATACTGAGGCTCCGGCTGCGACCGAGACGCCCGCCCCCGCCGCACCGGCGCAGTGACGGCGCGGCGTCCGCTGCGGACGCACGGTTTATCGAAACGCAACGGACCAAAACGCGACGGGGGGGCGGCGACGCCCCCTTTTTCGCGTCCGGAGGTCCTTCCGGCGAGGCAAAGGCGAATTAAATTTTCTCCACGCGACGCCTGTGCGGTGTCCCTCCCGGGTCCGCGACCCTAATATCCCGGGATCGATCAACCGACCCGGATGCAGCATGATCCGTTCCCTCGCGGCTATCGGCCTCACTGCCCTTCTCGCCCTGCCGGGCCTGTCCGTCGCGTCGGCGCAGGACGCGGCGACGGAGATCGGTGGCACTCCGGCGACCGGCGGCGCGGCAGCCGGCACCCCGACGGCCCCGGGCGAGCCGGCAGCGCAGGCCGAGCCGGCCTGGCGGACGGGTACGGCGCTGATCGGCGAGCCGAAATACGCGGACGGCTTTACCCACTTCGGCTACGTCAACCCGCAAGCGCCGAAGGGGGGCCTCGCCCGCTTCTCGGCCGATGGCACTTTCGACACCCTCAACTTCGTCGTGCCGAAGGGTACTCTCGCGGCCGGGGCGAGCAATCTCCTCTACGACTCGCTAATGACCTCGTCCTATGACGAGGCGTCATCGATGTACGGCCTCGTCGCGGAATCGATGCGCTATCCAGACGATTTCGCGTGGGTGACCTTCCGCCTGCGACCCGAGGCGAAGTTCCACGACGGCGCACCGATCACGCCCGAGGACGTCGTCTGGTCGTTCGAGGTGCTGACCAAGAACAACCCGCAGCAACAGTACTACTACCGCCACGTGACGAAGGCGGAAGTGACGGGCCCGAACGAGGTGACCTTCACCTTCGACGAGACCGGCAACCGCGAGTTGCCGCACATCGTCGGCCAGCTGACGGTGCTGCCGAAGCACTGGTGGGAGGGAACGGACGCCCAGGGCAACAAGCGCGACGTTACGCGCAGCACCCTCGAATGGCCGCTCGGCTCGGGTCCCTACCGGATCAAGCGCGTCGTCCCGGGTCGCACCATCGCCTACGAGCGGGTGCCGGACTACTGGGCGAAAGACCTGCCGGTCAACGTCGGCCAGAACAACTTCGACGAGCTGCGCTGGGAGTATTTCCGCGACGACACCGCCGAGCTCGAGGCCTTCAAGGGCGACCAGTTCGACTGGCGCGTCGAAACCTCGGCGAAGAACTGGGCGACGGCCTACGACTTCCCCGCCGTCCACGACGGCCGGGTGAAGCTCGAAAATTTCCCGGACGAGGGTTCGGGCGTGATGGTGGGCTTCATCCCGAACCAGCGGCGGGCGATGTTCGCCGATCCGCGCGTGCGCCGGGCTCTCGATCTCGCCCTCGACTTCTCCGAGATGAACCGGGTTCTGTTCTTCGGACAGTATTTCCGGGTCGACAGCTACTTCTACGGCACCGAACTCGCGTCGAAGGGCGTGCCGGAGGGGGCCGAGAGGGCCATCCTCGAGGAGATCGCCGCTGGCCTCACACCGGAAGACCGCGCCCGCTCGATGCCCGAGGCGATCTTCACGACGGCCTACGCCTCGCCGAACTCGGAGACGCCGCAGGCGGTGCGCGACAACCTGCGCGAGGCGCTGCGCCTCCTGCAGGAGGCGGGCTGGAAGCTCCAGGGGCGCCAGCTCGTCGATGCCGAGGGCAAACCCTTCCGCTTCGAGCTGCTGCTGAACGGCCCGACCTTCGAGCGGGTCGCCCTCCTCTACAAGCAGTCGCTCGCCAAGATCGGCATCGAGATGTCCGTCCGAACCGTCGACACGTCGCAGTACATCGAGCGGATTCGCAACCGCGACTTCGACATGATCTATGGCGGCTGGGGTCAGTCGCTGTCGCCGGGCAATGAGCAGTGGGCCTATTTCGGGGCCGACGCCGCCGACCACGCCGCCTCGCAGAACTACGGCGGCATCAAGAACCCGGCGATCGAGAAGGCGATCCAGCGCGTCGTCTTCGCCAAGGACCGCGACGACCTCATCGCGGCGACGAAGGCGCTCGACCGCATCCTCTTGTGGAACCACTACATCGTTCCCGGCTGGACGCTCCCCTTCACCCGCGTGGCCGTCTGGGATCGTTTCGGCCACGCCGAGCCGCTGCCGATGCTGACACCCGGCTTTCCGACCACGTGGTGGTGGGACGAGGCCAAGGCCGCCAAGGTCGGGGCGCCGCAGTGACGAGCCCGGTGGACCTCAGGCAGGGTGCGGCGACGGGCGGGCCGGCGCGGCGGGGCACGACCCGTCGGACGGTGCTGACGATCGCGGCGGGCGCTGCGCTCGCCGCCGGCTTCGGCCGCCGTGCCGATGCGCAGGAGACTGGCGAAGCAGCGACGACCGCACCCGTGATGCCGGCGGGCGAGCGGCATGGCATCTCCGTCTTCGGCGATCTCAAGTACGGCCCGGACTTCGCCAGTTTCGACTGGGTGAACGCGGCGGCACCGAAGGGTGGGCGCATCGTCTTCACCGCGCCGAACTGGGCCTACAACCAGAACCCGCAGACCTTCAACACCTTCAACACCTTCATCCTGAAGGGCGACGCGCCGCCTCGGGTCGAGTCGATCTTCGACAGCCTGATGGTGCGCGCGCTCGATGAGCCGGACGCCCTCTACGGTCTCGTCGCCCGGACGGTCGAGCGGTCCGGGGACGGCAACACGTTCACCTTCCGGCTGCGGCCGGAGGCGCGCTTCCACGACGGCTCACCGCTGACAGCCGAGGATGTGGCGTTCTCCCTGACGATCCTCAAGGAGCAGGGTCACCCGATCATCGCCCAGACGATCCGGGAGATGACCGCGGCGGAGGCGACGGCGCCTGATACCGTCGTGGTGACCTTCTCCGGCCGGCAGTCCCGCCAGCTCGTCATGGTGATCGCGACGCTGCCGATCCTCTCGAAGGCCTACTACACGACGCACGACTTCGAGGCCTCGACGCTCGAGCGGCCTCTGGGGTCCGGACCCTATCGGATCGGCCGCTTCGAGCCGGGCCGCTATGTCGAGTACGATCGGGTCCCGGACTGGTGGGGCAAGGACCTGCCGGTCTCCGTCGGCCTCCACAACTTCGACGTCGTGCGCATGGAGTTCTATCGCGACCGCCAGGTGGCGTTCGAGGCGTTGAAGAAGGGCGAGGTGACGTTCCGCGAGGAGTTCACCTCGCGCACCTGGGCGACCGAGTACAATTTTCCCGCGGTCACCGACGGCCGCGTGCGCCTCGAGACCTTTCCCGACGACAGTGCCTCCGGTGCCCAGGGCTTCTTCATGAACCTGCGGCGTGAGAAGTTCGCCGACCCGCGGACGCGCGCGGCGATCGGGCTCTGCTTCGACTTCGAATGGTCGAACAAGGCGCTGTTCTACGGGCTCTATCTGCGCACCGAGTCCTTCTTCCAGAACTCGGCGATGATGGCGACCGGCCTCCCCTCGCCGGAAGAGTTGGCCCTGCTCGAACCGTTCCGGGGCCAGATTCCGGACGCGGTGTTCGGCGAGGCGTGGCGGGCGCCGGTGAGTGACGGCAGCGGCCAGGATCGGGCGCTGCTTCGCCAGGCCAACGACCTCCTTCTTGCCGCCGGCTGGCGGCGGGAGGGCAACCGGCTCGTCGACGCCAGCGGTCAGCCGTTCACAATCGAGTATCTGGAAAACGACAACTCCTCGAGCCGCATCCTGCAGCCGTTCTTCCGCAACCTGCAGCGGGTCGGCATCGAGGCGACCGAACGCATCGTCGACCCCGCCCAGTACCAGGCCCGCACGGACGGCTTCGACTTCGACATGACGGGGCTTCGCTTCTCGCTGCCGGAGACGCCGGGCGAGGAGTTGCGGCAGTTCTTCACCTCCGAGAGCGCCCGCACCAACGGCAGCCGCAACATGGCCGGCATCGCCAGTCCGGCGGTCGACGCACTCGTCGAGAAGATCATCGCGGCACCGACGCGGCAGGACATGACGGTCGCCGCCCGCGCCCTCGACCGGGTGCTGCGCGTGGAACTGCCGTGGGTGCCGAACTGGTACAAGGCGTCCCACAACACCGCCTTCTGGGATCTGTTCGGCAGCCCGGCGACGAAACCGCGCTACGGCTTCCCGGTCGAGACGACCTGGTGGTGGGACACCGGGCGGGCCGAGAAGCTCGGCCGGACGGGCTGAGGTCAGACGATGGGCTCCTACGTCCTGCGCCGCATCCTTCTGATGATCCCGACCCTGATCGGGATCATGGCGGTGAGCTTCGTCATCATCCAGTTCGCCCCCGGCGGGCCGGTGGAGCGCGTGATCGCCCAGATCACCGGCAACGACACCTCGGCGACGGCACGCATCAGTGGCGGCGGCGGCGACTTCGCCGGTTCGGGCGTGCCGGCCCAGGGCAGCGGCGGCTCGACCTCCACCTACCGCGGCGCGCAAGGGCTCGACCCCGAGTTCATCAAGCAGCTCGAGCAGCAGTTCGGCTTCGACAAGCCGCCGCTGGAACGTTTCCTGAAGATGATCGGCGACTACGCGACCTTCAATTTCGGCGACAGCTACTTCCGCGATATCTCGGTTCTGGAGCTAATCCTCGAGAAGCTGCCGGTCTCGATCTCGATCGGGCTGTGGATGATGGTGCTGTCCTACGGCATCTCGATCCCGCTCGGTGTGGCGAAGGCGGTGCGCGACGGCTCGCGCTTCGACATCTGGACCTCGGCGGTGGTGATCATCGGCTACGCCATCCCGAGCTTCCTGTTCGCGGTGCTGCTGATCGTGCTGTTCGCCGGCGGCTCGTTCTGGAACATCTTCCCGCTGCGCGGGCTCGTCTCGGACGACTTCGCGACCCTGCCGTGGCACCAGCAGATCCTCGACTACCTCTGGCACATGGTGCTGCCGATCACGGCGATGACGCTCGGCGCCTTCGCCACGACGACGCTTCTGACGAAGAACTCGTTCCTCGAGGAGGTGCGCAAGCAGTACGTGATGACCGCGCGTATGAAGGGGCTGACCGAGAACCGCGTGCTCTACGGCCACATCTTCCGCAACGCCATGCTGATTGTTATCGCCGGCTTTCCGGGGGCGTTCATCGGCGCCTTTTTCGGCGGGTCGCTGCTCATCGAAACGATCTTCTCGCTCGACGGACTGGGGCTGCTCGGCTTCGAATCGGTGATCAACCGCGACTACGCGGTGGTGTTCGCGACCCTCTACATCTTCTCGCTGATGGGCCTCGTCGTCGGGCTGATCTCCGACCTCACCTACATGTGGGTCGATCCGCGCATCGACTTCGAGAGCCGCGAGGTCTGACGTGGACGCGCGCTCCGACGCTCTCCCTCCCTCGACCCTTGCGGCGAGCCCACCCCGCTCGCGGTGGACGCTGTCGCCGCTCAACCAGCGGCGCTGGCAGAACTTCCGCCGACACCGGCGCGGCTGGTGGTCGCTGTGGATCTTCCTCGCGCTGTTTGGCGTGACGCTCGTCTCGGAGATCATCGCCAACGACCGGCCTATTGTCGCCTCCTACAAGGGCGAACTGCTGTTCCCGGTGCTGGTCGACTATCCGGAAGAGAAGTTCGGCGGCTTCCTCGCGACCACCAACTACCGCGACCCGTTCATCCAGGACGAGATCCGGGCCAACGGCTGGATGGTCTGGCCGCCGATCCGCTACTCCTACATGACGGTGAACTACGAGATTCCCGTCCCGGCGCCGGCGCCGCCCTCCTGGCGAATGAGCAAGGAAGAGCGCTGCTCGCGCATGCCGCTGGGGGTCGACGACCCCTCGTGTACGCCGTGGAACTGGAACTGGCTCGGCACCGACGACCAGGGCCGCGACGTGCTGGCCCGCCTGCTCTACGGCTTCCGCATCTCGGTCATCTTCGGGCTGATCCTCACCGTGTTCTCCTCGGTGATCGGCGTCGCCGCGGGCGCGGTGCAGGGCTATTTCGGCGGCTGGATCGACCTCCTCGCCCAGCGCCTGCTGGAGATCTGGACGTCGATCCCCTCGCTCTACCTGCTGCTGATCTTGTCGTCCGTGCTGGCGCCGAGCTTCTGGCTCCTGCTCGGCATCCTGTTGTTGTTCTCGTGGGTGGCGCTCGTCGGCGTCGTGCGGGCGGAATTCCTGCGCGCCCGCAACTATGAATACGTCACGGCGGCGCGCGCGCTCGGCGTCGGCAACGGCACGATCATGCTGCGCCACATGCTGCCGAACGCCATGGTGGCCTCCCTCACTTTCATGCCGTTCATCCTCAACGGCTCGATCACGACGCTGACGTCGCTCGACTTCCTCGGCTTCGGGCTGCCGCCGGGCTCGCCCTCGCTCGGCGAGCTGCTTGCCCAGGGCAAGAACAACCTGCAGGCGCCGTGGCTCGGCATCTGCGGCTTCTTCGTCATCTCGCTGATGCTGTCGCTCTTGATCTTCATCGGCGAAGCGGTGCGCGACGCCTTCGACCCGCGGAAGACGTTTTCGTGAGCCGAGCACGCAGCGTGATAGACTTGCGTGCCTTCCGCAGTGGAGCGATGCCAGCATGAACAGGATCGTCGTCAGGCAAGTGCCCGCGGGCGAACTCCCCGTCGCCCTGCGCGGCGGCATCGACCCGTCGCACCCTGTCGAGGTGACGGTGCGCGAGCTGACGTCGCGCGAAACGGCGAACCAAGCGACGGGCCACTTCTCAAGGTTCTTCGGCCAGCGGCGCGCGAACTTTGCGGACGTCGACGGCATCCTCGCGCATGTGCGCGCCGTTCGCGACGGCGAAGGGTGAGGATGGTCGGTGCCGAGGCTCTACCTGGACACCAACGTCTTCATCGCCGCGTTCGAGGGGTTCGACGAGCGCAGCGACGCGGCTCGCAAACTGCTGGGTGCGCTGGACGCGGAGCCGTCGATGCACGCGGTAACGAGCCTCCTGACCCTCGCCGAGCTCCTCGTGCGACCGCTCCGGGACCAGGACAGCCAACTCGCGGCCCTTTATCGGACGATCCTGACCGGCACGGACCGGTTCGTCGTGTCCGAGGTCAGCCGAGACGTGCTGGAGGCTGCGGCCGATCTGCGGGCGCAGTACGCCCTCCTGAAGCTGCCCGACGCCATCCACGTCGCGACGGCGAAGCTCGCCGCCTGTGAAGGCGTCGTGTCGGCTGACGCTCGCCTCCGCCTGCCGCCGGGCATGGCGCTGATCGACCTCGACGCGGCGGCCATCGCCGACGCGACCCGCTCTCCGACATGACGTGCCCTTTGCCATGACCCCACCCCTCCTCTCGGTCCGCGACCTTTCCGTGCAGTTCGGCAGCGGCGCGACGAAGACGCTCGCGGTCGACGGCGTCTCCTTCGAGGTGGGGCGCGGCGAGACCTTGGCGATCGTCGGCGAGTCCGGCTCCGGCAAGTCGGTGACGGCGCTGTCGATCGTCCGCCTCCTGCCCTATCCGGCCGCGAGCCATCCGTCCGGCGAGATCATCTTCGACGGCAAGGACATGCTGAAGGCCGACGAGCGGACGCTCAGGGGGGTGCGCGGCAACGACATCACCATGGTGTTCCAGGAGCCGATGAGTTCGCTCAATCCGCTGCACACCATCGAGCGGCAGATCGGCGAGATCCTCTCGGTCCACCGCGGCCTCGGCGGCGCTGCGGCGCGGGCCCGCACCATCGAGCTCCTCGAACAGGTCGGCATTCCCGACCCGGCGAGCCGCCTCGGCGCCTACCCGCACCAGCTCTCCGGCGGCCAGCGGCAGCGCGTCATGATCGCCATGGCGCTCGCCAACGAACCGGAGCTCCTCATCGCTGACGAGCCGACGACGGCGCTCGACGTCACCGTGCAGGCGCAGATCCTGGCGCTTCTGAAGGACCTGCAGGCCCGCCTCGGCATGGCGATCCTGTTCATCACCCACGACCTCGGCATCGTCCGGCGGATCGCCGACCGCGTCTGCGTGATGACGCAGGGCAAGATCGTCGAGCACGGGCCGGTCTCCGAGGTGTTCGCGCGGCCGCAGCACGCCTACACGCGCAAGCTGCTCGCGGCCGAGCCGAAGGGCGACCCGCCGAAATCCGACCCGTCGGCCCCGGTCGTGATCGAGGCGAAGGACCTCAAGGTGTGGTTCCCGATCAAGCGCGGGCTGCTGCGGCGCACCGTCGGCCACATCAAGGCGGTGGACGGCGTCGACGTGCAGGTGCGGCGCGGCCAGACGCTGGGGGTGGTGGGCGAGTCCGGGTCCGGCAAGACGACACTCGGCTTTGCGCTGCTGCGCCTGATCCACTCCGAGGGTCGCATCGTCGTGCTCGGCGAGGAGGTGCAGGGCCGTTCGTGGAAGGCCATGCAGCCGCTGCGGCGCAACCTGCAGATCGTCTTCCAGGACCCCTACGGCTCGCTCAGCCCGCGCATGTCGGTCGGCGACATCATCACCGAAGGGCTGAAGGTGCACGAGCCCGGCACGAGCTTCGAGGAGCGCGACCGCCGCGCCGCCGAGGCGCTGGTCGACGTCGGCCTCGACCCGGCGGCGCGGCATCGCTATCCGCACGAGTTCTCCGGCGGGCAGCGGCAGCGCATCGCAGTGGCGCGGGCTCTCGTGCTGGCGCCGGCCTTCATCATGCTGGACGAGCCGACCTCGGCCCTCGACATGAGCGTGCAGGCGCAGATGGTCGACCTGCTGCGCGAGCTGCAGGCAAAGCGAAATCTCGCCTACCTGTTCATCTCCCACGACCTGAAGGTGGTGAAGGCGCTCGCCAACGACGTCATCGTCATGCGGAACGGCAAGGTCGTCGAGGCGGGGCCGGCAGACGAGATCTTCAGTGCGCCGAAGTCCGACTACACGCGCGCGCTGATGGCGGCGGCCTTCGACCTGCGCAGCACGGCGGTCGCCGCCTCCTGAGGCGCAGCCGCCGCGACGTGCCGAGCCAGGCCCGTTCGCCTGCCGCCGTCACATGTGGACGGCGCGACCGTCCACCGCCATCGCCGCTTCCTTCACCGCCTCCGACAGGGTCGGGTGGGCGTGGGTGGAGCGGGCGATGTCTTCGGCGCTTCCGCCGAACTCCATGGCAATTACCGCCTCGTGGATCAACTCGCCGGCGGTGGGGCCGATGATGTGGACGCCGAGCACCCGGTCGGTCTTCGCGTCGGCGAGGATCTTCACGAAGCCGTCGGTGGTGCGGTTCACCTTGGCGCGGCCGTTCGCCAGGAACGGGAACTTGCCGACCTTGTAGGCGACGCCGGCCTCCTTCAGCTCCTCCTCGGTCTTCCCGACCGCGGCAACTTCCGGGTAGGTATAGACCACGCCCGGAATGGCGTCGTAGTTCACGTGGCCCGCTTGGCCGGCGAGGATCTCGGCGACTGCCACGCCCTCGTCCTCGGCCTTGTGGGCGAGCATCGGGCCGGCGACGACGTCGCCGATGGCATAGATGCCGGGGACGTTGGTGGCGAAGTGCTGGTCGATGACGACGCGGCCCCGGCCGTCGAGCGCGACGCCCGCCTCGGCGAGGCCGAGGCCCTCGGTGTAGGGGCGGCGGCCGATGGCGACGAGCACGACGTCGGCCTCGATTGTCTGCCGCTCGCCGCCGGCGGCCGGCTCGACGGTGACCTTCACGCCCTCGCCCGTCGTCTCGACGCCGGCGACCTTGCTGGAGAGGCGGAACGTCATCCCCTGCTTGGCGAGGATGCGCTGGAACTGCTTGGCCACCTCGAGGTCCATGCCGGGGAGGATGCGGTCGAGATACTCGACGACCGTCACCTTGGAGCCGAGACGGCGCCAGACCGAGCCGAGCTCGAGGCCGATGACGCCGGCGCCGACCACGACGAGGTGCTTCGGCACCGTCTCGAGGTCGAGGGCACCGGTCGAGGAGACGATGCGCTTCTCGTCGATGGTGACGCCCGGCAGCGGCGTGACGTCGGAGCCGGTGGCGATGACGATCGCCTTCGCCTCGAGGATCGTATCCTTGCCGTCGTTGCCCTTCACCGCGACCTTGCCGGCGGCGACGATGGTACCGAGGCCGAAGACGACATCGACCTTGTTCTTCTTCAGGAGGAACTCGACGCCCTTGACGTTGCCGTCGACGCCCTCGTCCTTGAAGTCGAGCATGCGGGAGAGATCGAGCTTCGGCTCGACGCCGATGCCCATGCCGGCGAAGCCGTGGCCCGCCTCCTCGAAGAGCTCACTCGCGTGCAGCAGCGCCTTCGAGGGGATGCAGCCGACGTTGAGGCAGGTGCCGCCGTGGGTGGCGCGCTTCTCGACGACGGCGACCTTCAGGCCGAGCTGTGCGGCGCGAATCGCGCAGACATAGCCACCCGGGCCGGTTCCGATGACGACGAGGTCGTAGGTGGCCATGGCGGTTCCTCGCAGGGCTGGCTGGACGGACGACGGGGCGAGAAGCCCCGCGCCGTCGGTGACGCCACCCGTGCGGACGGAGGCGCCGGAGGGTTTGGCGACGGCGTGCGACGCATAGCCCAAGCCGGCGCCACCCGGAAGCCGGACCGGCCGTTTCGGCCGCACTTTCCGGCCGGTGCCCGCGAGCACCCGCGCCGTGCTGCCGACCGGATCAGGCGGCGGCGTCGAAACCGCAGCGCAGTTCGCCGCGCACCCGGAGCGAGGCGGAGCCGAGCTCGATGCGGTCGCCGTCGCAGTCGGTCCAGACGATGGACTGGCCATCCGGCGCGACGGCGACGCGGGAGAACGTCTTCGGGTTGGTGAGAGAGGCGTAGACACCGCCTCGCCCGATCAGCCCCTGCAGGTCAATCTGGCCGACGAAGCCGTCGGCCCACGAGACTTCGAGAACGCCGTGACGCACGATCTTGAGCGCCGCGATCTCTTGAGAACCACTCATCTTAGGTACAGCCCGGTTGCGTTGGAGGCCCGGCATCAGCCCGAGGGCGATGTCGGAAATGAGGCGTCGGTGCCATCGTTCGACGCTTTCGATCAATCAATCGTATACGCCGATCGGAGCGTGCGTCAGTGATCTGGATCACGCGGGGAAAAGGATCAAGCAGGGGGCTGGCGCGGGGCTTGCGCCTGCTTCAACCAGTCGCCGACGAGGATCGCGACACCGACGCCGAGACCGCCGCCGCCGACCTGGCGGAGGTAGACGGCCGTCTCCGCCCGCACCTTCCAGCCGCCGAGGAACTCCGGTGCGATGAACAACAGCCGGCCGCCCTCGAGGATACGGTCCCAGTTCTCCATCCACAGCGACAGGGCGATGACGACGGCGCCGAGCACGAGCGCCAGCGTCGCGGCGATCAGCCGCGCCTTGCGGTTACGCGGGCGCCCGGCAGTTGCCGGACGCGCTGAGTTCGGGCCGAGGCGCGGGACGAAGGCCAAGGGTCGACCTCACTCTCCGGCGCAGCGCTCAGAGGTCAAGGACGAGTCGCTGCGGGTCCTCGATGGCTTCCTTGACGCGCACGAGGAAGGTCACCGCTTCCTTGCCGTCGACGATGCGGTGGTCGTAGGAGAGCGCCAGGTACATCATCGGGCGGATGACGATCTGGCCGCCCTTCACCACCGGGCGCTCGTCGATGCGGTGCATGCCGAGGATGCCGGACTGCGGTGCGTTGAGGATCGGCGTCGACATCAGTGAGCCGTAGACGCCGCCGTTCGAGATCGTGAAGGTGCCGCCCTGCATGTCGGCGATGCCGAGCTGGCCGTCGCGCGCCTTTTTTCCGAGGGCGTTGATCGCCTTCTCGACGCCGGCGATCGAGAGCCGGTCGGCATCCCGCACGACGGGAACGACAAGGCCCTTGTCGGTGCCGACGGCTACGCCGACGTGGTAGTAGTTCTTGTAGATGATGTCAGTGCCGTCGATCTCGGCGTTGACGTTCGGGATCTCGCGCAAAGCCTGAATGCAGGCCTTCACGAAGAAGCCCATGAAGCCGAGCCGGACACCGTGCTTCTTCTCGAAGACGTCCTTGTAGTCCTTGCGCAGCTGCATGACTGCCGACATGTCGACGTCGTTGAACGTCGTCAGCATGGCGGCCGAGCTCTGGGCCTCCTTGAGGCGCCGGGCGATCGTCTGCCGCAGCTTCGACATGCGGACGCGCTCTTCGCGGCCGGCGTCGTCGCCGGTGGTCGGGGCGCGCGCCGCCACCGGGGCGGCCGCCGCGGCGGGCTTGTTGACGGTCTCGAGGGCGGCGAGAACATCGCCCTTGGTCAGCCGGCCGCCGCGGCCGCTCGCCTCGATCGAGGTCGGGTCGAGACGGTTTTCGGCGACGAGCTTCTGCACCGAGGGGGCGAGGGGCGTGTCGGCCGGCGCCGGCTTGCCCGGGGACTTGTCGACAGGCTTGGCGGCATCCGCCTTCGGCGCGACCTCTTCCGGTCCGGCGCCGATCGCGGCCGTCTTGTCGGACTTCTTCTCGGGCGAGCCGGTCGCCGTGGCGGCGGAGGTGGCCGAGGCGGCACCGGCAGCGTCGATCATGCCGAGCAGGGCGCCGACGCCGACGGTCTCGCCATCGCGCACCAGCACGTCGGCGAGCACGCCGGAGGCGGGCGCCGGCACCTCGATCGTCACCTTGTCGGTCTCGAGTTCGACCAGGGGCTCGTCGGCGGTGACGCTCTCGCCGGGCTTCTTGAACCACTGGGCGATGGTCGCTTCGCTGACCGATTCACCGAGCGTCGGGACGCGGATTTCCGTGGCCATCGCTTCGCCTTCATCCATTCTTGTCTGAGCGCGGGCGACCCGCCCGCGCCTCTGGAAGTTGTTGCCGGCCTCAGCCGCCGAGCGCCTCGTCGAGGAACGCCTGCAACTGCGCGGCGTGCTTCGACATCAGGCCGGTGGCGGTCGCGGCAGAGGCCGGACGGCCGACATATTTCGGCCGGTCGACCTTCAGCTTCGCCTGCGGCAGCACCCACTCGAGATAGGGCTGGACGAACGTCCACGACCCCATGTTCTTCGGCTCTTCCTGGCACCAGGCAACGTCGGCGTTGGGGAAGCGCGCGAGTTCGCCGGCGAGCGCCTTGGTCGGGAACGGGTAGAGCTGCTCGACCCGCAGCAGGTAGACGTCGTCGACGCCCCGCTTCTCGCGCTCCTCGAGCAGGTCGTAGTAGACCTTGCCCGAGCACAACACGACCCGGCGGATCTTGTCGTCGGAGACGAGACGCGTCGTCGTCAGGTGCGGCGCGAACTGGGCGTCGTCCCACAGGATGCGGTGGAAGGTCGAGCCGGCCGCCATCTCGTCGAGCCGCGAGATGCAGCGCTTATGGCGCAGGAGCGACTTCGGCGTCATCAGGATCAAGGGCTTGCGGAACTCGCGCGTAAGCTGCCGGCGCAGCACGTGGAAGTAGTTCGCCGGCGTCGAGCAGTTCGCCACCTGCATGTTGTCCTCGGCGCACATCTGCAGGAAGCGCTCGAGGCGCGCCGACGAGTGCTCAGGTCCCTGGCCCTCGTAGCCGTGGGGCAAAAGGCAGACGAGGCCCGACATGCGCAGCCACTTGCGCTCGCCGGACGAGATGAACTGGTCGAAGACGACCTGGGCGCCGTTGGCGAAGTCGCCGAACTGGGCTTCCCAGAGGGTCAGGCAGTTCGGCTCCGACAGCGAGTAGCCGTACTCGAAGCCGAGCACCGCCTCCTCCGAGAGCATCGAGTTGATGACCTCGTAGCGGCCCTGGTTCGGCGCGAGGTTGTTGAGCGGGATGTAGCGCTCCTCGGTGTTCTGATCGAACAGCACCGAGTGACGTTGCGAGAAGGTGCCCCGCTCGACGTCCTGGCCGGACAGGCGGACCGGGTGGCCCTCGACGAGCAGCGAGCCGAAGGCGAGCGCCTCGGCCATCGCCCAGTCGACGCCCTCACCCGTCTCCATCATCTTGGCGCGGCCGTCGAGGAAGCGGCGGATGGTCCGATGCACCTCGAGGCCCGGCGGGACGGTGACGAGCTTCTCGCCGATCTCGCGCAGCTGCTCCACCGGCATGCCGGTCTGGCCGCGGCGCGGATCGTCCTCGCTGTCGGCCTGGCGCAGGCCGGTCCAGCGACCGTCCAGCCAGTCGGCCTTGTTCGGCTTGTAGTGCTGGCCGGCCTCGAACTCCTCGTCGAGGCGCTGGCGCCAGGCGGCGCGCATGCCGTCGAGTTCGCCGGCCTTGAGCAGCCCCTCGCCCTCGAGCTTCTTCGAGTAGATCTCGAGCGTCGTCGGCTGGCCGCGGATCTTTTTGTACATCAGCGGCTGGGTGAACGCCGGCTCGTCGCCCTCGTTGTGGCCGTAGCGGCGGTAGCACAGCATGTCGACGACGACGGGCTTGTGGAACGCCTGGCGGAACTCGGTTGCGATCTTGGCGCAGTAGACGACGGCTTCGGGATCGTCGCCGTTCACATGGAAGATCGGCGCCTCGATCATCTTGGCGACGTCGGAGGGGTACGGCGACGAGCGCGAGTAGCGCGGGTTCGTCGTGAAGCCGATCTGGTTGTTGATGATGAAGTGGATCGAGCCGCCGGTGCGGTGTCCCTTCAGGCCCGAAAGCCCGAGGCACTCGGCGACCACGCCCTGCCCCGCGAAGGCGGCATCGCCGTGCAGGAGCAGCGGCAGCACCTGGGTGCGGTCGACGTCGCCGAGCTGGTCCTGCTTGGCGCGCGCCTTGCCGAGCACGACGGGATCGACGATCTCGAGGTGCGACGGGTTGGCGGTCAGCGACAGGTGCACCTTGTTGTTGTCGAACTCGCGGTCCGACGAGGCGCCGAGATGGTACTTGACGTCGCCGGAGCCCTCGACCTCGTCGGGGGCGTAGGAGCCGCCCTTGAACTCGTGGAAGATCGCCCGGTGCGGCTTGCCCATCACCTGGGCGAGCACGTTGAGGCGGCCGCGGTGGGCCATGCCGAAGACGATGTCGCGCACGCCGAGATGGCCGCCACGCTTGATGATCTGCTCGAGCGCGGGGATCAGCGATTCACCGCCATCGAGACCGAAGCGCTTGGTGCCGGTGTATCTGACGTCGATGAACTTCTCGAAGCCCTCGGCCTCGACGAGCTTGTTGAGGATCGCCTTCTTGCCCTCGGGGGTGAAGGAGACGAACTTGTCCGGGCCCTCGATGCGCTCCTGGATCCAGGCCTTCTCGGCCGGATCGGAGATATGCATGAACTCGACGCCGATCGTCGCGCAGTAGGTGCGGCGCAGGATCGCCAGCATTTCGCGGATGGTCGCGAACTCGAGCCCGAGCACGTTGTCTAGGAAGATCTTGCGGTCCCAGTCGGCCTCTGTGAAGCCGTAGGAGGACGGGTGCAGCTCCTCGTGATCGCGCGGCGGCGCGAGGCCGAGCGGATCGAGGCTCGCATAGAGGTGGCCGCGCATCCGGTAGGCGCGGATCATCATGATGGCTCGGACGGAATCACGGGTCGAGCGCAGCACGTCGGCGTCGCTGATCGCCACGCCGGCCGACTGCGCCTTCGCCTTCACCTTCGTCTCGACGGCGACGGCGATCGGCTCCCAGTTGCCGTCGAAGGCGGCGACGAGTTCGCCGTTCATCGGCACCGGCCAGTCGGGACGGGCCCAGTCGGCGGCGGAGGCTGGGCGCGCGGGCGCGGCCTGATCGTCCTTCAGGGCGGCAAAGAAGTCGCGCCACTCCGCGTCGACGGACGCCGGGTCCTTTCGGAAGCGCTCGTAGAGATCCTCGATATAGGCGGCGTTGCCGCCATAGAGGAAGGAAGTCGCCTGCAAGGCGGCATTCACGTCCTGTCGCGCCATCGTTGTCCGTCCGAACCGGGTTCCCCGGCTCCCTTTCTTGTCGCAGGGCCCTGAGCGGGTCCCGCCGTCCTCCGGCAGTCGGACCTGCCCTTGCGGCCCGTTCGAATGAAGCGGTGCGTCTCCCCTCGCCCCGCCGGTCGTCGGTCTTCGTCGTCGGTCTTCGTCGTCAGCCCTTCAGGACTTCGACCAGCGTCTTGCCGAGCCGGGCCGGCGACGGCGAGACGGTGATGCCCGCCGCCTCCATGGCGGCGATCTTCGCCTCGGCACCGCCAGAACCACCCGAGATGATGGCACCAGCATGACCCATGCGGCGGCCGGGAGGCGCCGTGCGACCGGCGATGAAGCCGACCATCGGCTTCTTCCGGCCGCGCTTCGCCTCGTCGGCAATGAACTGGGCGGCGCGCTCCTCGGCGTCGCCGCCGATCTCGCCGATCATCACGATCGACTTCGTCTTCTCGTCGGCGAGGAACATCTCCAGCATGTCGATGAACTCGGTGCCCTTCACCGGGTCGCCGCCGATGCCAACGGCGGTCGTCTGGCCGAGCCCCTCGCGGGTCGTCTGGAACACCGCCTCGTAGGTGAGCGTGCCGGAGCGCGAGACGATACCGACCGAGCCGGGATTGAAGATCGAGCCCGGCATGATGCCGATCTTGCACTCGCCGGCGGTCATCACGCCGGGGCAGTTCGGGCCGATGAGGCGCGACTGCGAGCCCTCGAGCGCCCGTTTGACGCGCACCATGTCGAGCACCGGGATGCCCTCGGTGATGCAGACGATCAGTGGCACGCCGGCATCGATCGCCTCGCAGATGGCGTCGGCGGCACCGGGCGGCGGCACGTAGATGACGCTGGCGTCGGCACCGGTCGCCGCCACCGCCTCGCCGACGGTGTCGAAGACCGGCAGGCCGAGATGGGAGGAGCCGCCTTTGCCGGGGCTGACGCCGCCGACCATCTTCGTTCCGTAGGCAACCGCCTGCTCGGAGTGGAAGGTGCCGGTCTTGCCGGTGAAGCCCTGGCAGATGACCTTGGTGTTCGCGTCGATGAGGATGGACATTCGGGGCTCGCTAGCTTCGGGCGACGGCGGTGCGGAGCGACGGTCGGGCGGACGCGGGGTTCAGCCCCGCACCGCCTTGACGATCTTCGCGGCGGCGTCGTCGAGGTCGTCGGCGGCGATGACGTTGAGGCCGGACTGCGACAGGATCTGCTTGCCGAGCTCGACGTTGGTGCCTTCGAGGCGAACCACCAGCGGCACCTTGAGGCCGACCTCCTTCACGGCGGCGATGACGCCCTCCGCGATGATGTCACAGCGCATGATGCCGCCGAAAATGTTGACGAGGATGCCCTTCACCGCCGGATCGGCGGTGATGATCTTGAAGGCAGCCGTCACCTTCTCCTTGCTGGCGCCACCGCCGACGTCAAGGAAGTTCGCCGGCTCCTCGCCGTAGAGCTTGATGATGTCCATCGTCGCCATGGCGAGGCCGGCGCCGTTGACCATGCAGCCGATGGTGCCTTCGAGGGCGATGTAGGAGAGGTCGTACTTCGACGCCTCGATCTCCTTCTCGTCCTCCTCGGTGACGTCGCGCAGTTCCATGACCTCGGGGTGCCGGTAGAGCGCGTTCGAGTCGAACGACACCTTGGCGTCGAGGCACTTCAGCTCGCCGCCCTTGGTGATGATCAGCGGGTTGATCTCGAGCATCGCCATGTCCTTCTCGGTGAAGGCGGCATAGAGCTTGGAGACCAGATCCCCCGCCTGCTTGGCGAGCGGGCCGGTGAGCTTCAGGGCCTTGGCGACGGTGCGGCCGTGGTGGGGCATGACGCCGGTGGCCGGATCGACGGAGAAGGTGACGATCTTCTCCGGCGTCTCGTGGGCGACCGTCTCGATGTCCATGCCGCCCTCGGTGGAGACGACGAAGGCGACGCGGCCGGTGGCGCGGTCGACCAGCATCGACAGGTAGAATTCCTTGTCGATGTCGGAGCCGTCCTCGACGTAGAGGCGGTTGACCTGCTTGCCGGCCGGGCCGGTCTGGATGGTGACGAGCGTCGCGCCAAGCATCTCGCCGGCGAACGCCTTCACCTCGTCGATCGACTTCGCCAGGCGGACGCCGCCCTTCTCACCGGCCGAGGCTTCCTTGAACTTGCCCTTGCCGCGGCCGCCGGCGTGAATCTGCGACTTTACCACCCACAGCGGGCCGCCGAGGGTCTTGGCCGCCGCCTCCGCCTCGCCGGCGGAGAAGATCGGGACGCCCTTGGAGACGGGGCAGCCGTAGTCCTTGAGGATGGCCTTTGCCTGGTACTCGTGGATGTTCATCGGGCAGCCCCGCTAGTTTCAGTTTCGCGGCTCGGGAAGGGCGCTCAGGCGAGCGCCGGCTGGATCTGCGCGCAGGCGTCGCAGAGCGTCTTCACCGAGGCGACCGACTTCTCAAACATCGCCTTTTCGGCGGCGTCGAGCTTGATCTCCATGATGCGCTCGACGCCGGACGCGCCGATGACGATCGGCACGCCGACATACATGCCGTCGAGGCCGTACTCGCCCGACAGATAGGCGGCGCACGGCAGCACGCGCTTCTGGTCCTTCAGGTAGCTCTCGGCCATGGCGATCGCCGAGGAGGCCGGGGCGTAGAAGGCCGAGCCGGTCTTCAGGAGGTTGACAATCTCGCCGCCGCCCTTGCGGGTGCGCTCGACGATAGCGTCGACCTTCTCCTGGGTGGTCCAGCCCATTGCGACGAGGTCGGGCAGCGGAACGCCGGCGACCGTCGAATAACGAACCGAGGGGACCATGTCGTCGCCGTGCCCGCCGAGCACGAAGGCGGTGACATCCCGCACGGAAACGCCGAACTCTTCCGACAGGAAGTAGCGGAAGCGGGCCGAGTCCAGCACGCCCGCCATGCCCACGACCTTGTTGGTCGGCAGGCCCGAGAACTTCTGCAGCGCCCACACCATCGCGTCGAGCGGGTTGGTGATGCAGATGACGAAGGCTTCTGGGGCATACTGCTTCAGCCCGTTGCCGACGGCTTCCATGACCTTGAGGTTGATGCCGAGCAGGTCGTCGCGGCTCATGCCCGGCTTGCGCGGCACGCCGGCGGTGACGATGACGACGTCGGAGCCGGCGATCGCCTCGTAGCTCGAGGCACCGGCGAGCTTGGCATCAAAGCCCTCGACCGGCGAGGCCTCGGCGATGTCGAGCGACTTGCCCTGCGGAACACCGTCGACGATGTCGAACAGCACGACGTCGCCGAGTTCCTTCAGGCCGGCCAAGAGGGCGAGCGTGCCACCGATCTGACCTGCGCCGATCAGTGCGATCTTGTTCCGCGCCATCCGGTTTCCCTTTACGTAAAGTGTAGCGTTAGACCTCGCTCGGTCCCGTCGCTACTACTCCCTTTGGGCAAGGTGTTCAAGTTGTCGCGGCCCGGGAACGGCGCTTTCCGCGGTTGCCGCGCACGTCAGGTCAGCCTCAGGTCAGCGGCGGCGCCTCGACGCTCGCGAGATAGGAGGCCGACCGCATCTCGTAGAGACGGGAGGCGGTGCGCTGGAATTCGAAGGCCTCGGTGCCCTCGTGGGCGAGATAGAGGCCGACGGGATCCGCCGCCGCGGTGACGACCAGGCGGACGCGCATGTCGTAGAGGGCGTCGATCAGGGTGATGAAGCGCTTCGCCTCGTTGCGGTTGGAGGCGTCGAGGATCGGCACCCCGGTGAGCACCAGCGTGTGGAAGCGCTGCGCCAGCGCGATGTAGTCGTGCGGCCCGAGCGGCTGGCGGCAGAGGTCGTCGAAGGTGGCGCGCGCCACGCCCCCCTTCGCCTCGGGAACCGCCACGGCCCGTCCGTCCACCGACATCGTCGCCGGTGGCGCGGAGTCCGCACCTGTGAGGGCGCGGAACAGGCGCCGTTCGCCGGCGGTCGCCGCTTCGCCGAGCGGCGTGAAGTAGACCGGCAGGCCGGCGAGCTTGTCGAGGCGGTAGTCCTCGTGGGCGTCGAGGCGGACGACGTCGACACGGGTCTTCAGGAGCTCGACGAACCCGAGGAAATGGCCGCGGTTGATGCCGTCGCGGTAGAGATCGTCGGGCGCTACGTTGGAGGTGGCGACGAGGACGACGCCGAGCTCGAACAGGCGCGTGAACAGGCGGCCGAGCAGCATGGCGTCGGCGATGTCGGTGACGGCGAACTCGTCGAAGCAGAGAAGCCGCGCCCTGGCGGCGAGCGCCTCGGCCACCGGCGGGATCGGATCGTCGCCGCGCAGCCGCCCCTCGGCAATGGCCCGCCGCGCCTCGCCGATGCGCACGTGCACGTCCTGCATGAAGACATGGAAGTGGACGCGTCGCTTCCACTCGACCGGCACCACCTCGAAGAACGTGTCCATCAGCATGGTCTTGCCGCGGCCGACGTCGCCGTAGACATAGAGGCCGCGCGGGTTGGCAGTGGCTGGCGACGGTGCGCCGCCGAACAGCCGGCGCAGCAGGCCCCCCGGGCCAGCCGGCGGTGGTGCGGCGAGGTCGTCGATCAACGCATCGAGCCGCTCGGCGACGGCGCGCTGGGCGGGATCGGCTTCCAGGGCGCCGCTGGCGACGCGGCGGTCATAGAGATCGGCGACCCGCGTCGGCGGCAGCGTTGGCGCTTCGCCCATCCCGAACGGTATCCTCGCGTGGCAGGCGGCTGGCCGGCGCGGCCCCCGTTGCCCGCGCATTAAAAGAGCCGCGGCGCCGTGGCAAGCGCAAGCGGGCCGGCGGTGATGCCCGTTCGTCTGCTGACGTCAGCTCGGATTCTCGAGGCTGAAGACGTGCCGCGCCTCGTCGTAGGCGAAGAGTTCGGCGTAGCGCCCCCACGCCGTTGCCGCCCTGAGCGAACGGGCCGCATCGCCCGGAGCCAGGTGATCCTCGAGTTCGCCGCGGAAGCGCGCCGCCGGCGCTTCGTGCTTGGGGCGTTCGTCGAGGACGCGGCGGATCAGCGCCACCAGCGGCACGTATTCCAGCAGCGCCGCCCGGAACAGCGCCTTTCGGCCATCGATGTCGGCGCCGACGAAGCGCAGGCCGAGCGCGCTCAAGCGGACATCGCCGTCGGCCATCTCGGCGAAGCCCAAGAGTTGCGCCGTCTCCAGGATGGGAAACAGTTCGTTCGCCTCGAGATTGAAGGCGTCGGCGAGCGCCGGCAGGTCGGCTTGCCCGTCATAGGGAGCCGCGGCGAGGGTTTCCAGCAGTCCCGCGAGGCGGTTGCTGAAACGGCGTGCAGCGGCGCCGCGAGGCCGGCGGCGGACGCCGGCGCTCGATCCCGGCCGGCATCCTTCAGGCGCCGCTCGATCTCCTCGGATGCGCGGTTCGTCATCCGCGCATAGATGTCGTCGACCAGTTGCCGGAAGGCGGGATCGAGGCGATTGCGGGGATGCGGGAACCCGACCTTGATCTCGGCGGCGACACGGCCCGGATTGACGGAGAAGATCAGGATGCGGTCGCACATCAGCACCGCCTCCTCGATGTTGTGGGTCACCATCAGCATCGACTTCAGCGGCAGCCGGCCCTCCACCCACAGCTCGATGATGTCGGTGCGCAGCGTTTCAGCCGTCAGCACGTCGAGCGCCGAGAAGGGCTCATCGAGCAGCATCAGGCGCGGGTGGACGACAAGCGCCCGCGAAAAGCCGACGCGTTGGCGCATGCCGCCCGAGAGCTCCTTCGGGTAGGCAGATTCGAAGCCGTCGAGGCCGATGAGGTCGATCGCCTCGAGGGCACGCCGCCTTCGCTCGGCGGCGGCGATGCCGAGCGCCTCGAGGCCGAGCTCGACGTTCTCCAGGACCGTCAGCCAGGGAAACAGCGCGAAGGTCTGGAACACCATCGAGAGGCCGTCGCAGGGACCGGTGACCGGTCGGCCGCACCAGGAGACCGCGCCGCCGCTCGGAGCCACGAGCCCGGAGACGATCCTGAGCAGGGTCGACTTGCCCGAGCCGGAGCGGCCGAGCAACCCGACAATCTCGCCCTCGCGGATGGTGAGATCGACGTCATCGAGGACGACGTGCTCGCCGTGATCGGCGGAGCGGAAGGTCTGGCGGACGCCGACGAGTTCGACGATCGGCGGGGCAGCGAGGGTGGACGCCTGGACGGGTTCGGGCATGGGCGGCCTTTCCTCAGTCGAGCCTCAGGCGGCGCGCCGCGAAGCTGAAGAGTGGATGCCAGAGCAGGCGGTTGAACAGGATGACGTAGAGGCACATCACGGCGATGCCGAGGGTGATGCGCGGATAGTCGCCGGCGGCGGTGGCGTCGGCGATGTAAGAGCCGATGCCGCTCGCGTGGAGCTTCTCGTCGCCCCAGCTCGCGACCTCGGCGACGATGGCGGCATTCCACGAACCGCCGCTCGCCGTCAGCGCGCCCGTGACGTAGTAGGGGAAGACGCCGGGCAAGATCACTTTCCGCCACCAGTTCCAGCCACCGACGTGAAAGCTCGCCGCGGCCTCCTTGAGATCGCTCGGAAAGGCACTCGCGCCGGCGATCACGTTGAAGAGGATGTACCACTGGGTCCCCAGGATCATCAGCGGTGACAGCCAGATGTTGGCGTCGAGGTCGTAGGTGGCGATGACGACGACGAAGAACGGAAAGGCGATGTTCGCCGGGAAGGCGGCGAGGAACTGGGCCACGGGCTGGATCGCCTCGGCGACCCGCGGCCTGAGCCCGATCCATACGCCGATCGGCACCCAGACGATGGTCGCCAGCACGATCAGGACGACGACGCGGACCAGCGTGTAGAAGCCGTAGACGAAGGTCAGGCCCACCTCGTCAAGGCTGAGCTCGGCACCGATGTAGGAGACGATCTGGTAGGCGGCATAGACGACCGCCGTGGCAATGAGCGCGAGCCACGCGACGTCGACCGCTCGGCCGTTCACCGCCGCCACGAGGACCGGCATCGTCCGCGGTCGCAGGGGCGCCAGGCGACGGCTCGCGGTCCAGCGCAGGACGGCGCCGAGCGGGGCGAGGAGCCGTCGCAGGGCGTACGTGCGGGAAACGGCGTCGAGCAGCCACGACCGCGTCCCCGTCGACCGGGCGGACTGCTCGAAGCGGAACTTCTCCGCCCAGGCGACGAGTGGCCGGAACAGCAGCTGGTCGTAGACGAGGATCACCACGAGCATCGCCAGCACCGCCCAACCGACGGCGGCAAGGTTCTCCTGATCGATGGCGAGCGCCACATAGGAGCCGATGCCCGGCAACGCATAGGTGTTGGAACCGACGGAAATCGCCTCGGAGGCAACGACGAAGAACCAGCCTCCGGACATCGACATCATCGTGTTCCAGACGAGGCCGGGCATCGCGAAGGGAACTTCCAGCCGCCAGAATTTCTGCCACGGCGACAGCCGGAACGAGCGTGCCGCCTCCTCTAGGTCACGCGGAACGGTCTTCAGCGACTGGTAGAAGCTGAACGTCATGTTCCACGCCTGGGCCGTGAAGATCGCGAAGATCGAGGCGAGCTCGATGCCGACCACCTGGCCGGGGAACATCGCCATGAAGCCCACCACCGTGAAGGACAGGAAGCCGAGAACCGGGACGGACTGCAGGATGTCGAGAATCGGGATCAGCACCATCTCGGCGCGCCGGCTCTTGGCGGCGAGCGTGGCATAGACGAGGGTGAAGACGAGCGAGGCGACAATCGCCGCAAGCATCCGCAGCGTGGTGCGCAGCGCGTACTCGGGCAGAGCTGCCGGGTCGAGCGTGATCGGCGTCGTCTCGAGCACCGCGATTGGCACGAGCGTCTCGCGGCTACCATGCGCGACGAGGGTCAGCGCCCCGATGATCAGCAGGAAGGCCGCCACGTCCCAGAGGTTGAGCCGGAACCATCGCGTCCCGACATCGGCGGTGGATTGCAACGGGCGCAAGGGGACCTCATGCGGCAGGGGCACCCACTCCCGCACACCCTGTCCAGCCGCGAGGAAGAACGGCCGCTGGTCGGATCGCAAAGCCAAGGAAGGTGTAGCCCCTCCTTTCCTTCGCCGCCGCGGGTAACAGACGGATGACGGCGGGGCTCGGCGGAGGCGTTGCACCGCCGGCGTCGCCCCGCTACCCCTTTGGCCGACACGCGACAGGGAGCGACGCAGCGTCATGTCCTTCGAATGCATCATCGTGGAGACGCGCGGGCGCGTCGGGCTGATCACGCTCCACCGGCCGGCGGCGCTCAATGCGCTGTCGTCGAACCTGATCCGCGAAGTGCTGCAGGCACTAGCCGGCTTCGACGCCGATGACGCCATCGGCGCCATCGTACTGACCGGCTCCGAAAAGGCCTTCGCCGCCGGCGCCGACATCAAGGAGATGGCCGACCTCGACTACATCTCCGCCTACAGGGGCAACTTCATCGCCCCGTGGGACAAGGTCGCCGAGACGCGCAAGCCGCTGATCGCGGCGGTGGCCGGCTATGCCCTCGGCGGGGGCTGCGAGCTCGCGATGATGTGCGACTTCATCATCGCCGCCGACAACGCCAAGTTCGGCCAGCCGGAGATCAAGCTCGGCGTCATGCCCGGCGCCGGCGGCACCCAGCGCCTGACGCGCTTCGTCGGCAAGTCGAAGGCGATGGAAATGTGCCTGACCGGTCGCACCATGGATGCCGCCGAGGCGGAGCGGTCGGGCCTCGTCTCGCGCGTCGTGCCACTGGCGACCCTGCTCGACGACGCCATCGCCACCGCCGCCAAGATCGCCGACCTGTCGATGCCGATCGTCATGATGGCGAAGGAGAGCGTCAACCGCGCCTACGAGACGACGCTCTCCGAGGGCCTGCGCTTCGAGCGGCGGCTGTTCCACTCGATGTTCTCGACGGAAGACCAGAAGGAAGGCATGGCCGCCTTCGCCGAGAAGCGGACGCCGCAGTTCAAGAACCGCTGACAGGCGGCTGGCCCCAGCCTCGGGGCGCATGTGGCGGGCGCCGCTCCAGGTCAGCGGCCGGTGAGCAGGCCCGACAGGTAGTCCGCCACCGCCTCGGCCGACCACGGACGGCCCTGCCAGCCGATGTAGCCGTCCGGCCGTACCAGCACGGCCGTGCCGCGCGTCGGCTCGTAGGCGGTGGCGAACTGCCCGGCCGCGTCACGGTAGACTGCGACGCCGGGGATGTCGGTAGTGCCGATGGCGGCTTCGGCGATGGCGACGCAGCGCACCTCTCTGCCAAAGGCCGCCCGCAGCCGCGCGGCGCTCTCCTGAAGCCCGGCCGCCTCCGTATCGTCGGAGAGCCAAGCCAGCAGCACGAACTCGGGCCCGCGCAGCACGTCGGCGAGGCGAACGGGGAAGCCGACGTGGGCGCGCACGAGACCCTCGGCCGGCGGCGCACGGTCGCCCGCACGCGGCGCGCCCTCGGCAATTCCCTCCGCCAGCGTCTCGGCGGCGAGCGGGCCGTCACGATAGCTGACGAGCAGCTGCGTGTCGGCCAGACGGTGCGGCTTCTCCCCGCCCGGCCGGCCGAGATTGGTGCTGGCGGCGACCGTGCGGGCGATGACGTCCGCCCCGACCGGCCGGCGCTCGGCCTCGTAGGTGTCGAGCAGCGAGACCGGCGCGCGGCCGCGCACGACGCGGGCGAGCTTCCAGGCGAGGTTGAAGGCGTCCTGGATGCCGGTGTTCATACCCTGCCCGCCGGTCGGCGGATGGACGTGGGCGGCGTCGCCGGCCAGGAACACCCGGCCCTCGCGGTAGCGCTCCGCGAGCCGCATCGAGATGCGGAAGAAGGACGACCACGAGAGGTCGGACAGTGCCACCGGCGTCGGCACGACGCGGTCGGCGACCGCCTGCAGCTCGCCGAGCGACGGCCCCGGCCGGTCGGTCTGCAGGCCGTGACCGCTCGCCGCCGGCCCGCCCATCTCGACCGAGGCGAGCGAGGAGACGCGGTAGCGGCCGGGCTCGGGCAGCGGGATGGCGATGAACATGTCCGGCGCATCGTTCTCGCGCAGCTTCATCGCCCGGAGTGCCACGCCGCGCGGCAGGCCGGCGTCGAGCGTCACCTCGCCGAGCATGAAGCCCATCTCGAAGGCCTCGCCCTCGAAGGCGATGCCGAGGGCGTGGCGCACGGCGCTGTGGGCGCCGTCGCAGCCGACGACATGGAAGAAACGGGCGGCCTCCTGCCGGCCGTCGGGATGGCCGAGCACCACGGAGACGCCGTCATCCGCCGGTGTCAGCGTGGCGAGCGCCGTGCCGCGCTCGATGGCGACGCCGAAGCTCGCGAGATGCTCGGTGAGGATGCGCTCCGTCTCGCTCTGGCGGATGCCGAGCTCGCCATAGGGCAGGTCCGAGAGGTCGATGGCGATGTCGAGGGGCGGGTGGTCGTCGACCATCAGCCGCAGCCCCTCGAGCCACAGACCCGCGTCGATGACGCGCCGGGCGATGCCCATGGTATCGAACACCTCGAGGGTGCGCGGCGTCACGCCGATCGCCCGGCACCAGGGTAGCGGCGCGGCGAGCTTGTCGATGATGCGGGAGCGCACGCCGTGGCGCGCGAGCTCGGCCGCCATCGTCAGCCCGACCGGACCGGCACCGACCACCAGAACTTCGGCCATGACGCCCCTCCCCGCCTGTTTTGGTCTCCGGCCGCCGATCGCAGCCGCCGGCTCAGTCCTCGCCCCGCACCTTCCGCCAGAGGTCAGGCCGCCGATGCCGCGTCAGCGCCTCCGCCTGCTCGCTCCGCCATCGGGCTATGCGGCCATGATCGCCGGAGACGAGGACGTCGGGAATGGCGCGGCCTTCCCACACAGCCGGCCGCGTGTAGTGCGGATACTCGAGCAGGCCGTGCGAGAAGCTCTCGTCCTCGCCGGACGCCTCCTTGCCCATGACGCCGGGCAACAGGCGGACGACCGCGTCGAGCAGCACCATCGCGGCGAGTTCGCCGCCGGACAGCACATAGTCGCCGATCGACACCTCCTCGAGGCCGCGGCCGTCGATCACGCGCTGGTCGACCCCCTCGAAGCGGCCGCAGACGACGAGCGCGCCGGGGCCGGCGGCGAGCGCGCGGACGCGCGCCTGGTCGAGCGGCACACCGCGCGGGCTCATCAACAGGCGCGGGCGCGGATCGTCGGCCGGCGCGGCGGCGTCGATCGCCGAGGCGAGCACGTCGGCTTTGAGCACCATGCCGAGGCCACCGCCGGAGGGGGTATCGTCGACGGTGCGGTGGCGGTCGGTGGCGACCGCGCGGATGTCATGGACGGCGAGCGACCAGAGCCCGCGCTCGAGCGCCCGGCCGGCGAGGCTCGCGCCGAGCGGGCCGGGGAACATCTCCGGATAGAGCGTCAGGACGGTGGCGGCGAAGCTCACGGCCGCGCCGACGGCGCGGCGTCGTCCTCGCCGCCGGGGTCATCATCCGGATCGTCGCGCGGCCCGTTATCCAGCTCCTCGCCCGGAGGCGGCGCCTCGTCGTCTAGGAGACCGGCCGGCGGGTCGACGACGACACGGCCGCCGGCGATGTCGACGACCGGCACCGCGGCCCGCGTGAACGGCAGGAGCAGCGTCGGACCGCGCGGCGGGGCGATCTCGAGGAGTTCGCCAGCGCCGTAGTCCGGCACGGCGACGACGGTGCCGAGCGGCGTGCCGTCGGTCGTTTCCACCGCGAGGCCGATGAGGTCGGCCTGGTAGAAGGTGTCGTCGTCCTCGGGCGGCGGCAGGCGGTCACGGTCGACATAGAGATCGACACCGACGAGCGCCTCGGCCGCGTTGCGGTCGGCGACGCCGTCGAGACGGCCGACGAGGCGGCCGCCGACGATCTTGAGGGACCGGATGCGGAAGCTGCGCCCGTCCGCGGTGGCGAGCGCGCCATAGCCGATCAGCGCCTGCGGGTCGTCGCCGAAGGCGTTGACGCGGATCTCGCCCCGCACCCCGTGCACCGCCCCGAGACGCGCGACGAGCAGGCGGCGCCCCGCCGTGGCGCCGGCTCCGCTCATTCGGCCGTGGCGGACTCGGCGGCCTTGGCGCGGGCTTCGGCGCGCTCCTTGGCCTTGGCGCCCGGCTCGGCCTTCTTCGGGTTGTTGCGGGCTTCGCGCTTGGCGAGGCCGGCGGAGTCGAGGAAGCGCAGCACGCGATCGGTCGGCTGCGCGCCCTGGGACAGCCAATGCTCGATGCGCTCGTTGACGAGCGTCACGCGCTTGGGGTCTTCCTTGTCGAGCAGCGGGTCGAAGGTGCCGACGCGCTCGATGAAGCGGCCGTCGCGCGGGCTGCGGGCATCGGCGATGACGATGCGGTAGTAGGGACGCTTCTTGGCGCCGCCGCGGGCGAGCCGGATCTTCAAGGACATCGTATTCTCCTGGTCTTCGGTTCGTTGGTGTCTGAGGTTCGGTTAAACGTGAGAACGTGGAGCCGGCTACTTCTTCCGGCCGATGCCGGGGAAGCCGCCGAGGCCGGGCATCTTCGCCCCGCCCATGCCGGGCAGGCCGGGGATGCCGCCGGACAGGCCCTTCATCAGGCCGGGCGGCAGCCCGCCGGGCATGCCACCCGGAAGGCCACCGGGTAGCTGGCCGGACTTGGCGAGCTTCTCGAGCTCGGCCGGGTCGATCTTGGGCGCGCCGCCGCCCATCAGGCCGCCGAACAGGCCGCCCTTCTTCTTGCCCATGGCCTTCATCATGTCCGCCATCTGGCGGTGCATCTTGAGGAGCTTGTTGACGTCCTCGACGCGGGTGCCGGAACCGGTGGCGATGCGGCGCTTGCGGCTCGCCTTGAGGATGTCGGGCTTGCGGCGCTCGGCCGGCGTCATCGACGAGACGATGGCGATCTGCCGGCCGATCATCTTGTCGTCGAAGCCGGCGGCGGCGAGTTGGCCCTTCATCTTGCCGACGCCCGGCATCATGCCGAGCAGGCCCGACATGCCGCCCATGTTCTTCATCTGGCGCAGCTGCTCGGCGAGGTCGTCGAGGTCGAACTCGCCCTTCTGCATGCGGGCGGCGGCCTTGGCCGCCTTCTCCGCGTCGATCGTCTCGGCCGCCTTCTCGACGAGGGCGACGATGTCGCCCATGCCGAGGATGCGGCCGGCGACGCGCTGCGGGTCGAAGTCCTCGAGCGCGTCCGACTTCTCGCCGACGCCGAGGAGCTTGATCGGCTTGCCGGTGACGGCGCGCATCGAGAGCGCCGCACCGCCGCGGCCGTCGCCGTCGACACGGGTCAGCACGATGCCGGTGACGCCGACGCGCTCGTCGAAGGTGCGGGCGACGGTGACGGCGTCCTGGCCGGTGAGGCTGTCGGCGACGAGCAGGATCTCGTGCGGGCGGGCGATCCGCTTGATCTCCGCCATCTCGTGCATCAGCGGCTCGTCGACGTGCAGCCGGCCGGCGGTGTCGAGGATGACGACGTCGTAGCCGCCGAGGCGGGCGGCGTTCATCGCACGCTCGGCGATCTGGGTCGGCGTCTGGCCGGCGACGATCGGCAGCGTGGCGACGCCGTTCTGCTCGCCGAGCACGCGCAGCTGCTCTTGCGCCGCCGGGCGGCGGACGTCGAGCGAGGCCATCAGCACCTTGCGCTTGTCGCGCATCTGCAGGCGCCGGGCGATCTTGGCGGTGGTGGTGGTCTTGCCGGAGCCCTGCAGGCCGACCATCATGATCGGCACCGGGGCGGCGGCGTGCAGGTCGATCGGCGCCGCCTCGCTGCCGAGCATCTCGACGAGCTGGTCGTGGACGATCTTGACGACCATCTGGCCGGGGGTGACGGACTTCACCACCTCCGCGCCGACGGCGCGGGCGCGCACCTTGTCGACGAACGAGCGCACGACGTCGAGTGCCACGTCCGCCTCGATCAGCGCACGCCGCACCTCGCGCAGAGCGAGATCGACATCGGCCTCCGACAGCGCGCCGCGCCGCGTCAGCTTGTCGAATATGCCGCCGAGGCGGTCGGACAGGCTCTCGAACATGCCGTCTCCGTGGGTCGGACGGGGGGCCGTCCGCTCGCGAGGTCGGGCCGGACCGCCAACGCAAAACGCACCCGCGGGCGAAAATCGCTGGCGGGTGGGGACCTCCGGGATCAAGTCCCGGTCGGTGTCTCGGCGTCGGCGGAAGCCGGATGCGCGGTTTCTCTAGGCTTCAATCGCGGCGCGGTCAAGGCGGCCGGGCCGTCGAGGCCGCTCCGCATGGATCGATGACCGGCTCGACGGTTGTCATGGGGCCGTGAAAAGAGTTGATGTGCGCCATTCGCGCCTCGCTTAAGGAAGCCGTATGACCGTCACCGCCGCCGAGCGCCGGCTCGATCGCGCCCGCGAGGCCCTGCAGCACCTGCATGAGGCGCTGGCGCTCGATTTCGCCGTCGAGCTGTGGGACGGCTCGCGCGTGCCGGCCGACGCCCCCGCCGACGGCCTGCGCATCACCATCGCCGACGAGGCGGCGATGCCGGCGCTGATCCGCCGACCGTCGCTTGCCACCCTGATCGACCTCTACGTGCGCGGCGCCGTCGACATCCGCGGCGGCACGCTGTTCGAGTTCGCGCAGCGCCGGCCGAAGCTGCGCGGCTCCGACATCCGCCGCCGCGTGGACAAGCCGCTGCTCATCCGCACGCTTTTACCGTTCGTCTTCACCTCAGCGGTGTCGTCGCGCCCGGCCTTCGACGACGAGCTCGACGCCGGCGCCGCCGCGACCCGCGGCCGCGGCAGCGCCCAGGCCGACATCGAGTTCCACTACGACGTCTCCAACCGCTTCTACGAGCTCTTCCTCGACCCGGAGATGGTCTACAGCTGCGGCTACTTCACCGACTGGGGCAACGACATCGCCACGGCGCAGCGCGACAAGCTCGACATGATCTGTCGGAAGCTCAGGCTGAAGCCCGGCGACCGTTTCCTCGACGTCGGCTGCGGCTGGGGCGCGCTCGTCTGCCACGCGGCCACCCACTACGGCGTGACGGCCCACGGCGTGACGCTGTCGCCCGAGCAGCTCGCGCGCGCCAAGGAGCGCATCGCCGAGCGCGGCCTCGAGGGGCGCGTCACCGTGGAGCTCAAGGACTTCCGCGCGCTCGAGGGTCGCTTCGATAAGATCGCCTCGATCGGCATGTTCGAGCACGTCGGCCTCGGCAACCACGAGGCCTACTTCCAGGCGATCCGCAAGCTCCTCAACGACCGCGGGCTCTACCTGCACCACGCCATCACCCGGCGCGGCCGCGTCTCAGACCGCGCCTTCCGCCGCAAGCGGCCGGAATATGCGGCGATGACGCGCTACATCTTCCCCGGCGCCGAGCTCGACCACATCGGCATGACGGCGAAGAACCTCGAATCGCACGGCTTCGAGGTGCACGACGTCGAGGCCTGGCGGGAGCACTACGCCCGCACCACGGAGCTGTGGGCGCGCCGGCTGATGGCCGAGCGCGAGGCGGCGATCGCCGAGGTGGGCGAGCGGCGCTTCCGCATGTGGGTGCTCTATCTCTCCGGCGTGTCGCTCGCCTTTGAGCGCGGCACCCTGCAGATCTTCCAGACGCTCTCCTCCAAGCGCGGCCGGGGCGCGTCCGGGCTGCCGCCGACGCGCGCCGATCTCTACTGCTAAGGGACCGTCGTCCGTCGCCGGAGGGTCGCTAGTCGCGCGTGGCGGCGTCGACGCCGGCGGTGTCGTAGTACTCGAAGAAGCTGACGATGCGGCCGTCGCGGATGCGCACGACGTCGGCCTTGTCGGTCTCGACGACGCGGCCGGTGCGGCGGTGGCGGAAGCCGCAGCGCCCGAGCGCGACGACGCGGTCGCCCTGGGCGACGTAGTCGTCGATGACGTAGTGCAGCATCTCCCAGTCGCGCCCGAGCCCCTCGAAATAGCGCTCGACGTCGCCCTTCGTCCTGCCCGAGCGGGTGAAGTCCATGCCGACCCCGCCATCGGCGAGCGAGCGCCAGTCGACGTCGTCGGCGATGATCTCCAGGAACGCGCCGAAGCTCGCCCCCTTGGTGTCGTTCCAGGCCGCGTAGAGCGGACGCAGCAGCGCGACGTTCTGTTCCTCCGGCGTCATGGTGACCTCCCCGTCGCCGAAGGCAGGGGCGCCGGCGACCGGGACAAACTACACCGAGATTCCAACGACCCCGCTCACGAGTGTGTGGCCGGGCTCGCCCCAATGCGCTGGTGCAGCCAGCCTCCGAGAGCGGCGATCCGTCAGTCGCGCCGGCGGGTGGCGCGCAGCTCCGCCCAGCGGGCGAGGCGGTCGCCGAGGATCTTCTCGAAGCCGCGCGGCGTCGGCCGGTAGAATTGCTGGCGGCCGAGCGCCTCGGGGAAATAGTCCTGGCCGGAAAAAGCGTCGGGCTCGTCGTGGTCGTAGCGGTAGCCCGAGCCGTAGCCCTCCGACTTCATCAGCTTCGTCGGGGCGTTCAGGATGTGCTTTGGCGGCACGAGCGAGCCGCCCTCCTTGGCGGTGCGCATCGCCGCCTTGTAGGCCAGATAGGCGGCGTTCGATTTCGGCGCGGTGGCGATGTAGATCGCCGCCTGGGCGAGCGCCAGTTCACCCTCGGGCGAGCCGAGGAAGTGATAGGCGTCCTTGGCGGCGTTGCAGATCACGAGGGCCTGCGGATCGGCGAGGCCGATGTCCTCGACCGCCATGCGCACCAGCCGGCGGGCGACGAACAGCGGGTCCTCGCCGGCATCGAGCATGCGGCAAAGATAGTAGAGCGCCGCGTCGGGGTCCGAGCCGCGCACCGCCTTGTGCAGGGCCGAGATGACGTTGTAGTGGCCGTCGTCCGACTTGTCGTAGATCGGCGCGCGGCGCTGCAGGATCTCCTGCAGGCGCACGGCGTCGAAGACCTCGCCATCGCCGGCGGCGCGCCAGACCTCCTCGGCCAGCGTCAGCGAGGCGCGGCCGTCGCCGTCGGCCATGCGCACGAGCACGGCGCGCGCCTCGGCGTCGAGCGGCAGCGCCCGCCCCTCGACCTCCTCGGCGCGGGCCAGAAGCTGCGCAACGGCGGCCTCGTCGAGCGGCCGGAAGACGAGCACCTGCGCCCGCGACAACAGCGCGGCGTTGAGCTCGAACGACGGGTTCTCGGTGGTGGCGCCGATCAGGGTGACGGTGCCGTCCTCCATGACGGGCAGGAAGCTGTCCTGCTGCGCCTTGTTGAAGCGGTGGATCTCGTCGACGAACAAGAGCGTGCCCTTGCCGATGCGACGGCGGCCGCAGGCACCGTCGAACAGCTTCTTGAGCTCGGCGACGCCGGTGTGGATGGCCGAGACCTGCTCGAAGTGGAGATCGGTCTCGCGGCTCAGGAGCCGCGCCACCGTCGTCTTGCCGGTGCCGGGCGGTCCCCAGAAAACGAGGCTGCCGACGCGGCCGGAGCGCAGCATGCGGGCGAGCGTGCCGTCGGGGCCGACGAGATGGTCCTGGCCGACGACGTCGGTGAGGCGGGTCGGCCGGAGCCGGTCGGCGAGCGGCCGCGGCGCATCGCTCTCGAAGCCGGCAGCGGCGAAGAGGTCGCTCATTCCGTCATCCGCTCCAGAAGGGGGGCCTCAGCCCCGCAGCGCCAGCCGCAGCAGTTCGCCGCCGCGATCGACGACCAAGCGCCAGGTGCCCGGGCGCTCCCGCATCATCTGCTCCAGCGTGCGCGTCGTGTCGACCCGCTCGCCGTTCACCTCGACGACGACGTCGCCCGGCGCGAAGCCGATCGAGGCGGCGGGCGAGCCGGGCGTCACCGCGGCGACGACGACGCCGGTCTTGCCGGACGGCAGCTTCAGCTCCTCGCCGACCGCCGGCGAGAGGTTCATCACCGTCGCCCCCGACAGCGGCGCGTAGCCGCCGATCGTCCGCTCGTCGCGCGGCACGGTCTCGGGCGGCGGGCCGAGGCGGACGGTGACCGTGCGCTCGCGCCCGTCGCGCACGATGGTGAGCGGCGTCGCGCCATCCGTGCCGCGTGTGGTGAAGCGGTAGCCGAAGGCGTCCGGGTCGTCGACCGCGACACCGTCGACGGCGACCACGACGTCGCCGGCGCGCAGCCCGGCCTCCGCCGCCGGCCCGTCCGGATGGACGGTCGTGACGATGGCGCCGCGCGGCCGGTCGAGCCCGAGGCCCTCGGCGATCTCGGCGGAGACAGCCTGCAGCGTCGCGCCAAACCAGGGCCGCCGGACGACCGAGCCGGTGCGCGCGGCGTCGACGACGAGGCGCACCATGTTGGAGGGCACCGCGAAGCCGATGCCGTTTGAGCCGCCATCGCGCGAGAAGATCGCCGTGTTGATGCCGACGAGGCGGCCCGCCATGTCGACGAGGGCACCGCCGGAATTGCCGGGATTGATGGCGGCGTCGGTCTGGATGAAGAACTGGTAGTCGGTGATGCCGACCTGGGTGCGGGCGACCGCCGAGACGATGCCCTGGGTGACCGTCTGGCCGACGCCGAACGGATTGCCAACGGCGAGCACAATGTCGCCGACCTCCAGCGCGTCGGATTCGCCGAAGGGGACGGTCGGCAGGTCCTCGGGTGCGCCGCGGATCTTCAGCACCGCGAGGTCCGAGCCCTCGTCCTTCAGCACCACGTCGGCGTCGAACTCGCGCCGGTCGGTAAGGGCGACGCGGACCTCATCGGCATTCTCGATGACGTGGTGGTTGGTGACGACGAGGCCGCCCTCGACGATGACGCCCGAGCCGAGGGACGACTGCAGGCGCTGGCGCGGGCCTTCCCCGCCGCCGTCGCCGAAGAAGCGGCGGAAGAAGGGGTCCTCGAAGAACGGTGACAGCGACCGCGTCGCGACGACGCGCGAGGCATAGACGTTGACGACGGCGGGCACGACGCGGCGCACCACAGGGGCGAAGGACAGCGTGATCTCGGCCTGCTCGGCCGGCACGCGGCGGACCGTGTCCGCGCCGGCAGTGGCCGGCACGATGACGAGCAGCGCGCCCAGCACGGCCGCGAGCGTGGGCTGCGCGGCGGCCCCCGGCGGTGACGCCACGCCGCCCGCCTGCCGCCGCTCCCGTCCCGTCATCGCCGCAAAGCTCATCCTGTTCCGTCCCGACTGCGTCGCCCGGCGTTCCATGCTAGGCGTTCGTGGCGCCTGCAAGGAACACGGGCGGATAAATCGTCGCTCGGCCGCCAGCGGGCAAGGCAGGGCCGGCACGGTCTTCGGGGGAGGACGACGGGGTGCGTCGCAGGACCTTTCTCACCGGCGTCGCGGGCACGGCGGCCGCCACCGGCCTCGCCGCCCCGGCCGTGGCGCAGACGACCCCGACGGTGCGCTGGCGCCTGACCTCGAGCTTCCCGCGGTCGCTCGACACCATCTATGGCGCCGCCGAGGTGTTCTCGAAGGCGCTCGCCGCGGCGACCGACGGCGGATTCCAGGTGCAGGTGTTCGCACCGGGAGAGATCGTGCCCGGCCTCGCCGCCCTCGATGCGGCGTCGAACGGCACGGTGGAATGCGCCCACACGAGCTCGTTCCTCTATGTCGGCAAGAACGAGGCCTTCGCCTTCGGCACCGCGATCCCGTTCGGGCTGAACGCCCGCCAGCAGAACGCCTGGATGCTGGAGGGCGGCGGCCTCGCGCTGACGAACGCCTTCTACGGCAAGTTCAACGTGCGCGGCATCCCGATGGGCAACACCGGCGCCCAGATGGGGGGCTGGTACCGCAAGGAGATCAACACGCCGGACGACCTCAAGGGCCTCAAGATCCGCATCGCCGGCCTCGGCGGCACGATCCTCGCCCGGCTCGGCGCCGTGCCGCAGCAGCTCGCCGGCGGCGACATCTATCCGGCGCTGGAGCGCGGCTCGCTCGACGCGGTGGAGTGGAGCGGGCCCTACGACGACGAGAAGCTCGGCTTCTACAAGGTGGCGAAATACTACTATTACCCGTCCTGGTGGGAGGGCGGGCCGATGATCCACCTGTTCGTCAACCTCGACGCCTGGAACGCCCTGCCGAAGCCCTACCAGGCGGCGCTGGAGCTCGCGGCGGCCAACGCCAACATCACCATGCTCGCCCGCTACGACGCCCAGAACCCGGACGCGCTGCGGCGGCTGGTGGCGGCGGGGGCGGAGCTGCGCGGCTTTTCCCGCGCGGTGCTCGACGCCTGCTATGACACGGCCTTCACCGTCTACGGCGAGATCGCCGCCCGCAACCCGGACTTCAAGGCGATCTACGAGCCGTGGATGGCGTTCCGGGCGAAGGAGACGCTCTGGTTCCAGTTCGCCGAGTTCGGCTTCGACGCCTATGTGATGACGCGCGCCAACGAGCGCTGACGACCCCGACGAGGCGAGCCTTGGTCAACATCCTGCACCACCATCCGAAGGGGGAGGTCGTCGACGCGCCCGCCCTCGAGCAGTTCCAGAAGGACTGGGCCCTCTACCGGACGCTCGTCGAGAACGATGCGCTCTTCCACCGGGCGGTGGCGGACCACCTGCACGATGCCCTCGCCACCGCCTTCGACCGGCCCTTCAGCCTCGTCGACCTCGCCTGCGGCGACGCCTTCGTCGTCCGCGGCGCCCTCGAGGGGACCCGGGTCGCCCACTATCACGGCGTCGACCTGTCGATGCCTGCCCTCGAGCTCGCCAGCCGCACCCTCGAGGGGGCACCGTTCGAGGTCGTCCTCGACCACGCCGACTTCGTCGAGGCGGTGACGGCGCGCGACACCCACGCCGACGCCTTCTGGTTCGGCCTGTCGCTCCACCACCTCGATACGGACGGCAAGCGGGCGCTGATGACGGCGATCCGCCGGGCGATCGCCCCGGACGGGGTCTTCCTCGTCTACGAGCCGACGATGCGGGCGGGCGAGGACCGGACCGCCTATCTTGCCCGCTTCGACGCGACGAACCGGCCGCTCTGGCGCGCCATCCTCAGCGAGGAGCAGTGGCGGGCGATCGACGCCCACGTGCATGCCTGCGACCTGCCGGAGACGGCGGAGGGATGGATGCGCCTCGGCCGCGAGGCCGGCTTCTCGCACACCTGCGAAATCTACGCCGCCCCGACCGACCTCTACCGGATGTTCCGCTTCGACCCGTGAGACCGCCGCGCCGTCACCGGCCGAGCTTCGCCGCCGGCCGCAGCCCGATGAAACCGTCGTCGAGGTCGAACATCACGTCGTAGGTGTAGAACATCAGGATGCCGGGGTTGATGCGCAGGTCGTCGGCGCTCGCGGGGATGAAGCCGAGGATGTCGCGCGCCGGCGTGTTGCCGCTACGATAGGAGAGGATCGACGTGCCGGCGTAGCGGAGGTCGAAGGCCGTGCCGGTGCGCGCCTCGTTGCTGTCGGCCTTGACGAAGGTGTCGCGCGGCACGCTCGAGCCGTAGGCCCAGGTGCCGTCGCCGCCGCCGGTGTCGAAGACTGTTGGGATGACGCCGCTCCAGTGCCTGCCGCCGCGCGCGAGCCGAACCACCGTGTTGGCGACCTGAGCCTTGAGGTAGCCCGGCGGCCCGTCGGCCGTGCCGATGCCGGGGAGACGCTCACCCGTCGGCGCCATCGGCAGACGCAACCGGAAACTCGCGATCATCTCCTCGGTGAGGCCGATGGTGAGCCGTCCTACCTTGGCGTCGCGCCCGCCCGACTGGACGACGAAACCGCGCTTCAACCCCTTCTTCAGGGGGAACTGCGTCATCACCGTGCCGAAACTCGCGTCGCCATGCAGGGCGGCGCCGAAGTTCCCGTAGGTGCCGTCCACCGACAGAGCCGGCTGCCCGGCCGCGACGTTCTTCGCCCAGACACGAAAAGACCGGCGTGGCGACTGGCCGTCGATGTTGGTGATGCGACCGATCGAGGCGGCGGCGGCGGTGGCGACGACGCGGCCGCCGCGGGTGCCGACGCTGACGGGCGTCGTCACCGGGTCGTAGTGATAGACGGTCCCGGAGGCGAACTCGATCGTGTCCTCGCCGCGCTCGTCGATGAGCGTGCTGTAGCCGGGCCACCAGCCGCCATAGGTCGAGAACATCGCCGGCGAGCCGGTGTCGAAGAGGAAGGGGACGAGCGGGCCGCCGCCGACCGAGGCGTAGATCAGGAAGCCCCGATAGCTCTCGGCCTTGAAGTGGTAGAGCGGCACGTCATGGGGCTCGGCCGCACCCGGCCGGACCGCGGCGGCCGCGGCGAGCACAGTGACCGCCACGACGGCCGCGACCGACCGCAATCGCACGAAAACCCCCGCCGTCCGGTCCCTCATTCCCCGCTCCTGTGCCGCGATGGCGCGCGCGAAGAATTGCACACGTCGGCAGAAAAGGAAACGGGCGGCCTCTCGGCCACCCGTCGCAACGCCAAACGTGGCATCAGGCCCGCCGGCGCCGGAGGCGGCGCCACAAGGCGGATATCAGGCCGCTTCGGCCTCGGCCTCGGTGCGGGCCTTGTCGGCCGCGCCCTTGGCGGAGACGTCGCGATCGACGAGCTCGATCACCGCCACCGCCGCGCCGTCGCCGTAGCGGAAGCCTGCCTTCAGCACGCGGGTGTAGCCGCCGTTGCGCGACTTGTAGCGCGGGCCGATGGTGGCGAAGAGCTTGCGAACCGCCTCCTCGTTGCGCATCTGCGAGATCGCCTGCCGGCGCGCGTGCAGGTCGCCGCGCTTGCCGAGCGTGATCAGCTTCTCGACGATCGGACGAAGGTCCTTTGCCTTCGGCAGCGTCGTGACGATCTGCTCGTGCTCGATCAGAGACGAGGCGAGGTTGGCGAACATCGCCTTCCGGTGGGCCGAGTCACGTCCGAGCTTGCGGCCGCTGTTGGCGTGGCGCATCGCCCTCTCCTTGCATTCGAAACAAAATTCACGCGGTGCCGACGGCGTCCGCCCGGTCTCAGTAGTGGTGGTCCTCGTAACGCTTGGCCAGCTCCTCGATGTTCTCGGGCGGCCAGTTCGTCACTTCCATGCCGAGGTGCAGGCCCATCTGCGCCAGCACCTCCTTGATCTCGTTCAGCGACTTGCGTCCGAAGTTCGGGGTGCGGAGCATTTCCGCCTCGGTCTTCTGGATGAGGTCGCCGATGTAGACGATGTTGTCGTTCTTCAGGCAGTTGGCCGAGCGAACCGACAGCTCAAGCTCGTCCACCTTCTTGAGCAGCGCCGGGTTGAAGGCGAGCTCGGGGACGTCGTCGCGGTGCTCCTCGCGCCGCGGCTCCTCGAAGTTGACGAACACCGCCAGCTGGTCCTGCAGGATGCGCGCCGCATAGGCGACCGAATCCTCAGGCGTCACCGAACCGTCGGTCTCGACCGTCAGCGTCAGCTTGTCGTAGTCGAGGACCTGGCCCTCGCGGGTGTTCTCGACCTTGTAGGAGACCTTCTTCACCGGCGAGTACAGGCTGTCGATCGGGATCAGGCCGATCGGCGCATCCTCGGGCCGGTTGCGGTCGGCCGGCACATAGCCCTTGCCGGTGTCGACGGTGAACTCCATGCGGATCTCGGCGCCCTCGTCCAGCGTGCACAGCACCAGGCCGGGGTTGAGGATCTCGATGTCGCCGACGGTCTGGATCTCGCCGGCGGTGACGACGCCCGGACCATGCTTGCGCAGCACCATCCGCTTGGGGCCGTCACCCTGCATGCGGATCGAGACTTCCTTGATGTTGAGGATGATGTCGGTGACGTCCTCGCGCACGCCGGCGATCGAGGAGAACTCGTGCAGCACACCGTCGATCTGCACCGCGGTGACAGCGGCACCCTGCAGCGACGACAGCAGAACCCGGCGCAGCGCGTTGCCGAGCGTCAGGCCGAAGCCGCGCTCCAGCGGCTCGGCGACGACGGTCGCGAGGCGCTTCGGATCATCCCCCGGGCGAACGTCGAGCTTCGTCGGACGGATCAGCTCCTGCCAGTTCTTCTGGATGGTCACGGTCGCACCCTTTCCATTCTTCGTCCGGCAGGCCGCGGTCGGCCCTGCCGGCGGGCCCGCCGCGCATCACCGCGCGGACCCGGTATCGCGGAGGCCGGGCCCCGCCGGGGCCCGGGCCTCAGACGCGGCGACGCTTGCGCGGCCGGCAGCCGTTGTGCGGGATCGGCGTCACGTCGCGGATCGAGGTCACCATGAAGCCCGAGGCCTGCAGCGCCCGCAGGGCGGACTCGCGGCCCGAACCCGGACCGCTCACCTCGACCTCGAGGGTGCGCATGCCGTGCTCCATCGCCTTGCGGGCGGCGTCCTCGCCGGCCATCTGTGCGGCGTAGGGCGTCGACTTGCGCGAGCCCTTGAAGCCCATCGCACCGGCCGAGGACCACGAAATCGCGTTGCCCTGCGCGTCGGTGATGGTGATCATGGTGTTATTGAACGACGCGTTCACGTGCGCGATGCCGGAGGCGATGTTCTTGCGCTCGCGGCGTTTGACGCGGGTGGCTTCCTTGGCCATGGGCTCTGTGTCTTCCTGCAGCGGCCCGCACCGGCGTCCCGGTCGGGCGAGGTCGTTTCGGGGCGCGGGCTCCAGGCGGCATCAGCGCCGGCCGGAGACGCGGCGTTACTTCTTCTTGCCGGCGATCGGCTTCGCCGGTCCCTTGCGGGTCCGGGCGTTGGTGTGGGTGCGCTGGCCGCGCACCGGCAGACCGCGACGATGGCGCAGCCCGCGGTAGCAGCCGAGGTCCATCAGCCGCTTGATGTTCATCGACACTTCACGCCGCAGATCGCCCTCGACGATGTAGTCGCGATCGATCGCCTCGCGAATCTGCAGCACCTCGGCGTCGCTGAGCTCGTTGACACGGCGCGGCGCATCGATGCCGACCTTGTCCAGAATCTCCTGCGCCTTGGTGGCGCCGATTCCGTGGATATACTGCAGCGCGATGAGGACGCGCTTGTTCGTCGGGATATTGACGCCTGCGATGCGGGCCACGCTCGTCTCTCCTCGTCACCGGCCACCGGCCGGTCGTCTTCCTTCAGCCCAAGGGGTCCAAACAACGCAAGGACCGGCCCCGGTCACCTCTCGGTCCCCGGCACCGATCATCCGTCTCTCGCGAATGGGTGCCGGTTCTTAACGGTCGGACGCCACGCCGTCAACCGGCGGGTTGCGTCGTCAAACCTTGGTCGCCTCGCCGATCGCCACTTCGATCGCCGCCTCTACACCATCTATCGGCGCCATGCCGTCGACGGTGTGGAGCATGCCCTTGGCGCGATAATAGGGCGACAGCGCCGCCGTCATCGCCCGGAATTCCTGAAGGCGCCGGCGGAACACGTCCGGATTGTCGTCCTTGCGCACCGGCTTGCCGGCGGCTTGCGCCTCGTCGGCGCGCTTGACGATGCGACCGACGAGCGCCTCCTCATCCACGCGGAACTCGATGACTGCATCGAGCTGCATCTGCTTCTCGGCGAGCATCCGATCGAGGGCCTCGGCCTGCGCGATCGTGCGCGGGAAGCCGTCGAGCACGAAACCGCTGCGGGCGTCCGGCTCTTCGATTCGGTCGGCGACAATCCCGACGACGATCTCGTCGGAGACGAGTTGCCCGGCATCCATCACGGCCTTCGCCTTCAGCCCGATCTCTGTGCCGGCGTCGACGGCGGCACGCAGCATGTCACCAGTCGAGAGCTGCACGATCCCATGCTTGCGCACCAAACGCTCGGCCTGCGTGCCTTTTCCCGCGCCCGGCGGGCCGAGCAGAATGAGCCTCATCGCCGCTTACCCCCCAGCTTGGCCTTCTTCACGAGGCCCTCGTACTGATGCGCGAGCAGGTGTCCCTGGACCTGCGCCACCGTGTCCATAGTCACCGAGACGACGATCAACAGCGAGGTGCCACCGAAGTAGAACGGCACGCCGGTCCAGGAGATCAGCACCTCCGGCAGCAGGCAGACGATCACCAGGTAGACGGCGCCGGCGACGGTGATGCGGGTCAGCACGTAGTCGATGTACTCCGCCGTCCGCTCACCCGGCCGGATGCCGGGGATGAAGCCGCCGTGCTTCTTGAGGTTGTCGGCGGTGTCGGTCGGATTGAAGACGATCGCCGTGTAGAAGAAGGCGAAGAAGACGATGAGGGCGGCATAGAGCCCCATGTAGAGCGGCTGGCCGTGGCCGAGGATCGTCGTCATCGTCGTCAGCCACTCTGGCCCGCCGCCGGTCGCCGAGAAGCTCGACAGCGTCGCCGGGATGAGCAGCAGCGACGAGGCGAAGATCGGCGGAATGACGCCCGAGGTGTTGAGCTTCAGCGGCAGATGCGAGGATTCGCCCTGGAAGACACGGTTGCCGACCTGGCGCTTCGGATACTGGATCAGCAGCCGGCGCTGCGCCCGCTCGACGAAGACGATGAAGGCGATCACCACCACCGAAAGGATGATGATGGCGAGGATCAGGACGGTCGAGAGCGCGCCTTGCCGACCGAGCTCGAGGGTGCCGGCGATCGCCATCGGCAGCTCGGCGACGATGCCGGCAAAGATGATCAGCGAGATGCCGTTGCCGATGCCGCGGGCGGTGATCTGCTCACCCAGCCACATCAGGAACAAGGTGCCGCCGACCAGCGTCACGACGGTCACGAAGCGGAAGAACACGCTCGGATCATTGACGACGCCCGTCGCTGACTCGAGACCGATGGCAATGCCATAGGCCTGGAACAGAGCCAGCACGACGGTCAAGTAGCGGGTGTACTGGTTGATCGTCTTGCGGCCCTGCTCGCCTTCCTTCTTCAGCTGCTCGAGCGAAGGGACGACGGAGGTCAGCAGCTGCACGATGATCGAGGCGGAGATGTACGGCATGATGCCGAGGGCGAAGATCGCCATCCGCCCGACGGCACCGCCGGCGAACATGTTGAACAGGCCGAGCAGGCCGGACTGAACGCTACCGAACGCCTGGGCGAGGGCCTCGGGGTTGATGCCCGGCAGCGGGATGTAGGTGCCGAGCCGGTAGACGAGGAGCGCACCGAGCGTGAACCAGATGCGCTTCTTCAGGTCCGTCGCCTTGGCGAAGGCGCCAAAGTTGAGGTTCGCTGCGAGTTGTTCCGCCGCCGATGCCATCGTTCACTCCGGTCCCGTCCGCCGTGCTCCCGGCTATATGGGGAGCCCGCGTCGGTTACGCCGCCTCGACCGCGGCGCCCTTCACGGTCACCGAGCCGCCGGCCTTCTCCACCGCGGCGACGGCCGCGCGGGAGGCACCCTCCACCTCGAACGTGGCCTTCACCGTCAGTTCGCCGTCGGAGAGCAGACGCACCCCGTCCCGCAGCCGCTTCAGGACACCGGCAGCCTTCAGAGCCGCGGCGTCGATCGTCGCACCGGCGTCGAGCTTGCCGGCGTCGATCGCCTGCTGCACCCGCGCGAGGCTGACGATATTGAAGTCCTTGCGGAAGATATTGTTGAACCCGCGCTTCGGGAGGCGGCGATGCAGCGGCATCTGGCCGCCCTCGAAGCCCTTGATCGCCACGCCGGTGCGCGCCTTCTGGCCCTTCACACCGCGACCGGCCGTCTTGCCCTTGCCGGACCCGATGCCGCGGCCGACGCGCATGCGTTCCTTGACCGCGCCGGGATTGTCCCGGATCTCGTTGAGTTTCATGACGTACTCCAGTCGGTCAGGCTTCGCCCGGTCAGGCTTCGTCGACCACGCGGACGAGGTGGGCGACCTTGGCGATCATGCCGCGCACCTGCGGCGTGTCTTCCAGCGTACGAACCCGATGGCGCTTGTTGAGGCCGAGCCCGATCAGCGTCGCGCGCTGGTCGGAGGGCCGGCGGATCGGGCTGCCGGTCTGTTCGACCGTGATCGTCTTGTCGGTCATCGTCTCTTCCTCGATCCCTCGGCGGCCGCTCACGCCTCCGCAGCGGCGTCGGCGTCGACGTCGCGGCGGCGCGCCTGCAGGGCCGACACCTTGATGCCGCGACGGGCCGCGACGGTGCGCGGGCTGTCTTCCTGCTTCAGTGCGTCGAAGGTGGCCCGCACCATGTTGTAGGGGTTGGACGAACCGAACGACTTGGCGACGACGTCCTGGACGCCGAGCGTCTCGAAGACGGCGCGCATCGGGCCGCCGGCGATGATGCCGGTACCCGCCGGGGCCGCCCGCACGATGACGCGGCCGGCGCCGTGCCGCCCGTGCACGTCGTGATGCAGGGTCCGACCCTCACGCAGCGGCACGCGGACGAGGCTGCGCTTGGCCGCCTCGGTCGCCTTGCGGATCGCCTCCGGAACCTCGCGGGCCTTGCCGTGGCCGAAGCCGACGCGGCCCTTCTGGTCGCCGACGACGACGAGCGCGGCGAAGCCGAACCGGCGTCCGCCCTTCACGACCTTCGCCACGCGGTTGATGTGGACGAGCTTGTCCACGAACTCGCTGTCGCGCTCTTCCCGCTCGCGCACGTTCTTCACGTCTTGTCTCCTCGCTCCGTCGCCCGCCGCGCCGGCTCACGCCCGCGCCGGACCGCCGCCGGATGTCCGATCAGAAATCGAGACCCGCCTCGCGGGCCGCATCGGCGAGCGCCTTGACGCGCCCGTGGTAGATGTACGGGCCGCGGTCGAACACCACCTGCGACACGCCGGCGGCCTTCGCCCGTTCGGCGATCAGCTTGCCGATCGCCGCCGCGGCGCCGGTATCGGCGCCTGTTTTCAGTTCCTCGCGCATCGACTTCTCGAGGCTCGAGGCGGCCGCGATCGTGCGGCCCGCCGCATCGTCGATCAGCTGCGCGTAGATGTGCTTCGAGGACCGATGTACGCTGAGGCGAGGCCGGCTTCCGGCAACCGCCTTCAGACTCCGCCGGACGCGTGCGCGCCGGCGTTCCATCGTGGAGAGCTTGTTGGCCATCGCACCCACCGTCACTTCTTCTTGCCTTCTTTGCGGACGATGAACTCGCCCGCATAGCGAACACCCTTGCCCTTGTAGGGCTCCGGCCCGCGGAATTCGCGGATCTCGGCCGCCACCTGGCCGACCTGCTGCCGGTCGATGCCGGACACGAGAATCTCGGTCGGCTTCGGGCAGACGATCGTGATCCCGCTCGGGATCGGATAGAGCACGTCGTGGCTGAAGCCGAGCGCGAGGTTCAGGGCCTTGCCCTGGACCGCCGCCTTGTAGCCGACGCCGGTGATCTCGAGCTTGCGCTCGAAACCCTTCGACACGCCAGTCGCGAGGTTCGCGACCATCGTCCGCGACATTCCCCAGAGGGAGCGCGCCTGCTTGCTGTCGTCGCGCGGCGTTACGGCAATGCCGTCCGCCGACTTCTCGACGGCGACGAGATCGTGGGCGACGAAGGTGAGTTCACCCTTCGGACCCTTCATCGACACCTTCTGGCCGTCGACGGTCGCGGTGACCCCACCGGGGACCGCGACGGGCTTCTTGCCGATCCGCGACATCTCTCAAACCCTACCGTTCGCTGGGAGCCGATCCATCCGCCGCGTCAGAAGACGCGGCAGAGGATCTCCCCGCCGACATTCTGTTCACGCGCCTCGTGATCGCTCATCACGCCCTTCGGGGTCGATAGGATCGACACTCCGAGGCCGTTGGCGACACGCGGCAACGCCTTCACCGACGCGTACACGCGGCGGCCCGGCTTCGAAACCCGCTCGATCTCGCGGATCACCGGCTCGCCGTCGAAGTACTTCAGCTCGATCTCGAACTCCGGCTGCACACCGGTCACCTCGACCGTCGTGTAGCCGCGGATGTAGCCTTCCGACTGCAGCACGTCGAGGACGTGCTGGCGCAGCGAGGAGGCCGGCGTCGACACCTTGGTCTTGCGCCGCATCTGCGCATTGCGGATGCGGGTCAACATATCGCCGAGCGGATCGGTCAATGCCATCGCGCAGCCCTCCTCACCAGCTCGACTTCACAAGACCGGGGATCACCCCGGCGCTGCCGAGCTCGCGAAGTGCGATGCGCGACATTCTCAGCTTCCGGTACACGCCACGCGGGCGGCCGGTCACTTCACAGCGGTTGCGCACCCGGGTCGGCGCGGAGTTTCGCGGCATCTCGGCGAGCTTGAGCCGCGCCTGGAACCGTTCCTCCATCGACAGCGACTGGTCCTTCGCCGCCGCCTTCAGACGGGCGCGCTTCGGGGCGAACTGCTTGGCCAGCTTCGCGCGCCGATTGTTCTTCTCGATCGAGCTCTTTTTCGCCATCTTACGTCTCTCCGCGGCCGGCCGGGCCGGTCACTGCCGGAACGGGAAGTTGAACGCCTTGAGGAGCGCTCGCGCCTCGTCGTCCGACTTCGCCGTCGTGCAGACGATCACGTCCATGCCCCAGATCTGATCAACCTTGTCGTAGTTGATCTCCGGGAAAATGATGTGCTCCTTGATGCCCATGGCGAAGTTGCCACGGCCATCGAAGCTCTTGGGGTTGAGGCCCCGGAAGTCCCGCACGCGGGGCAGCGCGATCGTCACCAGGCGGTCGACGAAGTCGTACATGCGCGTCTTGCGCAGCGTGACTTTCGCGCCGATCGGCATGTTCTCGCGCAGCTTGAAGGTCGAGATCGCCAGGCGAGCCCGGGTGATGACCGGCTTCTGGCCGGCGATCATCGCGAGGTCGGCCGCCGCGACGGACGCCTTCTTGGAGTCGCCGGTCGACTCGCCGACGCCCATGTTGAGCACGACCTTGTCGATCCGAGGGACTTCCATCGGATTCTTGTACCCGAACTCCTTGACGAGCTGCGGGCGCACCACGTCGTCGTAGTGCTTCTGGAGCCGGGGCTCGTATGCCGCCTCAGCCATCGATCTGGTCTCCCGAACGCTTGGCGACGCGAACCTTGCGGCCGTCCTCGAGGACCTTGAAGCCGACGCGTGTCGGCTTTCCGTCCTTCGGGTCGGCGAGCGCCAGGTTGGAAAGGTGGATCGCCGCCTCCTTGGAGACGATGCCGCCTTCGTCGCGCGCGGTCTGCTTCTGATGCTTGCGGACGAGGTTGACGCCGCGCACGAGGGCGCGGTTCTCGGTCGGCCGAACTTCGATCACCTCGCCGGAACGGCCCTTGTCGCGGCCGGTCGTGACGATGACGCGATCACCCTTTTTGATCTTCGCGGCCATCACAGCACCTCGGGAGCGAGCGAAATGATCTTCATGTGGTTCTTGGCGCGGAGCTCGCGCGGCACCGGTCCGAAGATGCGGGTGCCGATCGGCTCCTTCTGGTTGTTGATCAGCACCGCCGCATTGCGGTCGAAGCGGATCACGCTGCCGTCGACGCGACGGATGTCCTTGGCGGTCCGGACGACCACCGCCTTCATCACGTCGCCCTTCTTCACGCGGCCGCGCGGCGCCGCCTCCTTGATCGACACGACGATGACGTCGCCGACCGAGGCATACTTGCGCTTCGAACCACCGAGCACCTTGATGCACATGACGCGACGGGCGCCGGAGTTATCCGCCACGTCGAGGTTCGACTGCATCTGAATCATGGCCGCCTCGTCTTTCTCGTCTTACGCGCCGTTGCGACGGCTCAGCTCGCCGCCGCTTCGCCAGCCGGCGTCAACGCGCCGACGACGACCCAACGCTTCGTCTTGGAGATCGGCTTGCTCTCTTCGATGAGCACGGTGTCGCCGATCTTGTATGTGTTCGCATCGTCGTGCGCCTGATACTTCTTCGACCGGCGCACGGTCTTCTTCAACAGCGGGTGGGTAAAGCGCCGCTCGACCTTGACGACAACAGTCTTGTCGGTCTTGTCGCTGACGACGATGCCCTGCAGGACACGCTTCGGCATCTCCGCCTCCTCAGGCGCTCTTCGGCGCGGTTTTAGCGCGCAGCACGGTCTGTATGCGGGCGATGTCGCGGCGGACCTGCCGCACCCGCGCGGTGTTCTCGAGCTGGCCGGTGGCCTTCTGGAAGCGCAGGTTGAACTGCTCCTTCTTGAGCCGGCCGAGGTCGTCGGTCAGCTCGTCGGGCGTCTTCGCGCGCACGTCGCTCGCCTTCATCTCCGTCACTCCGCTGTGCCGACGCTCACTCGGCGATCCGCTGAACGAACCGCGTCTTGACCGACAGCTTGGCCGCGGCCAGCCGGAACGCCTCGCGGGCGACCTCCTCGCTGACGCCGTCGACCTCGAACATGATCCGGCCCGGCTTCACCCGCGCCGCCCAATACTCCGGGGCACCCTTGCCCTTGCCCATACGCACCTCGGTCGGCTTCTTCGACACGGGCACGTCCGGGAACACACGGATCCACACGCGACCCTGACGCTTCATCTGGCGCGTGATGGCGCGGCGGGCCGCCTCGATCTGGCGGGCCGTGACGCGATCCGGCTCCAGGGCCTTCAGGCCGAAGGCGCCGAAATTGAGGTCGGTACCGCCCTTGGCGACGCCATGGATGCGGCCCTTGAACTGCTTTCGGAACTTGGTGCGCTTCGGTTGCAGCATGGCTCTTCTCTAATCTGTCTGGTCCGCGCTCCGGGCCGGGGCCCGGAACTCAGCCGTGATCCTGCCGGCGACGATCGCGGTGGTCGCGATCGCGGTCGCGATCACGGTCCCGCTCGCGGCCGCCGTGGCCGTGCGAACCGGCCTCGTTGCCCTCGCTCGCCCGCCGCTCCGACGCCATCGGATCGTGCTCGAGGATCTCGCCCTTGAAGATCCACACCTTCACGCCGCAGGTGCCGTAGGCGGTCTTCGCTGTGGCGACGCCGTAGTCGACGTCGGCCCGCAGCGTGTGCAGCGGACCGCGGCCCTCGCGATACCACTCCATGCGGGCGATCTCGGCACCGCCGAGACGACCGGAGCAGTTGATGCGGATGCCTTCCGCACCGAGGCGCATGGCCGACTGCACGGCCCGCTTCATCGCCCGGCGGAACGCCACGCGACGCTCGAGCTGCTGGGCGATCGAGGCGGCGACCAGCGTTGCGTCGATCTCCGGCTTGCGCACCTCGACGATGTTGAGGTGCACTTCGGAGTCCGTCATCGCCGCGACCTTCTTGCGCAGCTTGTCGATGTCGGCGCCCTTCTTGCCGATCACCACGCCCGGACGGGCGGTATGGATCGTCACGCGGCACTTCTTGTGCGGACGCTCGATGACGATCTTGGAGACCGCCGCCTGCTTCAGGTCGTCCATCAGCTTCTCGCGGATCTTCAGATCCTCGTGAAGCAGACGGCCGTATTCGCCGCGATCGGCGAACCAGCGCGAATCCCAGGTCCGGTTGATGCCGAGCCGCAGGCCGATCGGATTGACTTTCTGACCCATCAGGCGGCCTCCTCGACTTCGCGGACCACGATCGTGAGGTTCGCGAAAGGCTTCTCGATGCGGCTCGAGCGGCCACGGCCGCGCGCCGCGAAGCGCTTCATCACCAGCGCCTTGCCGACGAAGGCCTCGGCGACGACCAGGCTGTCGACGTCGAGGTCGTGGTTGTTCTCGGCGTTGGCGACCGCCGATTCCAGCGTCTTCTTGACGTCGCGGGCGATCCGCTTCTTCGAGAAGGTCAGGTCGGCGAGCGCCGCCGGCACCGTCTTCCCGCGGATCAGCTGGGCGACGAGATTGAGCTTCTGCGGGGACACCCGCAGCATCTTGGCGATCGCCTTCGCCTCGTTGTCCTTGAGGGCCCGTGCGGCCTTGGACTTGCCCATCGGTTACTTCCTCTTGGACTTCTTGTCGGCCGCGTGACCGTAGAAGGTCCGCGTCGGGGCGAACTCGCCGAACCGGTGACCGACCATGTCCTCGGACACCTGCACCGGAATGTGCTTCTGGCCGTTGTAGACGCCGAACGTCAGACCGACGAACTGCGGCAGGATGGTCGACCGGCGGCTCCAGATCTTGACGACCTCGGAGCGCGCGGAGCCGCGCGCCTTCTCGGCCTTCTTGAGCATATAGCCGTCGACGAACGGACCTTTCCAGACGGAACGAGCCACGGTTCAGCCCTCACTTCTTCCTGGCGTGCCGGCTACGGACGATGAACTTGTCCGTCGACTTGTTGCGGCGCGTCTTCTTGCCCTTGGTGGGCTTGCCCCATGGCGTCACCGGATGGCGTCCACCCGAGGTCCGGCCTTCACCACCGCCGTGCGGATGGTCGACCGGGTTCATCGTGACGCCGCGGTTGTGCGGCTTGCGGCCGAGCCAGCGCGAACGGCCGGCCTTGCCGAGATTGATGTTGGCGTGGTCGGGGTTCGACACCGCGCCCACCGTGGCGAAGCAGGTGCCGAGCACCCGGCGCTGCTCGCCAGAGTTCAGGCGCAGGATCGCATAGCCCTGGTCGCGACCGACGATCTGCGCGTAGGTACCGGCCGAACGCGCGATCTGACCGCCCTTGCCGGGCTTCATCTCGACGTTGTGGACGATCGTGCCGACCGGCATCGCCGACAGCGGCATCGCATTGCCCGGCTTCACGTCGGCCTGGGCGCCGGCGATCACGTTGTCACCCACCGCCAGGCGTTGCGGCGCCAGGATGTAGGCGAGCTCGCCATCCTCGTACTTGAGGAGCGCGATGAAGGCCGTGCGGTTCGGATCGTACTCGATTCGGTCGACCGTCGCCGTCATCTCGCGCTTGCGGCGCTTGAAGTCGACAAGACGATAGGTGCGCTTGTGACCGCCGCCACGGAAGCGGACGGTAATGCGACCGGCGTTGTTGCGCCCGCCGGAGGCCGAGAGGCCCTCGGTCAGCGACTTGACCGGCTTGCCCTTGTAGAGCTCGGAACGATCGACGAGGACCAGCTGTCGCTGGCCGGCCGTCGTCGGCTTGTAGGATTTCAGAGCCATGGTCTGCGCTCCACGCTCACAGGCCGGTCGTGATGTCGATCGTCTGGCCCTCGGCCAGGGTCACGACGGCACGCTTCACGTCCGACTGGCGCCCGAGGGAGCCGCGGAAGCGCTTCAGTTTGCCCTTGCGGACGAGGGTGTTGACGGCCGTCACCTTGACGCCGAACAGCGCTTCGACCGCCGCCTTGATCTCCGGCTTCGAAGCTTTCGGCGCCACCCGGAAGACGACCTTGTTCTGCTCGCTGAGCACGGTCGACTTCTCGGTGATGACCGGCGCTACGATCACGTCGTAGTGCTTGAGGTTGGTCATTTGAACCGCTCCTCGAGGCGCTCGACGGCCTCGCGGGTGAGCACCAGGGTGTCACGCCGCAGGATGTCGTAGACGTTGATGCCCTGCACCGGCAGCACGTCGAGATTGGGGATGTTGCGGGCGGCGAGCTGGAAGTTGGCGTCCAACTCGTTGCCGGCGATGATCAGCACCCGGTCGAGGCCGAGAGCCGCGAGCCGCTCGCGCAGCGCCTTGGTCTTCGGCTCGGCCGCCGTCGCCTCGTCGACGACGATCAGCGTCGAGGCCTTCGCCTTTGCCGACAGCGCATGCTTCAGGCCGAGGGCGCGCACCTTCTTCGGCAGGTCGTGGGCATGGCTGCGCACGACCGGACCGAAGGCCTTGCCGCCACCACGGAACTGCGGCGCCGACTGGTCACCGTGCCGGGCGCGGCCGGTGCCCTTCTGCTTGTACATCTTGCGACCGGTGCGGTTCACCTCGGAGCGGATCTTCGCCTTGTGGGTGCCGGCCTGGCGCTTCGACAGTTGCCAGCGCACGATGCGCTGCAGGATGTCGGCACGGGGCTCCAACCCGAAGATCTCGTCGGAGACCGTGATCGAGCCCGCCGAGGCGCCGTCCAGCGTCTTGACCTCGAGTTCCATCACTCGCTCTCCTTCTCCGCCGGAGCGGCCGGGGCTTCGGCAGCATCCGGCGCAGCACCGGTCTCACCGGCCAGGCGAAACTTGCCCGGCGACGGAACGTCCTTCGGAAGCGCCCGCTTCACCGCGTCGCGCACCAGGATCCGCCCACCCTTGGCGCCGGGAACGGCGCCCTCGATGAGGATCAGGCCGCGCTCGGCGTCGGTGCGGACGACCTTGAGGTTCTGCGCGGTGACGCGAACCTGGCCCATGTGGCCGGCCATCTTCTTGCCCTTGAACACCTTGCCGGGGTCCTGGCGCTGGCCGGTCGAGCCGTGGCTCCGGTGGGTGACCGACGCGCCGTGGCTCGCCCGTCCGCCGCCGAAGTTGTGGCGCTTCATGACGCCGGCGAAGCCCTTGCCGATCGAGGTGCCGGTCACGTCGACGAACTGGCCGTCGACGAAGTGATCGGCCGTCAGCTCGGCGCCGACCGCGATGACGTTCTCCGGGGTCACCCGGAACTCGACGATCTCTCGCTTCGGCTCGACGCTCGCCACTGCGAAGTGACCCCGCATCGCCTTGGCGACGTTCTTCGTCTTCGCCCGCCCGGATCCGAGCTGCAGCGCCACATAGCCGTCCTTCTCCGCCGTCCGGTGGGCGACCACCTGGCAGTTCTCGACGCGCAGAACCGTCACCGGCACATGTTCCCCCGCCTCATTGTAGACGCGGGTCATGCCGACCTTCTGGGCGATCATTCCTGAACGCATGGGTCAGGCCTCTCCAAACCGTGCCGCACTACTCAGAGCTTGATCTCGACGTCGACACCGGCCGCAAGGTCGAGCTTCATCAGAGCGTCGACGGTCTGCGGCGTGGGGTCGATGATGTCGAGCAGGCGCTTGTGCGTGCGAATCTCGAACTGTTCCCGGCTCTTCTTGTCGATGTGCGGCGACCGGTTGACCGTGAACTTCTCGATGCGGGTCGGCAGCGGGACCGGGCCGCGCACCTGCGCACCCGTCCGTTTTGCCGTGTTCACGATCTCGCGCGTCGAAGCGTCGAGCACGCGATGGTCGAACGCCTTGAGGCGGATCCGGATATTCTGGCCGTTCATGGATGCGCCCTCGGTTCAGCGCTCGTCTTGATCGGGACCGGACCGCGGCGTCGGGCGTGTCGCCCGTCGCCGTGTCCTGCGTCGCGGGTCTTGTTACTCGATGATCTGGGCGACGACGCCCGCGCCTACCGTCCGGCCGCCCTCTCGGATGGCGAAGCGCAGCTTCTCCTCCATCGCGAT
>CAMDHY010000001.1 GCA_945898215.1 Pseudoxanthobacter soli DSM 19599 | reverse complement strand
CCGTGCTGGTGCCGCGCCATCCCGAGCGGGGGGCGCGCATCGTCGAGATGGTGACCGCGGCCGGCCTGGGCGTTGCGGTCCGCTCGCGCGGCGAGCCGATCCGCGCCGACACCGCCGTGTATGTCGCCGACACCATCGGCGAGCTCGGGCTGTTCTACCGGCTGGCGCCGGTCGCCTTCGTCGGCGGCTCGCTGGTCGCGCGCGGCGGTCAGAACCCGATCGAGCCGGCCCGCCTCGGCGCGGCCGTCCTCGCCGGCCCGAACGTCGCGAACTTCGCGGCCCTCTACGGTGACCTCGCGGGCGCCGGCGCGCTCGCCACCGTCACCGATGCCGACAGCCTCGCCGCCGCCGTCGGCGCGCTCCTGGACGATCCCGTCGCGGCCGAAGCCGCCGCACGGGCCGCCGCCGCGGTGGCCGACCGCCACGCCGGGGCGCTCGCCCGCACGCTCACCCGGCTGTCGCCGCTCTTCGACGCGGTGGCCGCCGGCGGTCCGGCGAAGGTCTGATGCGCGCGCCGGATTTCTGGTGGCAGCGGGCGGGACTGCGGGCGCGGCTGCTGTCGCCGGTCGCGACCGTCTACGGGCGGATGGCGATGGCGCGCATGGCGGAGGCGGCGACGGCGCACGCGCCGCTGCCGGTCCTGTGCGTCGGCAATCTCGTCGTCGGGGGAGGCGGAAAGACTCCGACCGTCGAGGCACTTGCGTCAGAGGCGCGGGCGTCGGCGGGGCTCTCGCCGGTGGTCCTGTCGCGCGGCTACGGCGGCCGGCTCGAGGGGCCGGTGCTCGTTGATCCCGAACACCATTCCGCTGCCGACGTCGGTGACGAGCCGCTGATGCTGGCGATCGCCGGCTCGGCCGTCGTGGTCGCCCGCGACCGCCAAGCCGGTGCCCGGTTCGCCGTCGAGCACGGCGCGGACATCCTGATCATGGATGACGGCTTCCAGAATCCGAGCCTCCACAAGGATTTGTCACTGCTCGTCGTCGACCGCGAGCGCGGCATCGGCAACGGCCTCTGCCTGCCGGCCGGGCCGCTCCGGGCACCGTTGGAAAACCAGCTCGGACGGGCGGATTTCCTGGTGCTGACGGGCCGGGGAGGGGCCGCCGATGCCGTGGTGCGGTCGGCCGACGGTCACGGTGTGCCGGTCATCGCCGCACGGTTGACGCCCGTCGGTGACGGTTCGCCGCTCGCCGGCAGTCGGGTCCTGGCGTTCGCCGGAATAGCCAATCCGGACAAGTTCTTCGCGTCGATCGTTGAAGCGGGAGCGGAGGTCGTCGAGGCGCGGCGCTTCGCCGACCACCACGCCTTTTCCGACGCCGATTGTGCAGCGATCCGAGAGGCTTGCTCCGCCGCCGGCCTGCGTCCCGTCACGACCGCCAAGGACCGTGCCCGGCTCGCCGGCACCGCCGAGCGCGACCGTCTCGCCGCGCTCTGCCATGTGCACGAAGTGCGCCTCGTGGCCGACGAGCCCGGCGCCTTCGCGCGGGTGATCGAACAGGCCCGCGCGCGGGCGGCCGCCCGACTCGTCGCTGCGCCGAGCGGCTAGCCGAACAGTTCCTGATGCCGCTTCAGCGCGGTCGGGGCGTCGAGATAGGGCTCCTGGCGATCGACGTTCCAGTACTTCAGCTCGTCGATCGGGATGGCCATGCCGGTGACGGCGCAGCGCACGAAGGTGCCGGGCGACAGCACGTCGAAGTCGCCGTCGCGATAGCGCACACGCGCCTCGCCGCCCGAACGGGGCGATTCGTATCGGTTCATCTGCGCTCCCGCGCGTTCCTGCACCCGCCCGAAGGCGCCGCGTTCCGCCGCTACCGGGCGGCTTCCCCCTCGATAACGCCTCCCGCGCCGCGCGTCACCCCGGTGACTTTTCGGAGTTGGCGACGCTCGACGACCCGGCGAAGCGCTCGCCTCAGGTCTGGGTGCCGCCGACGGTGAGCGCGTCGATGCGCAGGGTCGGCTGGCCGACGCCGACGGGCACGCCCTGGCCGGCCTTGCCGCAGGTGCCGATGCCGGGATCGAGGCCCATGTCGTTGCCGATCATGCGCACCCGCGTCAGCGCGTCCGGGCCGTTGCCGATCAGCATCGCCCCCTTGATCGGCTCGGCCACCTTGCCGCCGCGGATGCGGTAGGCCTCGGTGCAGCCGAAGACGAACTTGCCCGAGGTGATGTCGACCTGGCCGCCGCCGAAGGAGACGGCGAAGATGCCGTCCTCGACGCTGGCCAGAATCTCCGCCGGATCGTGGGCGCCCGACAGCATGTAGGTGTTGGTCATCCGCGGCATCGGGATGTGGGCATAGGACTGGCGGCGGCCGTTGCCGGTCGGCCGCATGCCCATCAGGCGGGCGTTCTGGCGGTCCTGCATGTAGCCGACGAGAATGCCGTCCTCGATCAGCGTCGTCGTGCCGGAGGGCGTGCCCTCGTCGTCGACGGTGAGCGAGCCGCGCCGGCCGGGGATGGTGCCGTCGTCGACGATGGTGACCCCGGGGGAGGCGACGCGCTCGCCCATCAGCCCGGCGAAGGCCGAGGTCTTCTTGCGGTTGAAGTCGCCCTCGAGCCCGTGGCCGACCGCCTCGTGCAGGAGCACGCCCGGCCAGCCGGGGCCGAGCACGACGTCGAAGGTGCCGGCCGGCGCCGGCCGGGCGTCGAGGTTGACGAGCGCCTGGCGCAGCGCCTCGTCGACGGCGCCCTGCCAGGATTCGGGCGTGATGAAGCGGGCGTAGCCCTCGCGGCCGCCCATGCCCATCGAGCCCGATTCGCGGCGGTCGCCGTCGCCGGCGACGATCGAGACGTTGAAGCGCACCAGCGGCCGGACGTCGGTGACGCGGTGGCCGTCGGCGCGCAGGATCTCGACGCTCTGGTGGGTGGCGGCGAGCGAGACGGTCACCTGCTTCACCCGCGGATCGCGGGCGCGGGCATAGGCGTCGATCTCGGCGAGCAGCGCCACCTTGTCCTCGAAGGGCTCCGGCGAGAGCGGGTCGTCGCCGGAATAGAGGCGGGCGTTGGTGCGGGCAGGCGCGTCGGAATAGGTGCCGGAATGGCCGCTCTTCACCGCCGAGACGGCGTCGGCGGCGCGCTTCAGCGCGGCCTCGGAGACCTCGTCGGAATGGGCGTAGCCGGCCGCCTCGCCGGCGACGGCGCGCAGGCCGAAGCCCTTGGTGATGTCGTGGGCGGCGGATTTCAGCCGGCCGTTGTCGAACAGCAGGCTCTCGGACCGCCGCACCTCGAGGAACAGTTCGCCGTCGTCGGCGCCGTCGAGGGCGTCGGCCAGAATCCGCTGCGCCGTCTCGGGGGAGAGATCGGCGCCGGTAAACAGGCTGTCGTGGGCGGCGAGCGAGGGGGTGGGCGTGCGAGCGGTGGTCATGGGGACTCCAGTGCGTCGGCCCCTAACATAGGTCGGGGAGCGTCGGAGTTCACCCTTTGCGACGTTGGATGTCTCGGCGCCGAAGATCAGAGCTTTCCCCTTCTCCCGCCCGCTGGGTGGGAGAAGGCGCCCGAGCGCCACGTTGCGCTTGTTCGGGACCTTCCCGCCTTGATAGCTTCACGGCATGGGGGACATTGCAGCGACCGACATACCCGACACCGCCGAGGACAGCGGCGCCGCAGCGCGCGCGGAAGCCTTCATCGCGCGCTGGCGCGGGCTCGAAGGCGGTGCGGAGCGGGCGAACTATGCGCTGTTCCTGATCCAGCTCTGCGACGTGCTCGGCCTGCCGCACCCCGAACCTGCGAGCGCCGCCGGCCAGCACAACGACTACGTCTTCGAGCGCGCCGTCACCTTCCGCGAGGCGGGCGACCGCGTCGGCCACGGCCGCATCGACCTCTATCGCCGCGGCGCCTTCGTGCTGGAGGCGAAGCAGAGCCGGATGCGGGATCACGCCGCCGAGGCGACGGCTGCCGGGCAGGTGGACATGTTCGGCGACGGCGCGGCCGCCTCGCCTGCCGCCGCTGCCGTTCGCGGCCGGCGCGGCGCGGCGCGCGGCTGGGACGTCCTGATGATGAACGCCCGCCGGCAGGCGGAGGACTATGCCCGGGCGCTGCCGGCCGATCACGAGTGGCCGCCGTTCATCCTCGTCTGCGATGTCGGCCACTGCATCGAGGTCTATGCCGACTTCACCGGCCGCGGCCGCAACTACGCGCAGTTTCCCGACCGCCAGGGCTTCCGCATCTATCTCGACGACCTGCGCCGGCCGGAGGTGCGGCAACGGCTGCGCGGCATCTGGCTGACGCCTCAGGCCCTCGACCCGACGAAGAAGGCGGCGGAGGTGACGCGCCGCATCGCCGCGCGGCTGGCGGAGGTGTCGAAGTCGCTGGAGGCGCGCGGCTTTCCGGCCGAGGCGGTGGCGCTGTTTTTGATGCGCTGCCTGTTCACGATGTTCGCCGAGGACGTGAAGCTGCTGCCGGAGAAGTCGTTCCGCGACCTGCTCGGCCGCTGCCGCGACAAGCCGGAGAACTTTCCGCGCATGGTCGGGCAGCTGTGGGACGCGATGAACGCCGGCGGCTTCGCCTTCGCCATCGAGGCGCAGGTGCGGCGCTTCAACGGCAAGCTGTTTTCCGCCGCGCAGGCGCTGCCGCTCGAGCGCGAGGAGATCGGCGAGCTCTTTGCGGCGGCCGATGCCGACTGGCGCGGCGTCGAGCCGGCGATCTTCGGCACGCTGCTCGAACAGGCGCTCGACCCGGCCGAGCGCCGGCGGCTCGGCGCCCACTACACGCCGCGCGCCTATGTGGAGCGGCTGGTGGTGGCGACCGTCATCGAGCCGCTGCGCAAGGACTGGGAGGAGGTGGTCGCCACCGCCGAGCGGCGCAAGCACGACGGCGACGCGGCCGGCGCGCTCGCCCTCGTGCAGGCCTTCCACGAGAAGCTCTGCCGCACCCGCGTGCTCGATCCCGCCTGCGGCACCGGCAATTTTCTCTACGTCGCGATGGAGCTCGTGAAGCGGCTGGAAGGCGAGGTGCTGGAGGTGCTGGCCGACCTCGGCGGCCAGGAGGCGCTCGCCTCGCTGGAGGGCCACACGGTGGACCCGCACCAGTTCCTCGGGCTGGAGATCAACACGCGTGCGGCCGCGATCGCCGAACTCGTGCTGTGGATCGGCTACCTGCAGTGGCACTTCCGCACCAAGGGCGGCGACCCGGCCGAGCCGATCCTGCGCGCCTTCGGCAACATCACCGTGATGGACGCCGTGCTGACGTGGGACGGGTATCCCCTACCGAAGGTCGTCGACGGCAAGGAGACCTATCCGAACCCGCGGCGGCCGGACTGGCCGGAGGCGGAGTTCATCGTGGGGAACCCGCCGTTCATTGGCAAGGGAGTGCAACTGCGCGGGGCTCTTGGCGACCATCGGGCCGAGGCATTGTGGCAAGCAAACCCCATAGTACGGCGATCCGCGGATTTTGTTATGTTTTGGTGGGCACATGCCGCTGATGTATTAGCGAAAAAGAATTCTGTACTGAGACAATTTGGCTTCGTCACGACAAACTCGATTCGCCAGATATTGAATAGACAGGTAGTCAACAATTATCTTGGGGTTGGTAGAAAAATCAGCATAATCTTTGCGGTTCCTGATCATCCCTGGACCCGCTCCGAAGACGGGGCAGCAGTCAGGATCGCGATGACAGTTGCCGCCGGCGGGGTTAAGAACGGGAAGGTTCTTCAGATTCTTCGGGAGGAATACGAAGGGCTCGAAACCCCAAGGTTAATCTTTGATGAATTCATAGGTGATATTGATTCTTCTTTGTCTGTAGAAGCTGGTGCTTTCTCTGCTCATTCACTCCAGTCCAATCGTGGCCTTAGTTCGATGGGGCCAGCGTTTGGGGCGAGGGGGTTCGTACTCAGCCTTGGAGAGCGCGCTTTTCTCCGAAATTTGTCGGAGAGAGATGCTGAGAAATACACTAGCCCACTCTTAACGGGAAGTGACATAACCGACAAAAATCGGACTAGGTATTTGTTTAATGTCAAAGAATTCGAGAGTGAAGGGGAATTTCGACGGCTTGCACCTGCCGCTTACCAGATGTTGAGGGAGAGAGTCTTCTCGGTGCGAGAAATGAGCAGAGATCCTCGTCTATCAAAATACTGGTGGAGATTTAGGAGATCGAACGAAGACTATTTTTCGATGATTTCTGGGATTCGGCGTTACGTGGCGACCGTTGAGACGGCAAAGTTTAGAATTTTCGTTTTTGTTGAAAAGCCGACTATTGTTGAGCATGGTGTAATAGCTATCGGCTCGGGAGAAAGTTGCATTCTTGGATACCTTAGCAGCAGTGCGCATGTTGCGTGGTCGCTACACGCAGGCGGCACCTTGGAAGACCGGCCTAGGTACAACAAAACCGTTTGCTTCGACCCCTTCCCCTTCCCCGATCCGCCCGACGACCTCCGTGCCGAGATCGGGGCGCTGGCCGAGGAGCTCGACGCCACCCGCAAGGCGGTGCAGGCGGAGCATCCCGACCTCACCCTCACCGGGCTCTACAACGTGCTCGAAAAGCTGAAGGCCGGCGCGCTGCTGACGGAGAAGGACGAGAACGTGAAGGCACGCGGGCGCGTGCTGATCCTGAAGGAGCTGCACGAGAAGATCGACGACGCCGTCTTCCGCGCCTACGGCTGGCCCTCGACGCTCAGCGAGCAGGAGATTCTCGCCCGCCTCGTCGCGCTCAACAAGCAGCGCGCGGCGGAGGAAGCGGCCGGCAAGGTGCGTTGGCTGCGGCCGGACTTCCAGATCCCGCGCTTCGGCCGGCCGGAGGAGAAGGCAGCGCAGATCGAGGCGCTCTTGGAAGTGAAGGCCGCCGCCGTGCGCAAGCCGTCCTTCCCGACCGACGACCTCGAACAGACCTTCGCCGTCATGGACGCGCTGCAGGCCGCCGGCGCGCCGCTGTCGGCCGCCGAGATCGCCGCCTCCTTCCGCCAGGGCAAGCGGGTGGAGAAGCCGGTCGCCGCCGTGCTCGCCGCGCTCTCCCGCCTCGGCCGCATCGCCGGCGTCGAGCGTCCGGGCGGGCGTTCACGCTGCGACGGGCGGCCTGAGGGGAGGGGGCGCGGTTGCGGCGGGGAGGGGCGAGCGGATCGCTACAGCCGAGTTCGTGGCGGCCCCCCCTCCCTGCCCTACCCCGCGAGGGGGGAGGGTTCGCCCGCTGCTACCGTTGTGCACCGTGGCCGGGAGCTTTTCGCGTCCCGAGGGCCGCATCGCCGGCGTCGAGCGTCCGGGCGGGCGTTCACGCTGCGACGGGCGGCCTGAGGGGAGGGGGCTCCCTTCTCCCGGCCGCTGGCGGGGAGACGGTGCCCGAAGGGCGGACGAGGGCGCGCTGCGTGAGCGGCGCGGGGGCGTGCGCGGGCGTTGGCGTTCGGGGCTTCGGCGCTCGCGCGCCGCCCTCATCCGGCGCTTCGCGCCACCCCGGATCAAGTCCGGGGCAGGCTCTTCTCCCGCGGCGCGGGAGAAGGGACGGCCGCTGTCCCGCCGACCCTCACGCCGCTCGCGCTGCCGCGTCGTTGCCCTCAGGCTCTTCTGCGATGCGGGAGACGGGATGGCTCCGTGCCCGCCGCTCCCGCAGCCCTCACGCCGCCGCGGCGCGGAAGAGGTAGTAGCCGATGGTCGCGAACAGGTGGTCGGCGCGGTAGTGGGCGTCGAGCTCGGCCTGCCAGGTCGCCGCCTCGGTGGCCGAAATGACGCCGGCCTCGCGGGCGGCGCGGCCCATCTGGCCGAAGTAGCCGTAAGCGAGGTCCGGCGTGAACAGCACGATGCGGGTGTCGATGTGGACGTCGCGGAAGCCGGCGCGGCGCAGCATGCGGGCGAGGTCGCGCACCAGCCAGCCGTTGACGACGCCGTTGTCGCAGGCGTGGGCGAGCACGCGCCGGGTCAGCAGGCGGTCGGTGAGATTGATGGCGTTGCTGTCGAAGTCTGGTTCCAGCAGGGCGACGGTGCCGCCAGGCCGGGTGACGCGGCGCAGTTCGCCGAGCGCCGTCTCGGGGTCGGCGAGATAGGTCAGCACCCGCTCGGCGCGGGTGGCGTCAAAGGCGGCGTCAGTGAAGGGCAGGGCCTGGGCGTCGCCGGCCTCGAAGCTGGCGTCGATGCCGGCGGCGCTCGCCCGCCGGCGCGCCTCGGCGATGAAGGCCGGGCTGTGGTCGAGGCCGACGGCGTGGCCGCCGGGAGCGACCAGGCCGGCGAGGCGGCCGGTCTCCAGCCCGAAGCCGCAGCCGACGTCGAGGACCCTCTGGCCGGGGCCGATGCCGGTGCGGGCGAGCGCCTTCAACTGCTGCATCTCGCGCAGGCCGTCGATGGCCTCAAGGGCGGCGACGTATTCGTGCACGTCGGCGGGACGATCGGGGTCGGTGACGGCCTCGCAGGGGGTAGCGCCCCCGCCGGCTCCGGAGGCCACGTCACTCATCTCGGGTCTCCCGTGCAGTGGTCCGTGGCCGGACCATAGACCGGCGCGACGGCGTGGCGCTCCTCAGTAGAGTGTCGCCTTGTAGTCGTCGGCGATCTCCTGGTCGGTCATCACCGCGCCGAGCTGGCAGTGGTCGCGGATGATGACGCCCATCGGCGGCAGGACGGAGCGGTCGACCCAGGTCTCGGGCTTCCAGAGCTGCGAGCGGACGAAGGCCTTGCCGCACTGGATGTAGGCCTGGCGGACGGTGACGACGACGACGGAGAGCGGCAGGCGGCCGTTCGTCTCGAACAGCGCCTTCAGTTCGGCGTCGTCGCGGATCTCGGCCGTGCCGTTGACGCGCAGCGTTTCCGACAGGCCGGGGACGACGAAGAGCAGCCCGACGGCGGGGTTGTCGAGGATGTTCGAAAGCGTGTCGAGGCGGTTGTTGCCCGGCCAGTCGGGGAGGGCGAGCGTGCGGTCGTCGAGGACCTGGATCTGGCCCGTGCGGTCGCCGCGCGGGGTGACGTCGCCGAGGCCGTCGGGGCCTTGCGTGGCGATGACGTAGAAGCGGCTCTGGGCGAGGAGGGCGCGGCAGTGGCCGTCGAGGAACGGCAGCTCCTTGACGAGGACCTCCCGCACCGGCTCGTCGTAGAGGCGCCTGAGCGACGCCCTGTCCGCGATCTTCGCCATCGCCCGCTTCTCCCGAATCGATCCGTCGCCGTGGGTCGCGCCGGCGCCGCCGGTCAGGGCAGCGCGTCGAAGCCCTCGCCGAAGCCGGTGAGCGAGATCGGGATGCCGATTCCCTCCTCCGGCGTCTGGAAGATGATGAAGGTTGCGGTCGCGCCGCTGCGCAGGCGGCCGATCAGGTCCTCTTCGAGGACGACCTCGGCGATGCAGCCATTCGGCAGGCAGCGCACGAAGCCGGCGCGGCCGACGTTGTGGTCGAGGGTGTCGATCTTGATCGAGGTGGCGTCGTCGCCGGTCCAGCGCAGCACGGCGGTGCCCTCGCGGATGCTCAAGACCTCGAGGGTGCGCTGCGGATCGGCGGTGCCGAGGATGTCGCCCGGCTGCAGGGCGACGCCCTGCGGCACGGCCCCGCGCGCGACGGCCTCCTCGCCGTTGCGGTCGACGGCAACCGTCATGGTGGCGTCGACGTCCTCGAGCACCCGCAGGCCGAGGCCGGAGGGCAGCAGCACGCCAAGAGGGGCGAGGACGCGCAGGATGCGGGCGCTCTGGTCGGCCGTCTTCAACACGATGACGGTGAGGCCGACGTTCTCGCGGTCGGCGGCGGTGACGTTCTGCAGGAGGGCGCACTGCTCCTCCTGGGCGCCGGGCAGGGTGTCGCAGCGGATCTGCCAGTCGCCGTGCACGCCCTTGACCTCGCCCTGGGCGAAGGCGGCGGAGGGGACGGTCGCGGCCGCCAGGGCTGCGAGCACGGACGCTGCCGCGCGGGAGAGACGGCGTGGCAAGGAAGGCACCTCCACTGGTCACGACGGTGCGGTCACCGCCGGGAGAGACCGCAGGCGCACGACGGGCGCGGCGCGCGGGCGATTCGGCCGCACACTGCCCGATCGTCGCGGCGGATGAAAGGCCGGGGGCAGCGGGCGCGGCGGGGAGGCCGCGCCATGGCGCTTGCGAGCCGGCGGCAATGCGGCGCGGTCTCGGCATCCGTGGGGCGGCGGCAGGGCCTGCGGCGCGGTGCCGCTTTCTTCATCGCCACACCTGCGCCATAACACTCTCGGCCGGCCAGTGGACATATTGCCCAACGGACGGGAGCCCGGCGGGATGACCGGGCCGGCGCTGCCGTGCAGCGGCCGGCTCGTCCCGGTGGCCCGGCCAGCGTCCATCCCCGGGATGGGCATCGTGGAGAAACACGGGAACGAACCCGCACCCGGACGCGGTGCGGACGCGGGCGCGTTCCGACCATCGAGTTCGAGGAGAGCCACCGGTGACGACCCCTCGCCTGACCAACCCCGGCGCGACCGAGCTTGGCGCGACGACCATTGGCGCGACCGTGGGCGCGACGCTCTCCCGCCTGGCGCTCGGCGCGGCCGCCGCCTGCGGGCTCGGCGGCGCGGCGCTGGCGGCGCAGCCGGAGCCCTGGCAGCTCGGCCTGCAGCCGGCGGCGACGGAGGTGATGGCCTCGATCCGTTGGTTCGAGAGCTTCACGCTGGTGATCATCACGGTGATCACGCTGTTCGTGCTGGCGCTGCTGCTCTATTGCGTCTTCCGCTTCAATTCGAAGGCGAACCCGACGCCGTCGCGCACCTCGCACAACACGGCGATCGAGGTGGTGTGGACGGTGGCGCCGATCCTGATCCTGGTGATCATCGCCATCCCGTCGTTCCGGCTCCTCTACAAGCAGCTCGACATCCCGGAATCGGACCTGACGGTCAAGGTGACCGGCTACCAGTGGTACTGGGGCTACGAGTATCCGGACGAGAAGTATGCCGGCATCTCCTTCGACAGCTACATGCTCGACGACGCCGGCCGCCAGCAGCTCATGGCAGAGAAGAAGCTGACCGAGCAGCAGGTGCCGCGTCTGCTCGCCGTCGACAACGACGTCGTCGTGCCGGTGGGCAAGATCGTCCGCGTGCAGGTGACGGCGGGCGACGTGCTGCACTCCTTCGCCATGCCGGCCTTCGGCATCAAGATGGACGCCGTGCCGGGCCGCCTCAACGAGACGTGGTTCCGCGCCGATGCGCCGGGCGTCTACTACGGCCAGTGCTCGGAGCTCTGCGGCACCAACCACGCCTTCATGCCGATCGCCATCCGGGCGGTTCCGGAAGAGCAGTTCGAGGCCTGGGCCGAGGCGGCGAAGACCGACGTCGGTGCGGCGAACGCGCTTCTGGCGGAACTCCAGAACAGCGAGAAGGCGACCGAGGCGGTCGCCTCCGCGAAGTGATCGCCGCGCCGCGGTGATCTGATCGAGACAGTGATCCGGCGGCGCCGGACGACAGGGACGGACGGCCGGGACCGCCGAGGCGGTCGGGCCGGAAGGCAACAGGGAGCCTGAAGACATGGCGAGCAGCGCGGCGCACGCGGGGGCACACGCCCACCCGACCGGATGGAAGCGCTACGTCTATTCGACGAACCACAAGGACATCGGCACGATGTACCTGATCTTCGCCGTCATGGCGGGGATCGTCGGTGGTTTCCTGTCGGTCGGCATCCGGGCCGAGCTGCAGGAGCCCGGCATGCAGATCTTCACAAACCCGTGGACATACAACATGTTCACGACGGCGCATGGCCTCATCATGATTTTCTTCATGGTGATGCCGGCGCTGATCGGCGGCTTCGCGAACTGGTTCGTGCCGATCATGATCGGTGCGCCGGACATGGCGTTCCCGCGCATGAACAACATCTCGTTCTGGCTGCTTCCGCCGGCCTTCCTGCTCTTGGTGCTGTCGATGTTCGTCGAGGGCGGCCCGGGCTCGAACGGCGTCGGCGGCGGCTGGACGATCTATCCGCCGCTGTCGAGCACGGCCGGCACGCCCGGCCCGGCGATGGACTTCGCGATCCTGTCGCTCCACCTCGCCGGCGCGTCGTCGATCCTCGGCGCCATCAACTTCATCACCACCATCCTGAACATGCGCGCCCCCGGCATGACGCTGCACAAGATGCCGCTGTTCCCGTGGTCGGTGCTGGTGACGGCGTTCCTCCTGCTGCTGTCGCTGCCGGTGCTCGCCGGCGCCATCACGATGCTGCTGACGGACCGCAACTTCGGCACGACCTTCTTCGATCCGGCCGGCGGTGGCGACCCGATCCTGTTCCAGCACCTGTTCTGGTTCTTCGGCCACCCCGAGGTCTACATCCTGATCCTGCCGGGCTTCGGCATCATCAGCCACGTCATCTCGACCTTCGCGCGCAAGCCGGTGTTCGGCTACATCGGCATGGCCTACGCGATGGTGGCGATCGGCGTCGTCGGCTTCATCGTCTGGGCCCACCACATGTTCACGGTCGGCCTGTCGGCCGACACCCAGGCTTACTTCGTCTTCGCCACGATGGTGATCGCGGTGCCGACGGGCGTGAAGATCTTCTCGTGGATTGCCACGATGTGGGGCGGCTCGATCGACTTCCGCACTCCGATGCTTTGGGCCGTGGGCTTCATCTTCCTGTTCACCGTCGGCGGCGTCACCGGCGTGCAGCTTTCCAACGCCGGTCTCGACCGGGCGCTGCACGACACCTACTACGTCGTCGCCCACTTCCACTACGTGCTGTCGCTCGGTGCGGTCTTCGCCATCTTCGCGGGCTGGTACTACTGGTTCCCGAAGATGACCGGCTACATGTACAACGAGACGGTCGGCAAGGCGCACTTCTGGATCACCTTCATCGGCGTCAACCTCATCTTCTTCCCGCAGCACTTCCTCGGCCTCGCCGGGATGCCGCGCCGCTACGTCGACTATCCGGACGCCTATGCCGGCTGGAACTACGTGTCGTCGATCGGCTCCTACATCTCGGCGTTCGCGGTGTTCGTGTTCCTCTACGGCATCGTCGAGGCGTTCATGAAGAAGCGGGTGGCGGGCGACAATCCGTGGGGCCCGGGTGCGACGACGCTGGAGTGGACGCTGTCCTCGCCGCCGCCGTTCCACCAGTTCGAGGTGCTGCCGCGCATCAAGTGAGGCGCTGAGCGAACGGACGCCGCGGCCGGCGCGGGGGGAAGACCTCTCGTGCCGGCCTCCGTTCCATGCCCGCGCGCGGGCCTGGAACCAGACAAATGACAGCGCCCGGGGGGACGGGCCGGACAGGACGGGACTGAAAGCGTGAGCGACGTCGGCTCGATCAACGAGCGCTACGAGACGGGCGAGGGCGTCGGCGACGCCTCGGTCGGTGATTTCTGGGCGCTGCTGAAGCCGCGGGTGATGTCCCTCGTCATCTTCACGGCCCTCGTCGGGCTCGTGCTCGCCCCGGGCGACCTGCATCCGGTGCTGGCCGTCACGGCGCTGATGTGCATCGCCATCGGCGCCGGCGCCTCGGGCGCCCTCAACATGTGGTACGACGCCGACATCGACGCGTTGATGTCGCGCACCGCCAAGCGGCCGGTGCCGGCCGGTCGGGTGACTCCCGGCGAGGCGCTCGGCTTCGGCCTGGTGCTGTCGGCCGGCTCGGTGCTGATCCTCGGGCTGTTCGTCGACTGGCTGGCGGCCTCGCTGCTCGCCTTCACGATCTTCTTCTATGCCGTCGTCTACACGATGTGGCTGAAGCGCTCGACGCCGCAGAACATCGTCATCGGCGGCGCCGCCGGGGCGCTGCCGCCGGTCATCGCCTGGGCGGCGGTGACGGGCACGGTGGACATTGCGCCCTTGTCGCTGTTCCTCCTGATCTTCCTGTGGACGCCGCCGCACTTCTGGGCGCTCGCCGTGCTGAAGACGCGCGACTACGCCCGCGCCGGCGTGCCGATGCTGCCGGTGGTCGCCGGCGAGCGGACGACGCGCTGGCAGATCCTGCTCTATTCGGCCCTGCTGGTGCCGGCCGGCGTGCTGCCGGCGGCCTGCGGCATCGCCGGCCTGCCCTATGTCGCGGTCTCGCTGGTGCTCGGCCTCGCCTTCGTCTGGTTCGCGGTGGCGATCGTTCGCGCCGTCGACCAGCCGGCGCTCGCCAAGGCGTGCGGACGGTTGTTCGGCTATTCTATCCTCTATCTGTTCGCGATGTTCGCGATGCTGCTCGTCGAGCGGGCGGCCGGGGTGGCGCCGCTGCCGGCGCTGATCGGCGGATGAGCGACATCATGGCGGATGAGAACGACGGCGTCCGGCTGACGGAGACGCAGCGGCGCAGGCGGCGGTCGCGGTCCATCGCCATCGCCCTGGTGCTGGCGGGGCTGGTGGTGCTGTTCTACGTGGTGACCATCGTGAAGCTCGGTCCGGGCATCATGAACCGGCCGATGTGAGAGGAAGACGGACGTGACGACGGGCGGAGCGGAGCGGCGAAAGGGCGGGGCGAACCTTCGGGTGGCGGCCTACTGCCTGACGTTCGTCGGCGTCATGGCCGGGGCCGCCTACGCGTCGGTGCCGCTCTACGATCTGTTCTGCAAGGTGACCGGCTACGGCGGCACGACGCAGCGGGTCGAATCGGCGGCGGTGACGCCGATCGACCGGATGGTCACGGTGCGCTTCGACGCCAATGTCCGCTCCGGACTGCCGTGGTCGTTCACGCCGGTGCAGAGGTCGGTGACGCTGCGCGTCGGCGAGGTCGCCGAGGTCGCCTACGTCGTCGAGAACCTCTCCGACGAGGAGACCGTCGGCACCTCGACATTCAACGTCACGCCGATGTCGACCGGTGCCTACTTCAACAAGATCACCTGCTTCTGCTTTACGGAGCAGCGGCTGAAGCCGGGCGAGCGCCTGGAAATGCCGGTCGTCTTCTACGTCGACCCGGCGATCGTCGACGAGCGCGAGCTCGATTCGGTGAAGGAGATCACGCTGTCCTATTCGTTCTTCCCGGTGAAGGAGCCGTCCCGCCCGGTGGCGGCGGCGCCTCAGCCGAAGACGGACCAGGGTAGACTCTGAGCAACGGACGGAACGGGCGGCCGCACACTCGGGCGGCCGGGATCGAGGAAGAAGACGATGGCCGAGGCGCAATCGAAACACCACGACTACCACCTCGTGAACCCGAGCCCGTGGCCGGTGATCGGCGCGATCGGCGCCTTCATCATGGCGCTCGGCGGCATCGGCCTCATGCGCTGGCTGAAGAGCGAGGATCTCGTCCTCTTTGGCATTCCCTTCCACGGCTGGGAGATCTTCGCGGTCGGCTTCCTCATTGTCCTCTACACGATGGCGATGTGGTGGCACGACGTCATCAAGGAGGGCCAGGAGGGCCACCACACGCGCGTGGTCGACCTGCACCTGCGCTACGGGATGATCTTCTTCATCGCCTCCGAGGTGATGTTCTTCGTCGCCTGGTTCTGGGCCTATTTCGACGTCGCGCTGTTCCCGAACGAACTGATCCAGTACCAGCGCGTCGAGGTCACCGGCGGGCAGTGGCCGCCGGAGGGCATCGCGACCTTCGACCCCTGGCACCTGCCGCTGCTCAACACGCTGATCCTCTTGACCTCCGGCACGACCGTGACGTGGGCGCATCACGCGCTCCTCCATGACGACCGCCAGGGCCTGAAGTGGGGCCTCGTGGTGACGGTGGTGCTCGGCCTGCTGTTCACGGCCTGCCAGGCCTACGAGTACAGCCACGCCGCCTTCGGCTTCTCCGGCTCGATCTACGGCTCGACCTTCTTCATGGCGACGGGCTTCCACGGCTTTCACGTTATCGTCGGCACGATCTTCCTGTTCGTCTGCCTGCTGCGGGCGCTGGCCGGGCAGTTCACGCCGAAGGCGCACTTCGGCTTCGAGGCGGCCGCCTGGTACTGGCACTTCGTCGACGTGGTCTGGCTGTTCCTGTTCGCCTGCATCTACGTGTGGGGCGCCGGCCACAGCGTCCACTGACCTCTGACCGGCGGAGAGGGCGGTCGCCGCCCTCCATCCGCGGACGGACACGATGACCGAACCGGCCCGGCCGACCTCGTCGGCCGACGACTATCCCTCGCAGTCGGCGGTTTCCGTCGGCCTGTCGGGACGCTGCCCGCGGTGCGGGCAGGGACGTCTGTTCGACGGCTTCCTGACGACGGCGCCGCGCTGCCGCGCCTGCGGCCTCGACTACGACTTCGCCGATTCGGGCGACGGGCCGGCCGTCTTCATCATGATGATCGTCGGCTTCCTGATCGTGGGGGCGGCTCTCGTCGTCGAACTGAAGTTCGAGCCGCCGATCTGGGTGCACATGATCATCTGGCTGCCGTTGACGGCGATCGTCGCTCTGGCGCTGCTGCGGCCGATGAAGGGCCTGATGATCGCGCTGCAGTACGTCAACAAGGCGCGCGAAGGCCGGATCGACCCATGAGCGGGGCGGCGGGCGGGACGGCGGGCGCAGCGCCCGTCTGGCGCCGGCTCTGGCTGCCGACCCTTCTGACGCTCGCGGCCGGTGCGGTGCTGGTCTCGCTCGGCGTCTGGCAGCTTGAGCGGCTCGCCTGGAAGACGGTGCTCATCGAGGCTGCCACCTCGCGCCCGGATGCACCGCCGGTGGCACCGCCCGCGCCGGCGACCTGGGACGGCCTCGACTGGGACGAGGCCGACCTCACGCGGCTCGCCGTTCCCGGGCATTTTCTCCCCGGCGAAGCCTACGTCTACACGGTGCTGTCCGACGCCCGCGGCCCGCTTTCCGGCCCGGGGCTGTGGGTGATGGCGCCCTTCGAGACGACGGACGGCTGGGTGGTGCTGGTCAACCGCGGCTTCGTGCCGACCGGCATGGACGGCGCGGCGCCGGTGGTGCCGCCGCCGCCGGCGGGCGAGGTCGTGCTCGACGGACTGCTGCGACGGCCGGACCCGCCGGGGATGTTCACCCCCGACCCCAACCCGCAGAAGAAGCTCTGGTTCGTGCGCGACGCGGCCGAGATGGCGCCGGCCTTTTCGCTGCCGGCGGTCACGCGGCTCGCCCCCTTCACGCTCGACGCGGCGGCTTCGACGACGCCGCCGAGTGGGGTGCCGCAGGCCGGGGAGACGCGGCGCGTCTATACCAACAGCCACCTGCAATATGCGCTGACGTGGTTCGGCCTCGCAGCGGCGCTCGCCGGGGTCTGGCTGGTCTTCGTTCTCGGCCGGCTGCGCCGCCGCTGAGGGCGGCGGCGCCTTTGTTGTGGTCCCGCCGATCAGAGCGCGGCGAGCACGGCCGCGGCGCCGGAGACGCTGACGCCCGGGGCCTCCTCGATGTTGAGGACATCGACGACGCCGTCCTTCACCACCATGGCGTAGCGCTTCGAGCGCAGCCCCATGCCGAAGCCCGAGGCGTCCATCACGAGGTCGACCTTGCGGGCGAAGTCGCCGCTGCCGTCGGCGAGGAAGACGATCTTGCCGTCGCCGCCGGTGGCCTTCGCCCAGGCGTCCATGACGAAGACGTCGTTGACCGAGACGACGGCGATCTCGTCGACGCCCTTCGCCTTGATGGCATCGACGTTTTCCAGGAAGCCCGGCAGGTGGTTGCGGTGACAGGTGGGGGTAAAGGCGCCGGGGACGGCGAACAGCACGACCGTCTTGCCGGAGAACAGCGCGTCGGTGCCGATCTCCTTCGGGCCATCGGCGGTCATCGTCTTGAAGGTGGCTTCCGGGATTTTCTCGCCGACCTGGATCGTCATCGCCCCGTCTCCTCGTCCTGTGGGATCGCGCCGGCGCGGCCGGCCGCGAAGATCGAACGGCGCGCCGCCGCCGAGCCGGGCCCGCCACGCCTGTCGTCGGCGCACAGATAGGCCATCTCCGGGAGAGCGTCGAGCGCGCTCAGTCGAGCGTCACGACCCGCTCCACCGCGCGATCGCCGGCGACGAGGGTGAAGCGGACGCGGCCCTTCGCGGGGCCGTGCGGGTCGAGGGCGACGCGCCACTGCGGGTGTGCGGGGTCGCTGGTCTCGACGCGCACTGGCAGGCGGGGGAACGCCTCGCCCGGCCCCTCGGCGAAGAGGTCCGCCTCGGCGCCGCCATCAGTAACGGCGGCGGTGACGAGCAGCACATGCGGATCGTCGGTGCGGGCCACGGTGGTGATGTCGAGGCCCTCGTAGGCCGCGGTAGGCACCTGTGCCACGGCGGCGGCGTGGACGGCTGCGGCGGAGGGGTCGGCGCGCGTGGCTTGCGACACCATCAGCCGCGCGGTGGCCAAGGCCGGCACGCAGAGCTCCTTGCAGGCGCCGTAGAGGATGCGGGCGTCGACCATCACCGGCAGCGCCGGGTCCTCGGGCTTCAGATGCACCGGCAGCACCACCGAGCCGCCGTAGCCGATCGAAGTCGAGCCGCCGTCGACGAAGCGGCGGGGGGCGGGAAAGTCGATCGTCGCGCCGGCGAGGTTGCTCGAGCCGGAGAAGTCGATCTCCGGCGGCAGGCCGGCGTCGCCCGGGTGGCGCCAGTAGGTCTTCCAGCCGTCCTCGAGCGCGATCTCGATGCCCATTGACAGCGTGCCGTCGGCCGCCGGCGGGCCGCCGGGGGCGATCAGCCGCAGCTTCGCCCCGGTCGCCTCGCTCCACGGCGAGGTGGCGGCGAGGCTGCCCGAGACGGCGGTGACGGCGAGGCCGAGCGCCAGCAGCAGGCGGAGGGCGAACGAGGGCACGGTCGGCATGGGTTGGGCGACCTCGCGGAGGGGAGCGCGCGAACGCACCCTAGTCGCCGCGGCGGGGCGCGGTACAGCCCCCGGGCGGGACGGGAGGTCGCAGCGGTCACCTGCGACGCCAGACCCGGCGGCGGGGTCGGCGGCGTTCTCGACGATCCGCCGGCTTGGGCATACACTCGTCTCCGGCGGGGAGCTGGCAGGGCGGAGGCGACGGCTTGAGCTCGACGGCGCGAAGCTTTCTTGACGGGCAGATCCTGATCGCGATGCCTTGGATGTCCGACGAGCGGTTCGCCCGGACGCTGATCTACCTATGCGCCCACTCGTCCGACGGCGCGATGGGCATCGTCCTCAACCAGCTCGTCAGCCACGTCTCCTTCCCGGAACTGCTGGTGCAGCTCGACGTCATTCCCGCGAGCCAGCAGATCCGCCTCCCGTCGCCGGCGCGCGAGATGAAGGTGCACCGCGGCGGGCCGGTGGAGACGGGGCGCGGCTTCGTGCTGCACTCGGCCGACTTCAGCATCGCCAACTCGACGCTGCCGATCGACGACGGCATCTGCCTGACGGCGACGCTCGAGATTCTCCAGGCGATCGCCGCGGGGGAGGGGCCGGCGCAGGCGCTGCTCGCCCTCGGCTATGCCGGATGGGCGCCGGGGCAGCTCGAGAACGAGATCCAGCACAACGGCTGGCTGACCGTGCCGGCCGACGCGGAGCTGATCTTCGGGCCCGAGCTCGAGCAGAAATACGATCGCGCCTTCCAGAAGCTCGGCATCCACCCCGGCTGGCTGTCGTCGGACGTCGGCCACGCCTGAGACGAGCTGCTGGCAATCGCGCCGCTGTTCTTGGCGCCACCGATCTTGGCGCCACCGATCTTGCCGCCACCGATCTTGCCGCCACCGTTCTTGCCGCCCCCGGGAGCGACCGATAGGATCGCCGCCGGTTTCGGCGGCCGTGCGCATGGGCGGAGATGGCGGCCGCGAACACAGGAGGAAGCGCCGGCTTGCGTTATGTCAGCACCCGCGGGAGGGCGCCCGCGCTCGGCTTCGTCGACGTCCTGCTCGCCGGGCTCGCCCGCGACGGCGGCCTCTACGTGCCGGAAACGTGGCCCCGCATCGAAGCGCACGAGATCGCCGCGCTCGCCGGCCGCCCCTATCACGAGGTCGCCTTCGACATCATCCGCCGCTTCACCGGGGATGAGATCGCCGATTCCGATCTCAGTGCGATGACGCAGGCGGCCTATGAAGGCTTCGGCCATCCGGCGGTGACGCCGATCACCCAGCTCGCCCCCGGCCACTTCCTCTGCGAGCTCCACCACGGGCCGACGCTCGCCTTCAAGGACGTGGCGATGCAGCTCATCGCCCGCCTGATGGACCACGCGTTGGCGGCGCGCGGGTCGCGGGCGACGATCGTCGGGGCCACCTCCGGCGACACCGGCGCGGCGGCGATCGAGGCCTTCCGCGGCCGGGCCGCGGTAGACGTGGTGATCCTGTTCCCCGACGGGCGCGTCTCGCGGGTGCAGCGCCGGCAGATGACGACGGCGGCCGACGACAACGTCCACGCGCTCGCCGTCGCTGGCACCTTCGACGACTGCCAGTCGATCGTGAAGGCGATGTTCAACGACCACCGCTTCCGCGACCGGGTGGCGCTCGCCGGCATCAACTCGATCAACTGGGCGCGCATCGTTGCGCAGGTGGTCTACTATTTCGTCGCCGCCGTGGCGCTCGGCTCGCCGCATCGCACGGTGTCGTTCGCGGTGCCGACCGGCAATTTCGGCGACGTCTTCGCCGGTTGGGTCGCGCAGCGCATGGGCCTGCCAGTGGAGACGCTGGCGGTGGCGACCAACGTCAACGACATCCTGGTGCGCACCCTCGAGACCGGCCGCTACGAGGTGCGCGGCGTGACGGCGACGCAGTCGCCGTCGATGGACATCCAGGTGTCGTCGAACTTCGAGCGGCTGCTGTTCGAGGCGACCGGCCGCGACGCCGAGGCGGTGGTGCGGATGATGGAGGGGCTCGGCCAGAGCGGCGCCTTCACCGTGCCGCCAGACGCGCTCGCCGAGATCCGCGGCCTGTTCGTCGCCGGCCGTACCGACGAGGCAGCGACGGCGGCGACGATCGCCGCCGTGCACGCCCGCTGCGGCCTGCTGCTCGACCCGCACACGGCGGTGGCCGTGGCGGTGGCCGAGGACCACATTCGCGACGGCGTGCCGATGGTGACGCTGGCGACGGCGCATCCGGCGAAGTTCCCCGATGCGGTGGCGGCGGCAACGGGCCTGCGACCGGCCTTGCCGGAGCGGCTCGCCGATCTGATGGACAGGCCCGAGCGCGTGACGACGGTCGCGGCGGACGTTGGCGCGGTCGCCGCGCTCGTCGCCGCCCGCTCGCGCGCCGTGGCGGCGGAGGCGTGACGATGACGGTTGAGACTACCCGCCTCGACAACGGCCTGCTCGTCGCCACAGAGGCGATGCCGCACATCGAGAGTGCCGCCATCGGCGTCTGGGTCGGCGCCGGCTCGCGCTCCGAGCGAGAGGGCGAGCATGGCATCTCGCACCTGCTGGAGCACATGGCCTTCAAGGGCACCAAGCGCCGGACGGCCCGCCAGATCGCCGAGGAGATCGAGGCGGTCGGCGGCGAGCTCAACGCCGCCCCCAGCGTCGAGACCACCTACTACTACGCCCGCGTGCTCGGCGACGACGTGGCGCTCGCCGCCGACATCCTCGGCGACATCCTGCTCGAGTCGGAATTCGATCCGGAGGAGCTGAAGCGCGAGCAGCACGTCATCGTGCAGGAGATCGGCGCCGCCGACGACACGCCGGACGACAAGGTCTTCGACCTCTTCCAGGGCGCGGCGTGGCCTGACCAGTCGATCGGCAAGCCCATCCTCGGAACCGTGGACACGGTGCGCGGCTTCGGTGCGCCGGCGCTGCGCGCCTATCTCGGCACCCACTACCGGGCGCCGCAGATGGTGCTGTCGGCGGCCGGCGCGCTCGACCACGCCACGGTCGTGGCGCTCGCCGAGGAGAAGCTCGCGGGCCTGCCGACCGCGGGCGGGCCCGACGACCCGCCGGCGCGCTATTTCGGCGGCGAGCGCCGGGAGGAGCGCGACCTGCAGGAGACGCAGATCGTGCTCGGCTTCGAGGGCCGGCGCTACGGCTCGGACGACTACTACGCGGCGCAGTTGCTCGCCTCGGTGCTCGGCGGCGGCATGTCCTCGCGGCTGTTCCAGGAGATCCGCGAGAGCCGCGGCCTCTGCTACTCGATCTACGCCTTCCACTGGGGTTTCACCGACACCGGGCTGATGGGCGTCCACGTCGCCACCGGCGAGGGCGACGTGCCGGAGCTCGTCGACGTGCTGACGGCGGAGCTCGCGAAGGCGGCCGCCGCCATCACCGACGCCGAGGTCGATCGCTCGCGGGCGCAGATGCGGGCCGGGCTCCTGATGTCGCGCGAAAGCGCCGCCTCGCGGGCGAGCCAGATGGCGCGGCAGATCCTCGTCTACGGCCGGCCGCTGACAATGCAGGAGATCCTGTCGCGCATCGACGCCGTCGCCGCCGCCGACGTGCGGCGCGTCGCCGAGGAGATCATCCGCGGAACGCCGCCGACGCTCGCCGCGATCGGTCCCCTCGACGGCCTCGACCGGCTCGGCGACATCGCCGGGCGGCTCGGCACCGGCGTCGCGGCCGCCGCCTGACGGAACGGGGAGCGGCGATGTTCCTGCGCGGCGTCGCTCTCAGGGAAACGGGGCCGGTGATCCGGGGCGCCGGCATCCACCTGCGCACGCCGACGATGGCCGACCATGCGGCGTGGGCGGCGCTGCGCGAGGAGAGCCGCGCCTTCCTCGCCCCGTGGGAGCCGATCTGGGCGGCCGACGAGCTGACGCGCGCCGCCTTCCGCCGCCGCCTCAAGCGCTACGCCCGCGACCTGCGCGATGACGTCGGCTACCCCTTCCTGGTGTTCCGCGAGATGGACGGGGCGCTGCTCGGCGGACTGACGCTCGCCTACGTGCGCCGCGGCGTCACCCAGTCGTGCTCGCTCGGCTACTGGATGGGTGCACAGCACGCCGGCCGCGGGATCATGACGGCGGCAGTGAAGGCGGTGCTGCCGTTCGCCTTCGGCACGCTGCGCCTGCACCGGGTGGAGGCGGCGTGCCTGCCCTCCAATGCGGCTTCCATCCGCCTCCTCGAAAAGGTCGGATTCCGGCGTGAGGGCTACGCACGCCGCTATCTCTGCATCAACGGCGACTGGCGGGACCATCTCCTCTTCGGGCTCGTCGCCGACGACCTGCGGGAGGGAGCGCCCACCGCTCTCGCTGCCGATGCGGGCTGGCCCGTGCTTGTGGAGGCGGGCTCCAGCCGGTAGGTAGCGTCGACGTCCCTCCTGGAGGCCAGCTCTTGTCCGTCCTGAACCGGTTCGTCGCCCTGCTGATGCTGGCGATGGCCACGCTCTGCAGCCAGGCCGCCTCCGCCGCCGAGGCGGTGCCGGTGCCGGGCGACGTGCGGGCGATCGACCTGACGCGCAGCCTCGACTACTACCGGAACCTCCAGGATCGCGTTGCCGTCTCCACTGCGCCGGGGCCGGACGGCATCGTCCGCCGCATCGAGGTGCGCTCGATCGACGGCACGCCCGCCTACTGGGGCGTCGTGGCGCTCTCCAATCCCGGCGACGAGCAGATCGACCGGCTGCTGGTGTCGCCGTTCTACCGGCTGTCGCGCTCCAAGCTGATCTGGCCGGACCTCGGCTCGAGCCGCATCGTGGCGGTGACGCCGAGCCAGGGCATCGCGCCGGAGCGCCTGCCGAGCCGCGACGCCGACGTCTTCCGCATCACCCTCGATCCCGGCGCCGTCGTCACCTACGTGATGGAACTGCGGGCCCCCAGGCTGCCGCAACTGACGCTCTGGGAGCCGGACGCCTACCGCAACAGCGTCAACGCCTACACCCTCTACAAGGGCATCGTGCTCGGCATCGCCGGCCTGCTCGCGGTGTTCCTGACCATCGTCTTCGTGGTGAAGGGCACGGTGCTGTTTCCCGCCACCGCCGCACTCGCCTGGGCGGTCCTCGCCTTCATCATGATCGACTTCTACTTCCTCGACGACGTCCTGCAGATCAACGTCTCGGAGGACAGATTCTACAGAGCCGCATCGGAGGTGATGCTCGCCGTCACCATGCTGGTGTTCCTCTACGCCTACCTCAATCTCGGGCGATGGCACGTCCGCTACAGCCACGCCCTGATCGGCCTCATCATCCTGCTCGCGGCGCTTCTCGCCGTCGCCTTCGCCGAGCCGCGGGTCGCCGCCGGCATCGCGCGGGCGTCGCTCGCGGTGATCGGCGGCATCGGCCTCATCCTGATCGGCGTGCTGGCGGTGAAGGGGTCGGACCGGGCCGTCATGCTGATCCCGACCTGGGCGCTGTTCGTCGCCTGGCTGGTCGGGGCGGGGCAGGCGATCACCGGCGGCATCGTCAACGACATCGTCCAGCCGGCGCTGTCGGGCGGCCTCGTGCTGATCGTGCTCCTGATCGGCTTCACGGTGCTGCAGCACGCCTTCGCCGGCGGCTCGGTGATCCAGGGGCCGGTGAGCGACGTCGAGCGGGCGGCGCTGGCGCTGACGGGATCGGGCGACCCGATCTGGGACTGGGACATCGACCGCGACCGCATCCACACGAGCCGCTCGATCGAGCGCCAGCTCGGGCTCGATGCCGGCCGGCTGCAGGGTTCGGCGGTGAGCTGGCTCGAGGTGCTGCACCCGCAGGACGGTGACCGCTTCCGCCTGCTGCTCGACGCGGTGATCGAGCAGCGCCGCGGCCGGCTGTCGGAGGTGTTCCGGCTGCGGGCGGCGGACGGGCACTTCCGCTGGTTCCACCTGCGGGCGCGGCCGATCGTCGGCGCCGACGGCTCGGTGGTGCGCTGCATCGGCACGCTGCTCGACGTCACCGACATCAAGGGTGTCGAGGAGCGGCTGCTGCACGACGCCATCCACGACAACCTCACCGGCCTGCCGAACCGCGAGCTCGCCGTCGACCGGCTGGAGATCGCCCTCAACCGCGCCCGCCACGAGGCGGCGGCGCGGCCGATCGTGGTGGCGCTCGGCATCGACAACTTCCACATGGTCAACGAGGCGTACGGGCCGTCTATCGGCGATTCGGCGCTGCTGACGGTTGCGCGCCGCCTGCAGCGGCTGATGAAGCCGCTCGACACGCTCGCCCGCGTCGGCGGGGACACGTTTGCGATCGTCGTCCTCTCCGAGCGCGATCCGGCCCGCGTTGCTGCGCTCGCCGACGAGATCCGCCGCCAGGTGCGCGCCGCCATCGCCTTCGGCGACCACGAGATCTCGCTCACCGTGTCGATCGGCATCGCCTCGGCGGAGCCGGGCTCCCGCTCGGCGGCGGAGCTGCTCTCGGACGCCGAACTCGCCATGGTCCACGCCAAGCGCCTCGGCGGCGACCGCTCGGCGACGTTCACGCCGGTGCTGCGCCGGCTCGCCGGCGAGCTCGCCTCCCTCGAGACCGATCTCGGGCGGGCGATCGCCGAGAACGAGATCCGCATCGAGTGCATCCCCGTCCACAGCCTGAAGGATCGCACCGTCGCCGGCTTCGAGCTGCTGGCGCGCTGGGACCATCCGCGGCGCGGCCGCATCGACCCGCAGGCGACGATGCACCTCGCCGAGCGCGGCGGCCTCGTCAACGAGCTGACGCTGTTCGCCATCGAGCGCTCCGCCAAGCTCCTGTCGGAGTGGCAGGAACTCGCGCCGCGCGACAAGCCGCTGTTCGGCTGGATCAATCTGCCGGCCGTCGGCGTGATGAACAACGAGCTGATCGCCGACGTGAAGGCGGCGCTGGCGCGCACCGAGATCGCGCCGGGCACGCTCCTGATCGGCGTGAGGGAAGGAGCGGTGACGGAGAACCCCGAGCTCTCGGCCCTCGTGCAGCGGCGCTTGCACGAGCTCGGCGCGGGCCTCGCCCTCGACGAGATCGGCGCCGAGTGGTCGGCGGTCGGCGTGCTGAGCGGCCTCGCCGCCGATGCCGTGCGCATCCGGCCGGCGCGCTTCCGGGCCACCGAGACCGCCACCAAGGCGACGATGCTGAAGACGGTGGTGGCGCTCTCGCACGGTCTCGGCGCGCGGGTGCTGGCGAGCGGTCTCGAGGCCGAGACGGACGCCGCCGAGGCGGCGGAAGCCGGCTGCGACTACGGCCAGGGCCGGCATTTCGGCGTCGCCGTCAATGTCGATGCGGTGCGCCGGCTGCTCGGGCGGCCGCTGCAGAAAACCGGAACCTGAGCGGAGCGGCTGCGGCCGCTTTCAGGGAACCACCACCTCGATCGGCCGGGCGGCGCGGGCGATCTCCACCGGCACGGTGCCGAAGGTGTCGCCGTCGATCTGGCACGGCACCGGGCCCTCCGAGGCGAACGTGCACGTGGTGATCTTGCGCAGGACGATGCCGCTGCCGGCGCCGAAGCGGCCCGCCAGCAACGCGAGCCCCATGCGGGCAACCGCCAGCGGATCGTCGCGCGTGACGGCGAACAAGTAGAGCTCCGGCCGGGACGCCGACGCCTCAGGGCAGACGATGAACGGTCCGCCGTAGCGCGAGACCTTCAGTACCACCGCCATCCTGCAGATCAGGCGCTCGCCGCCGGCGGTGACGACGAGATCTGCGGAGCGCGGTCCGAAGGCGAGGCGCAGCGCCGTCCAGGCGTAGGCGATCCGGCCGCAGCGCCGCTTCATCGTCAGCGGCACGGTGTGGACCACCGCGGCGTCGAAACCGGCCGAGACCATCAGCACGAAAGGGTGGCCGTTGGCGAGCCCGTAGTAGAGCGGGCGGGTCCGCCGCCGGCCGATGACGCCGGCGAGCGCAGTCGCCTCGAACGGTAGCCGCAATTCGTGCGCCAGCACGTTGGCGGTGCCGAACGGCACGACGGCCAGCGCCGGGGGCTTCACCACCTTCTCGAAGCCGGAGATCGCCTCGTTAACCGAGCCGTCGCCGCCGGCGACGACGACCGTGCCCACGGCCGGGTCGGGCCGGCTGCACAGATCCTCGATCTCGCCGGCGCGACCGGTGAGGTGGACGGTGACGGGGATGCCGCGGCGCGTCAGTTCGGCGGCCAGCGTATCGAGGGTGTCGCGGCGGTATCCGCCGGCGGTCGGATTGGCGAGCACCAGCACGCCGGAGCGGTCGGGGCTCCCCGGCGGGAACGAGACGGAGCCTTCGAGGTCGGCGCCCGCGGTCACGTCGCCGGTCCGCAGGAGGCGCCGGTCGTGCCGGCGCGGACGTCTGCGATGCCCTGCCGGGCGAGGGCGTCGGCGCGCTCGTTGTCGGGGTTGCCGGCGTGGCCGCGCACCCAATGCCAGACGACGTCATGCTCCTTGCGGGCGGCGTCGAGGCGCTGCCAGAGGTCGGCGTTCTTCACCGGCTTGCGGTCGGCGGTCTTCCAGCCGTTGCGCTTCCAGTTGTCGATCCACGATAGGATGCCGTTGCGCACATATTCGCTGTCGGTGACGAGATCGATGGGAACGCGGCGCTTCAGGCTCTCGAGTGCCATCGCCGCCGCGGTGAGCTCCATGCGGTTGTTGGTGGTGAGCGTCTCGCCGCCGTAGAGCTCACGCTCACGGCCGTTCCAGCGCAAGACGACGCCCCAGCCGCCGGGGCCGGGATTGCCGGAACAGGCGCCGTCGGTATAGGCGACGACGCGGCCGTTGTCGGCGGAGACGACGGGCGGCGGCGCCTCGGCGGCCTTTTTCGGGCGGGGGGCGGGGCGCTTCACCGGTCGACCCCGTAGCCGCGGAGATCGCCGATCTCCTGATGGAAGCGCAGCTTGTGGAGGTATTCGAGCGGGTCCTTCGGCGTGACGAGGGCGCCGGGCGGCACGCGCAGCCAGTCGTGCAGACGCGTCAGCAGGAAGCGCAGCGCCGCGCCGCGGGCGAGCACTGGGATCGCGGCGACCTCCTCGGTGGATAGGGGCCGCACCGAGCGATAGGCGGCGATCAGGGCGCGGGCCTTGGTGACGTTGAACGAGCGGTCCGGCTCGAAGCACCAGGCGTTCAGGCAGATCGCGACGTCGTAGGCGAGCGCGTCGGTGCAGGCGAAGTAGAAGTCGATGATCCCCGACAGCCGCGTCCCGAGGAAGAAGGCGTTGTCGGGGAAGAGGTCGGCGTGGATGACGCCGCGCGGCAGCGCCTGCGGCCACGTGGCGGCGAGCGCGTCGAGGGCCGCGTCGATCTCGGCGGCGAGGCCGGGGCTGACCTCGTCGGCGCGCTCCCGCGAGCGCTCGAACAGTGGCCGCCATGCGGGTTGGCCGAGGGCGTTCGGCCGCTGCATCGGGAAATCGATGCCGGCTGCATGGAAGCGGGCGAGACCGGCGCCAAGCGCGGCGCAGTGCTCGACGGAGGGCCGTCGTGGCCAGACGCCGTCGAGGAAGGTGATGATCGCCGCCGGGCGCCCGGCGAGCGTGCCGAGGCAGTCGCCGGCGCGGCTCGCCACCGGCGTCGGGCAGGCGACGCCGCGCTCGGCGAGGTGGCGCATCAGGGCGATGAAGAAGGGCAGGTCGGCCGGATCGACGCGCTTCTCGTAGAGGGTGAGGATGAAGCGGCCGCGCGTGGTGTGCAGCAGGAAGTTGGAATTCTCGACGCCCTCGGCGATTCCCTTGAAGGACGTCGGCTCGCCAATGTCGTAGGCGGCGAGGAAGCCCGCCAGGTCCTCGTCGGAAACCTCGGTGTAGACGGCCATCGGCGGGGCGGTCCTACTCCGCCGCGCTCTGGCGCAGCTCGCGCGGCAGGTTGAAGGCCACGGTCTCCTCGGCGGTGCGGACACTCTCGAGACGGATTTCGTAGCGTTCAGCGAAGGCTGCGATGACTTCCTCGACCAGGACTTCGGGTGCGGAGGCCCCCGCCGTGAGGCCGAGGCGGGCGATCTCGCCGATCGCAGCCCAGTCGAGGTCGGCGGCCCGCTGCACCAGGAACGACCGCGGGCAGCCGGCGCGCTCGGCGACCTCACGCAGGCGCTGCGAGTTCGAGGAGTTCGGGGCGCCGACGACGACCATCGCGTCGACGCGGCCGGCGACCGCCTTCACCGCCTCCTGGCGGTTGGTGGTGGCGTAGCAGATGTCGTCCTTGTGGGGCGGCACGATCGCCGGAAAGCGCTTTTCCAGCGCCGCGACGATCTCGCGGGTATCGTCGACCGACAGGGTCGTCTGGGTGATCCAGGCGAGCGCCGCCGGGTCCTGCGGCACGAAGGCCTCGGCGTCGGCCACCGTCTCGACCAGCGAGACGGCACCGGGGGGCAACTGACCCATCGTGCCGACCACTTCCGGGTGGCCGGCGTGGCCGATCAGCACGACCTCGCGGCCCTTGCGATGCTGGATCTCAGCCTCGCGGTGGACCTTGGAGACGAGCGGGCAGGTGGCGTCGAGATAGAGGAGGCGGCGGTCGCGGGCGGCGGCCGGCACCGCCTTCGGCACGCCGTGGGCGGAGAAGATCACCGGCTGGCCGGTCTCGGGGATCTCGTCGAGCTCCTCGACGAAGACGGCGCCCTTCGCCTTCAACGCGTCGACGACGAATCGGTTGTGGACGATCTCGTGGCGGACGTAGACAGGAGCGCCATAGCGCTCGATCGCCAGCTCGACGATCTGCACGGCCCGGTCGACGCCGGCGCAGAAACCGCGCGGCGCGCACAACAGGACGTCGAGGCGCGGAAGAGGCTTGATTTGATCGCTGCGCATGGGCTCGGTTCGCGGCCGGCCTTGGTGCCGCCCCGCTTGTGGCAATAGAAGTAGCGGCTCGCCGGGTGTCAAGCGCGCGCAGGCGCGACGAAACGAGGCCCGCGACGGTGATGGGCGACGAGGAGAGGTCGAGTTGACGGCGCACGTTTTGGCTCAGTTCGCACGGCGCATCGCCCCGGCCGCGGTGCTCGCCACCCTGTCGGTCGGTCTCGCCGGATGTTTCGGCAACGAGGAGCCCGGCACGGCCTCGGCCTCGACGCCGCTCGGGCAGTTCCTGCGCGGCTCCGTGCAGGAGCCGCAGGAGCTCGATCCGAGCGTCTACAAGCCGATCGTCCGCTGCCCGCCGGTGACGAAGCGCGAGGGCACCCAGACGCACGTCATCTTCAAGGGCGGCAAGCCGGGCGATCCAAATGCCGTCGGCTTCCAGGCGACGCTGACGGAGACGGCCCGCGAGTGCACGCTCGAGGGCGACAACATCCGCATCCGCGTCGGCGTCGGCGGCCGGGTTCTGGCGGGCCGCAAGGGCGGTGGCGGAGAGATGTCGCTGCCGGTCCGCATCGTCGTGGTGAAGGACGGCGAGACGCCGGTCTATTCGAAGCTGCACACGGTCAAGACCACGCTGACGCCGCCGGAGGCTTCGGTCAGCTGGGCTTTCGTCGACGGCGACGTGGTGGTGCCGAACGTCGGCGTGCTGCGCATCCTCGTCGGCTTCGACGACGGCGGCAAGGGCGCCAGACCGCAGGACGGCGTCGTCACCGTCGACGTGCAGTAGGCCGCGACGAGCGCGCTGTTCGCCCGCGCGGGCGCGACGAGACGCCCCGGCTGCCGCAATTGACACCTTCGATCGGCCGATCCATGGTTTCAATCGGACGGGCGCTCGTTACCGCCTGTCCGGGGCAACTGCCCCGTCCGCCGCGAGGCGGCAGTGACGCGCGCGGGAGAGTTCGGCGGAGTGCAAGCCCCGCCGGCGCCGAAGGAGCAACCGCCCCGGAAACTCTCAGGCGAATGGACCGCGCGCCGAACGTGACGCTCTGGAAAGCAGCCGGCGGGCGGATGCCCGGCGGCTCACCGACGGAGTAACCGTCTCTCTCTCCCCGGCCCCTCCCAGGCCGCGACCGAGACGGGAAATCTCTCAGGTTCCTGCGACAGAGGGGGCTGATTCGACCTTGGGCTCCGGCATTCGCCGGGGTTCAGAGCTCCGGCAATCGCCGGGGTCCGGGTGGAATCGCCCTCGAGCGCAGGACCGAGCATGACCAATCCTTCCGTCAACACGGACGTCGCCGAGCCTTCGGCGTCCGACGCGCCGCTGCACTCGACGCCGCTCGTCGACGCGCACCGTGCGCTGGGCGCCCGCATGGTGCCGTTCGCCGGCTACCTGATGCCGGTTCAGTACGCCGACGGCATCCTCGCCGAGCACGTCTGGACGCGCACCCACGCCGGCCTGTTCGACGTCTCGCACATGGGTCAGGCGATCGTCGCCGGTCCCGACCATGCGACGACGGCGGCCGCGCTCGAGCGGCTCGTGCCGGGCGACATCGCCGGCCTCGCGCCCGGCCGCATCCGCTACACCCAGCTCCTGACGCCCGAGGGCGGCATCGTCGACGACCTGATGGTCACCCGGCCGGCCGATCCCTCCGAGGACGGGCGGCTGTTCCTCGTCGTCAACGCCTCGCGGAAGGAGGGCGACTTCGCCCTCATCGCCGAGGGCCTGCCGGCGGGAATCACGCTGACGCCGATGCCCGAGAAGGCGCTGCTCGCCCTGCAGGGGCCGGAGGCGGCCGCCGTCATCCGCCGGCTGGCGCCGACGGCCGACGACTTCGCCTTCATGGCCGGTGGGCCGACGACGGTCGCCGGCTTCGACTGCCACGTCTCGCGGTCCGGCTACACCGGCGAGGACGGCTTCGAGATTTCGGTGGCTGCGGTCGACGCGGTGGCGCTGTGGCAGGCGCTGCTCGCCGATCCGGCGGTGAAGCCGATCGGCCTTGGCGCCCGTGATTCGCTGCGCCTCGAGGCCGGCCTCTGCCTCTACGGCCACGACATCGACGAGACGACGAGCCCGGTCGAAGCGGCGCTCGTCTGGTCGATCGGCAAGCGGCGGCGGGAGGAGGGCGGCTTTCCGGGCGACGCCCGCATCCGCCGCGAGCTCGCCGACGGCCCATCCCGCAAGCGCGTCGGGCTGAAGCCGGAGGGCCGGGCACCTGCCCGCGAGGGCACCGAGATCCACGTGGGTGGCCGGCAGGTCGGCCTCGTCACTTCCGGCGGCTTCGGACCGACCGTCGGCGGGCCGGTGGCGATGGGATACGTCGAGACCACCTTCGCCGCCCCCGGCACAGAGGTTTCGCTGATCGTCCGCGGCAAGCCGCTGCCGGCCCGCGTCGTCACGCTGCCGTTCGTCCCCGCTCGCTACAAGCGCTGAGCCCTTTCCCGTTCCTTCTTCCGTCGAGACCGAGGACCGCCCATGAGCACCCACTACACCAAGGACCACGAGTGGATCCGCGTCGACGGCGACGTCGCCACCATCGGCATCACCGCCTACGCCCAGGAGCAGCTCGGCGACGTGGTGTTCGTCGAACTGCCCGAGGTCGGCAAGGTCGTCGCCGCCGGCGCCGAGGCGGCGGTGGTCGAATCGGTGAAGGCGGCGAGCGACGTGTTCGCCCCGGTCGCCGGCACCGTCGTCGAGGTCAACGCCGCGCTGCCGGACGCGCCGGAGACGGTGAACAGCGACCCCGAGGGCGCCGGCTGGTTCATGAAGATAAAACTCGACGGCGCGCCGGCGGGCCTGATGGATCGCGCCGCCTACGACGCCTATCTCGCGACCCTTTGAGGACGAGGATCATGGCACACGAGTATTTCGCGACGGTGGTCTGGGACCGCAACGGCCAGACCTTTCCCGGCAACGCCTATTCCCGCGCCCACGTCTGGCGCTTCGACGGCGGCGTCGAGGTGCCGGCCTCGGCCTCGCCGCTCGTGCTGCCGCCGCCCTTGTCGAAGCTCGACGCGGTCGACCCCGAGGAGGCGCTGACGGCGGCGACCTCGAGCTGCCACATGCTGTTCTTCCTCGCGATGGCCTCCAAGAAGGGCTTCATCGTCGACAGTTACGAGGACGAGGCGGTGGCGACGATGGGAAAGGCGCCGAACGGGCGCACCGGCGTCGTGGCGATCAAGCTCCGGCCGCGCATCGTCTTCTCCGGTGCCAAGCGGCCGACCGACGAGGACATCCTGGCGCTGCACCATGCCGCCCACGAGGCCTGCTACATCGCCAATTCCCTCACCGCCGAGATCACCGTCGAGGATCGCGCCTGACGCCGGCGCGTGGCCCGTTCGGCCGCGCGCGCTGCCGTCACGACCCGCTCAACCAGGACAGACGTCTCCCATGCGCTACCACCCCCTGACCGACCACGACCGCGCCCACATGCGCGCGACGATCGGCGTCGGCGCCGTCGACCAGCTGTTTTCCGACGTGCCGCGCGACAAGCTGCTCTCCGGCCTGCTCGACCTGCCGACGACGAAGAGCGAACTCGAGGTCGAGCGGTTGATGGGGCGGATGGCGGCGCGCAACGTCGCCGCCGGCTCGGTGCCGTTCTTCGTCGGCGCGGGCGCCTACCGCCACCATGTGCCGGCGAGCGTCGACCACCTGATCCAGCGCTCGGAGTTCCTGACCTCCTACACGCCCTACCAGCCGGAAATCGCCCAGGGCACCCTGCAGGTGCTGTTCGAGTTCCAGAGCCAGGTGGGGCGCCTCACCGGCATGGAGGTCGCGAACGCCGGCATGTATGACGGCTCGACCGGTTGCGGCGAGGCGGTGCTGATGGCGCACCGGCTGACGCGGCGGAACAAGGCGGTGCTGTCCGGCACGCTGCACCCGCAATACCGCGCCGTCGTCGAGACGCTCGGGCGGATGGCCGGCGACACGGTGGAGGCGCTGCCGCCGGACCCGGAGGCGACCGAGGACATCCTCGCGCGCATCGACGGGCAGACGGCCTGCGTCGTCGTGCAGTCGCCGTCGGTCTACGGGCACCTGATCGACCTCGCACCGATCGCCGAGAAGGCGCACGCCGTCGGGGCGCTGCTGGTCGCCGTCGTCACCGAGGTGGTGGCGCTCGGGGCGATCGAGCCGCCGGGCGCCCAGGGCGCCGACATCGTCGTCGGCGAGGGGCAGTCGCTCGGCAATCCGCTCGGTTTCGGAGGGCCTTATGTCGGCCTCTTCGCGACGCGTGAGAAGTTCATCCGCCAACTGCCGGGGCGCCTCTGCGGCGAGACGGTGGACGCCGACGGCAAGCGCGGCTTCGTGCTGACGCTGTCGACGCGCGAACAGCACATCCGCCGTGACAAGGCGACCTCGAACATCTGCACGAGCTCGGGCCTGTGCGCGCTCGCCTTCTCGATCCACGCGACGCTGCTGGGTGAGGCCGGGCTGACGCGGCTCGCCGCGATCAACCACGCGAGTGCGGCGGCGACTGCCGACGCGCTCGCGGCGGTGCCGGGGGTGAAAGTGCTGAACGACACCTTCTTCAACGAGTTCACGGTGCGCCTGCCGGGCGATGCCGCGGCGATCGTCGAAAAGCTGGCGGCGAAGGGGATCATCGCCGGCGTGCCGATGTCGCGCCTCGAGCCGGGACGACCCGAACTCGCCGATCTCCTGCTCGTTGCCGCTACCGAGACCACGACCGACGACGACCGTGCCGCCTTCGCCGCGGCGCTTGCCGAGGTGCTGTGATGATGAACACCCAGGGACGCCCGACCCGCCCGGCCGAAGCCGAGGCCGCCACCCCGGTCGCGACCTTCACCGGCAACCGCGGCCTGCAGATCGAGGAGGCGCTGATCTTCGAGATCGGCCGGCCCGACGTTAGCGGCGTCGACCTGCCGCCGGCGCCGAAGGCTGCGAGCCGCCTCGGCAAGCACGCCCGCCGGGCGCCGCTCGGCCTGCCGGGCCTGACCGAGCCCGAGGCGGTGCGCCACTACGTGCGGCTGTCGCGGCAGAACTACGCGATCGACCTCGGGCTTTATCCGCTCGGCTCGTGCACGATGAAGCACAATCCGCGGCTGAACGAGGCGATGGTGCGGCTTGCGGGCTTCGCCGACATCCACCCGCTGCAGCCGCTGTCGACGGTGAAGGGCGCCGTCCAGCTGATGCAGGAGCTGTCGCACTGGCTGCTAACGATGACCGGCATGGCCGCTGTGGCGCTGTCGCCGAAGGCGGGGGCGCACGGCGAACTCTGCGGCATGATGGCGATCAAGGCGGCGCTGGCGGCGCGCGGCGAGAGCCGCTCGATCGTGCTGGTGCCGGAATCCGCGCACGGCACCAACCCGGCCACCGCCGCCCAGCTCGGCTACAAGGTGGTGCCGGTGCCCGCGCGCGAGGACGGCACCGTCGATCCGGCCGCCGTCAAGGCGCTGCTGTCGCCCGACGTCGCTGCGATCATGCTGACCAACCCGAACACGTGCGGCCTGTTCGAGCGCGACATCGTCGAGATCGCCGAGGCCGTGCACGCGGCGGGCGCGTTCTTCTACGGCGACGGGGCGAACTTCAACGCCATCGTCGGCAAGGTGCGGCCGGGTGACCTCGGCGTCGACGCCATGCACATCAACCTGCACAAGACGTTCTCGACCCCGCACGGCGGCGGCGGTCCGGGCTCGGGGCCGGTGGTGCTCTCGAAGGCGTTGGCGCCGTTCGCGCCGCTGCCGTTCATCCGGCTCGACGCCGGCGAGCCGGTGCTCGTCGAGACGGAGGAGGGGCTCGCCGAAGCCGAGACGCCGTTCGGCCGGCTCACCGCCTTCCACGGCCAGATGGGCATGTACGTCCGCGCGCTCGCCTACATGCTGGCGCACGGCGCCGACGGGCTGCGGCAGGCATCCGAGGACGCGGTGCTGTCGGCGAACTACGTCAAGGCGCGGCTCAGCGACCTGTTCAACGCCCCCTATGGTGGCCGGCCGTGCATGCACGAGGTGCTGTTCGACGATTCGTCGCTGGAAGGGACGGGGGTTTCCACCCTCGACTTCGCCAAGGCGATGATCGACGAGGGCTACCACCCGATGACGATGTACTTCCCGCTCGTCGTGCATGGGGCGATGCTGATCGAGCCGACGGAGTCGGAATCGCTCGCGAGCCTCGACCTGTTCATCGCGACGCTGCGGGACCTGGCCATGGCGGCAAAGGCCGGCGACACCGAGCGTTTCCGCCAGGCGCCGCGGCTCGCGCCGCGCCGCCGCCTCGACGAGACGCGGGCGGCGCGGTCGCCGCGGCTGTCGTGGAAGGACCCGCTGCCGGCGGCGGAGGCGGCCGAGTAAGACCGGGCAGGCGCCCCCGGCGAGACCGCCGGCCGTACCCCGTGGGGGTCAGCGGCCGGCGAGCTTGTCGCGCATCGCGGCCTCCTGGGCGGCGAGCTCCGGCGTGAAGGTCTCGCCGAAGTCGGACGCCTCGTAGAACGGGCGGATCTCGATCTCGCTCGGACCGGGCATCGGGTTGGGGCAGCGTTTCACCCAGGCGACCGCCTCGTCCATGTCGGCGACGTTCCAGATCCAGAAGCCTGCGACGAGTTCCTTCGTCTCGGCGAACGAGCCGTCTATGACGGTGCGGCTCGTCCCGTCGAAGGCGATCCGTTTGCCCAGCGACGAGGGCTTCAGGCCGTCGCCGCTCACCATGATGCCGGCTTCGATCAGCTGTTCGTTGAAGGCGTGCATCGCCTCGAACATCTCGGTCTCGGGCATCAGGCCGGCTTCGCTGTCGGCCGTCGCCTTCACCATCACCATCACACGCATCTGACGCTCTCCCGTTGGGCGGGGCCGCCGCAGCCCCGCCTCCTTCAAAGACGAACGGGCGGACGACGTTCCGACAGCGCGGCCCCGCGACGTCCGGCGCGCCCGGCCACGGGTTTCCCCCGGGGTGCCGAGTCGGGCTATGGTGCCGCGGCGGCGGAAGGTGGCGAGGCGAACGATCGTGGGCGGCGTGGACGGCGGACTGGGCTGCCTGATCTACGAGAAGATCCTCGCCAACATGCGCGACGGGGTCGCCACGATCGACCTCAAGGGCCGCATCATCACCTTCAATGCCGCGGCCGGCCGCATCCTCGGGCTCGACCCGGCGGCGACCGTCGGCCAGTCGTTCGGCGAGGTCTTCCTCATGGAGGAGAGCTTCGACGACTTCAACGAGGTGGTGCTGAAAGCCGTCTACGAGAATGAGGCGACCCACAGCCGCGAGGTGACGGTGATGGTCGGCGGCCATCGGGTCGACCTGCACGTGACCTCCACGTTCCTGATGCTGGAGCGCGACGGCAACGTGGAGCGCCAGGGCGTCATCGTGGTGTTCTCCGACATCACCGAGCAGCGCAAGCGGCGCAAGCTGAAGCGGCTGTTCGGGGAATATGTCGACCCGCGGATCGTCGATCGCATCCTCGATCGCGGCGGCGTCGAGGACCTGAAGGGCGCCCGGCAGGTGAAGACGGTGTCGTTCGCCGACCTGCGCGACTTCACCGGCTGGTCGGAGCGGCTCGACCCGGAAAGCCTCGTCTCGGTGCTGAACCGCTTCCTAACCGCCATGACCATCCCGATCGGGGCGGCGGGCGGCATCACCGACAAGTTCATCGGCGACGCCGTGATGGCGTGCTGGGGTCCGCCGTTCACCGATGCCGGCCAGCAGGCGATCGACGCCTGCAATGCGGCACTTGGCCAGCTCGAGAGCCTGCCGGCTCTGCGCCGCGAGCTCGCTGAGAGCGGCGTGGCAGGGGCGGAGGCGATCGATGTGGCGATCGGCATCGGCACCGGCGCGGTGATCGCCGGCGACATCGGCGCCGAGCAGAGCCGCAACTTCACGGTGATTGGGAATGCCGTCAACGTCGCGGCGCGGCTGCAAGAGGCGGCCAAGCGCTACGGCCAGCGCGTGCTCGTCGCGCACGACACCCGTGCCGCCGCCGGCGACGCCTTCGTCTTCCGCAAGGTCGATCATGTGGCACTGCGCGGCCGCAGTGCGATCGAGCCGATCCATGCGCTGATCGGCCGCGCCCGTAGCGTTTCGGACGACCACCTGCGACTGATCGAGCTACACGAGCGTGGCGTCACGGCGCTCTCGCACGGGCTGCCGGACACGGCGGCCGAGCGCTTCCGGACATGTCTCGAGATGGAGCCCGAGGACCGCTCTGCTGCGGTGCTGCTCGAGCGATGTCTCGCTTATGCAGAAACGGGCGTGGAGGGAGGCGGGAGCGGTGCCGCTACCGTGCCCGGGGCCGCCGCAGCGCCGAAGTAGCGCAGGCCGACGCTGGTGATGTCGTCGGCCTGGTTGGCGCCACGCTCGAAGCGGTGCACCCCCTCGACGATGAAGTTCGCCACGTCGGCGGCGCTCGCCCCGGCCGGCAGCTCCTTCAGGAGCGTGATCAGGCGCCCCTCGCCGAACTCGGTGCCGTCGATGTCGAACGCCTCCGTGACGCCGTCGGTGTAGAGGAAGACGAGGTCGCCGGCTGTGAGATCGATGGTCATCTCGCGGTAGGGCGCCTCCTCGAAGACGGCGATGGCGATGTCGCCGGAGCGCGGCAGCGGCGTCACCGAGCCGTCCGGGCGGCAGAGAAACGGCGGGTTGTGGCCGGCGTTGACGTAGGTGAGGCGGCCGGTCGAGAGATCCAGCACGCCGTAGAACAGCGTCACGAACATCATCTGGTCGTTCTCGGCAGCGAGCACGGCGTTGAGACGCTCGATGCTGGCGGACGGCGAGATCGAGAACAGCGTCGTCGCCTTCAGGAGCGTGCGCGTCATCGCCATGAACATCGCCGCCGGCACGCCCTTGCCGGAGACGTCGGCGACGACGATGCCGAGCGTCCGCTGGTCGAGGAAGAAGTAGTCGAAGAAGTCGCCGCCCACCTCCTTCGCCGGCACCATGAGGCCGTAGAGGGCGACGTCGCTGCGCGGCGGCAGCGGCTTCGGCAGGATCGACAGCTGCAGCTGGCGGGCGATCTCGAGTTCCTGCTGCAGTCCGGCGAGCTTGGCGCGGGTGATGATCGCCTCGCGCAGTTCGGCGACGAGCTCGGTCAGGCGGGCGTGCTGGTCGGAGATGCGCGCCGACATCTGCTGCAGCACGGCGGCCAGGAGACCGAGCTGTTCGTCGCCGGCGCGCTTGACGGTCTGGATCGCTAGCGGCGCAGCTTTCTGGCGGCCGAAGATGCTCTGGATGTCCTGTAGCACCTGCTCGCGACCGTCCGCCTCGAGGGTACGGGCGAGCGCCTCCATCTGGCGGCGGATCAGCCGCTCCTGGCGGCGGCGCTGGCGCTCGACCTGGCGCTGGTTCTCGGCCACCGCGATGGCGTTGCGGCGGAACACCGCCACCGTCTCGGCGATGCGGCGGATCTCGCCTTCGCCGGCATCCTCGATGCGCACGTTGGTGTCGCCGGCCGACAGCGCCTGCAGCACAGAGATCGCCGATTCGAGCGGCCGGAAGGCCTGGCGCAGGTAGACGTAGAGGCCGGCCAGGATGAGGGCGACGAACAGTGCCACGCCGGCGAGGGTGGCGCGCTGGAAGTCGCGCGCCTCGCCGAGCGATTCGCTGGAATCGCGTAAGGTGACGAGCGTGCCGGCGGCGCCGCCGACGAGGTCCTGAACGGGCACGCTGGTGGCGAGGAACAGCCGGTCGTCGTCCTCGTAGATGGAGACGTTGGCGGAGCGCGGCGGGATCTGCGGCATCAGCGCCTGCCAGAGATCCGGTCGTGTGCCGACCACCATGCGGCCGCGCAGCGAAACGAGGAAGGAAGGCACGCCGAACGCCTCGGCGAAGCGCGTCAGCACGCCGTCGGCGCCGCGGGCGAGGGTGACGACGGCGAACGGGCGGCCGGAGGCGAACACCGGCACGCCGGCGGCGATGACGTAGCGGTCGGGGGTATCCTGGCGAAGGCCGCCGAGGACGACGCCGGTTGAGAGCACCCGGTCGAGGGCGGAGGCGTCGAGGATCGGTCGCTGCCCGATCGAGGGGCGGTTCGTGTAGATGATGGTGCCGGAGGCGTCGACGACCTGCACCTCCTCGACGCCGCGCAGGAGGTCGCCGGCGGCCGGAATGACGGTGGCGGCGACCTGACGCAGGCGCGGCACGTCGACGGGGCGGGCGCGGGCGATCTGGGCGACGAGGTCGTCGCCGATGACGGTGACGGTCTTCAGTTCCTCGGCGACGAGGCTCTGCCAGAGCGAGCGCTGGCCGTCGATCGCCACCTCGGCGAAGCGTTCGTCGGCGATCTCCTCGCGGCGCATGCCGGCGAGGATGAGACCGCCGGCGACGAGCACGAAGGCGATCGACAGGAACAGCGTGATGCGGGTGCGCAGAAGCATCACATCAGGCTCCTGGCCGGGCGGGAGCGACGGCGGGACCGCGCATCGTCAGCACGGCCGTCAGCATCGCACCGACGACGCCGACGGCCGCGGCGGCGAAGGCCGGCTCGACATCGAACCAGGCGGCGCCCGCCGCGAAGGCCGCTCCGGCAACGCAGCCGACCATCGCCGCCAACGCACCCTCCGGAGCCCAGACGCGCTCGCCCACCGCCGACAGCGCCATCGCACCGCCGAGGCCGACGAGAAGGCTCGCCGCGATCGCGGCGTCCGGCACGAGCGCGCCGAGTGCGGGACCAGCGGCGGCGACGACGAGCGCGAGTGCCGGAGCGGGATGGCGGCGGATGACGAAGACGCCCGCGGCGGCGACGCCCGTCAGGCAGAAGTGCAGGCCGAGCTCGGCATAACTGTAGCGGATGTCGCCGGTGCCGAGCGCGAGCTCGAGCCAGGTCATGGCGACGGCAAAGGCGGTGGCGACCGCGACGAGTTCGCCGGGGCGCCGGCCGAGACGCAGGCGCGGCACGCTGCGGGGCCGCTCGACCAAGGCGAGAATCGCGAGACCGAGCACGACGAGGCTGACGCCCGCCGATGCGAAGGCGTCACGGCGACCGAGCGCCTCGGCGACGAGGCCGCCCAGGCCGGAGCCGGCAAGCGCCGCGAGCACCATCAGGCTCCAGAACCACGGGCGGCGCAGCCGGAAGCCGGGCTGCAGCAGCACCACCCACAGCGCCGCCCAGAGGCCGAGCCCGGCGCAGAAGCGCAGGGCGAGGAAGATCGTCGGGTCGCGGATGATCGCCGTCGCCGCAGTGGCGGTGCCGGCGAGCAGCGTGCCGAAGCCGACGGTCGCGGCCGCCGACCGGCTGGCCAGCACGAGGGCGGCGAGGAGGCCGAGGGCGCAGCCGAGGAACTGGGCGGCGACGGACGCCGACACCTCCAGGGACTGCATGAGGCCCGGGTCGAGGCGGTCGAAGGCGAAGCTCGGCACCAGCGGGTGCACCGAGGTGCCGAGGAGGAGCAGCGGCACCGCCCACCAGCCCTTCCAGGTGCGCCGCCGGCTCGGCGGATGGGTGGCGTCGAAGCGGATCTTTCCCTCGATCGGGGCGAGCGCCTCGTCGACGCGCGGGCCGAGGCTCGCATCGAAGTCGACGGCGCGGATCTCGTCGGCGAGCGCCAGCGCCTGGCGCGCCTCGCGACGGACGGGGGCGAGGCGCCGCGCAAAAGCGGCGCCGAGGCGCTGGAGAGGGCTGTCGCCGCCGACGGGCGAATAGTCACCGAAGCCGCCGCGGGCGAGCGACCGCAGCGAGGCGATGAGCCGGCCCTGGCGCAGGTCGATGCGCTCGGCGGCGAAGGCGCGCGCCAGGATGCCGGCGAGGAGGGCGCCGAACAGGCTGGCGCTCAACACGGTGACGGCGAGGGTGCGGGCAACGACGTCGAGGATGCGCTGCGACGGAGTCACGACGATGAGGCCGACGGCCGCCGCGCCGACTGGGATCTGAACGGAGATCGGTGTTCCCGGAGGCGCCTCGGCCGGCACGGAGAACAGCGTCTCGCCGCTGTCGTCGGCGATGGCGATGGCGGCGACCTCCGGATTGCGGCGGATGATGTCCTCCAGATAGGCGTCGACGCCGTAGAGGGCGCGCAGCGGAAGGCCGAAGCCGACGGCGCGCCCGACGGTGTCGGCGACGGCGCTGCCGATGGAGCGCGTCACGCGTTCGGTCGTCAGCGCCAGGTCGTCGTGGTGGGTGCGCTCGATGAGGTAGAGCGTCGCCGCCGAGGCGAGGGCGATGGCGAGGCCGACGACGAGGCCGACGAGGACGGCGAAACGGTCGCCGCGGGCCGGATCGGTGGTCCGGCGCACGTCAGATTTCCGCATCGATCGCCTGCAGGATGCGGTCGGCCCGGCCGACCGATTCGCCGGTGGCGGCGATCCGTGCCACCGCCGCGGCGGCCGCCGCGGTGAGCACGCCGCCGCCGGTCGGTACCCGGCCGGCCGCGACATCGCCTGCCATCGTGTCGAATACACGGGCCGCCGGACGGGCCGCCAGCACCACCGCGATCAGCACGATCGCGATCGCCGCGAGCGCGGGGCCGAGCGTCAGGAGGAAGACGATGCCCGCGTCGACGGGCGAGCGCTCCAGGAGGTCGAGCGGCACGACGATCGCGACGTCGCCGGCGATGGCGCCGAAGTCGGTGAGGATCGGGGCGCCGATGGTGAGGCCGCCGCGATCGACAGCACGCCATAGCGGGTCGGAGCGATTGTTGCGGATGGCGGTCACCCAGGCGTGGGGGATCGGCTCGTTGGCGGCGCCGCGGTCGGTGCCGAAGCGGGAGACGCCGGTGGCGTCGAACACCTCGATCGCCTCGATGCCGGGCTCGGCCGAGAGGGTGCGCTCCAGCAGGTCCTCGATCTCGCGTAGCTCGCCGAGCGGCAAGCCGAGGTCGAGGCTCGCCTCGATGGTGCCGTCGAGCGTGGTGAGCACGAACTCGAGGCGCGAATCGATAAGGTCGCGATGCGCCCGCTCGACGACGCCGACGCCGACGGTCGCGACGAGGGCGATCACCGTGACGGTCGCGGCGGCGACCATCAACGCGAGCCGGCGCTGGAACGTCAGGCGGATTTGCAAGCAGGCTCCTCGCAGGAGGGCGGCGGACTATGCTAGCGGTATGCTAGCCAATGCAATGGGCCGTCGCCACCGTCGCCAGGCAAGCGAGCGGTCGCGGCGCAGGTCGCCGCGGCGGCAGGGGCGGCGGGAGGGCGGCTTCGAGAGCTTGCCGAACCGGCTGATTCTCCTATCGAATGGGACGCTGAGGGACGGTTCGGGGCTGAGGCATGCGGCGACTGGCGATCATCCTGCTCCTGACGATCGCGCCCGTCGCGGTGGGCGCGATCGCGCTCGGCGCCTACCTCAACTTCGGCAGCATCCGCATCATCTACATCGGCCTGGTGCATTCGCGGTTCGACCAGCTCGCGAACCGAATCGGCTCCGACATCGAGGTGGCGCTGAGCTTCGGGCTGCCGCTCGCCGGGCAGGACACGCTGACGCCCCTCCTGTCGCGTGAGCAGTCGAACGACCCGCTGCTCAATTCGATCGACGTCGCCGGCGCCGACGGCAAGGTGCTGTTCTCGAGCGATCCGAACCGCATCGGCACCGACATTGCCACGCTGGACGGCACCGTCGACGTGCGGTCGCGCATCGTCGCCAACGATTTCGGGGTGCCCGTCGGAACCGTCCTGGCGCGCGGCTCGATGACGCGCATCCAGCGCCAGCTCGACGGCGTCGCCGAGACCGTCGAGCGAACGGCAGCGATCACCGGGCTGCTCGCCGTTTTGATCTCGGCGATCGTCATCCTGGTGCCGCTGCGTGCCTTCTACGCGCAGGCGCTCGGCGCGGCGCGGCTCGCCGACGATGCGACCGAGAGCGCCGACGACGCCTTCGGCTGGGCCATCGCGGAGGTCGAGACGGCGCACGCGGCGATCACTGCGCGTCTTGGCGATCGGCGCGGGGAGTAGAGATGCGCCGTTTCGACGTCATCGTCCTAACCTGCATCACGGTCGTCCTCGTCGCCGCGCTCGCGGTGATCTCGTGGCGGACGCTCGTCACCGCCGAGGGCATCCTGCTGCCCGCGCTCGACCGCAAGGCGGAGGTCGTCGGGCGCTCGCTGTCGCAGCTCGTCGCCCAGGCCGACCGCTACGGCATGGACCTCGAGAACCTCGTCGGCGTCGACGCGGTGTTCCAGACGGCGCTCGCCGAGAGCTCCGAATTCGGGGCGCTGGCGCTTCTCGATCCGGGCGGCCGCGTCATCGCGCTCGCCATGCGCAACACCTCGGCCGGCGAACCCCTGCGCGGCCTCGATGGACTCCCGGTCGGCATGCGCTACGTCGCGCTACCGATCGCCTCGGCCGGCGGCGAGGACCTCGGCCGCGTGGCGATCGGCATTCCCGACACCGTCACCGAAGCCTTCGTGCTCGATCTCTGGCTCGACGTCGCCGTGGTGCTGCTGGTCTCGGTGCTGGTGACGCTCGAGCTCATCGCCTTTGCGTTCGCGATGGGGGCCGGCTCGTCGCTGCGGGCCATCGGCCAGCGCCTCGATTCGCTGCGCCGCGGCGACCTCGCCCGCCACCACCAGCAGCAGCCGGGCGGCGGGCGCCTGGGCGAGATCGTCACCGGCATCGACCGCCGCATCACGGCGCTGCGGATGCGGCAGAAGGAACTGCGCGAGGCCGCCTTCGAACGCCGCGACGCCGAGGCGATGGTCGAGCTCGACGCCATCGACCGCAAGTTCCGCCTTACGCGCGAGCGGGTCGAGCCGCCGCTCCGGGTGTTCGCGGTGCGGGCGCCGCTGTTCCTGTTCTTCTTCGCCGAGGAGATGACGCGGCCGTTCCTGCCGACCTTCATCGGCGAGGTGGCGAGCACCGTGCCCGGGCTGTCGCGGGAGATGGTGATCAGCCTGCCGATCGTGCTGTTCATGCTGATCGTGGCGGTGCTTCAGCCATGGCTGAACACTGTGACGGAGCGCATCGGGCGCGGGCGGGCGCTGCGCCTCGGGGCGACCGCCGCCGTCGTCGGCTTCGTCGGCACCGCGCTCGCGGCCGACCTCTGGCAGATCCTCGCCTTCCGCTCGCTCACCGCCGTCGGCTACGCCGCCGTCTTCGTCTCGGCGCAGGGCTACATCATCGACCACACCGGCGGCCTCAACCGCGCCCGCGGCCTGGCGCTCCTTGTCACCTCCATCATGGTGGCGGCGCTGTGCGGGCCGTTGATCGGCGGCATCTTCGCCGACCGCATCGGCATCCGGCTGACGTTCATGGTCTCGGCCGCCCTTAGCCTCGCCGCGGTGATGACCGCGCGGCTGGCGCTGTCCGACGACACCGGCAAGACGACGGAGCGGCTCGCCAGCGTCTCGTTCCGCGACATCCTGAAGGTAGTGCTGCGGCCGACGATGGGCCTGCTCCTGATCGGCTGCGCGCTGCCGGCGAAGCTGATCCTCGCCGGCCTCGTCTTCTTCATGGTGCCGCTGGTGCTGTCCGACGAGGGCTTCGACCAGTCGGCGATCGGCCGCGTGCTGATGCTCTATGCGCTGGCGATGCTGGTGATCGTCCCGTTCGTCTCGCGGATCAGCCAGGTGCAGAACCGCCGGCCGGTGCTCGTCATCCTCGGCGGCCTGCTCGCCGCCTCGGCGGTCGTGCATCCGTTCCTTTGGCCGGAGCCCTGGGGCGCCGCGGCGGCGGTGCTGCAGCTCGGTGTCGCCCAGGCGCTGTCGATCACGCCGCAGTCGGCGCTTGTCGGCGACATCGGCCGGCGCGTCGCCCCGGAGATTTCCGAGGGCACGCTCTACGGCGTCTTTCGGGTGATCGAGCGGATCGGCAACGCCATCGGGCCGCTGCTGGCGGCGTGGCTGCTCGGCGGCTTCGGCCAGGGCATGACGCTGACCGTGCTCGGGGCGGTGGTCGCCGTCGGCGCCGTCCTGTTCGCGTTCGCGGTGCTGGCGGACGCGCGCGGAGCGTCGCCGATCGCCATGGAGCGGGGCTGAGAGGCTACCGCCGCGTGACGAGAATTTAATCCCCCTCGCGTGGTCGCTCCCGGCGAATTGGGATAGTGAAGAGGACCGTCGGAGGCCGCGTCGGCAGCCTCGGCGTGATTCTGGGCAGGGGATGGCGACATGAGACGCATCGACCGGCGTGAGGCGCTCGGTCTCATCGCCGCCGGTGCCACCCTCGGCACCGCTGCGGCGACGGGGCCGCTGTTTGCGCAGACGGCGCGCGAGCGCCCCTACACCATCTATATGATCACCTTTCGCGGCGACACCGAGGTGGAGGCGGGCTTCCGCGACTACCTCGCGCAGCGGCAGATCCCGGTCGAGTACATCAGCCGCGACGTCGATCGCGACCCGACCAAGGTGGCCGGCTTCATCGACGAGATTCGCGAACTGAAGCCGGACCTCGTCTACACCTGGGGTACGCCGGTGACGCTCGCGACAGTCGGCCCGTTCGATGCGTCCGACCCGGCGAAGTACATCGCCGACCGGCCGGTGATCTTCACGATGGTGGCGGCGCCGGTGCGCGCCAAGGTTGTGCCGAGCCTCGATTCCTCGGGTCGCAACGTCACCGGGGCCTTCCACGTCGTGCCGCTCGACGCGCAGCTGCGCGCCATGCAGTCCTACCGGCCGTTCGATTCGCTCGGCGTGCTCTACACCGCGACGGAACAGAACTCGGTGGCGCTCGTCGAGGAACTGCGCCAGCTGGCGCCGACGGTCGGATTCCGCCTCGTCGAGCGGCAGTTCAAGACGGACGCGGCCGGCAAGCCGGTGGCCGACGGGCTCGACGCCATGATCCGCGAGATCAAGGAGGAGGGCGCCGACTGGCTCTATCTGGTGCCCGACACCTTCCTCGGCTCGATCCTCGAGCAGGTGACGCCGATCTGCGAGCAGGTGCTGCTGCCCACCTTCGGGGCGACCGAACTCGCCATCCGCTCGGGCGGCGCGGTGACGGGGCTCGTCTGCCGCTACTATTCGGTGGGCCAGCTCGCCGCCTCCAAGGCCGAGCAGATCCTGGTCGGCGGCAAGAACCCGGCGATGATCCCTGTCGAGACGCTGAAGCGCTTCTCGCTCATCGTCAACATGCCGCTCGCCAAGAGCTTCCAGCTCTATCCGCCGCTCGCGATGCTGAACTATGCGGAGGTCATCGTTGAATGACGGCCCCGCCGACGGCGATATGCCGGGGGTCGGGTTCGTCTGGCTCGGCGCCGATGCGCTCGACGCCGTCGAGCGCCTGCACCGGCGATCGATCGAAGGGGTCGACCGCGGCCTGGTGAAGCCGGAACGGCGGAGCTTCTTCGAGAGCGTCGTCGCCGGACGCGGCGAGATCGTCGGGGCCGTCGTGCAGGGCACCGATGCCGAGACCGGCGTCGCCGGCGGGCGGCTGATCGGCTACGGCGTGCTCCTTACCGTGCTAGCCGACGGCGAGGACGCCGGCGCGCGGATTGGCCTCGGCGGCAACGACGGCCTGGCGAAGATTGCAGGCACCGGCGTCGACCCGGGCTTCCGCGGCCGCGGCCTGCAGCGGGCGCTGGTGCGACGCCGGATCGGGCGGGCGTGGAACCTCGGCTTCCGCCACGTGTTTGCGACTGCCGCACCGGCGAACACGGTGAGTTGGCGCAACCTGATGGCGGAGGGCTTCGCGATCGTCGACGTGGTCCTCGCGTACGGCAGTCTCGAGCGCTACCTGCTGTACAGACCGGTTGCGGGTTCGGCGCGCGCGACGGCGCCGCATGACGACGTTGCGCGTACGTGGTGCCGTTCCGACCGCACCGAGGACGTGCGCGCGGCGCTGTCGACGGGTCTCGTCGGCCCACTGTGGCGTGCGCACGGGCCGGAGGGGCTCGACATCGGCTTCGTGGTGCCGACGGAGGCGCGAGCGTGAGCGTCGGAGCGAAGGTGAGGGCGATGCTGCCGCCGGTGACGCCGCTGCCGCTGAAGGGCGAGGGCGATCCGGCCGGGGCGCGCGTGCTCGTCGATCTCGACGCCATCGCGCGCAACTATCATCGGATGGACGGCTACCGTCGCAGCGGCCGCTTCGGCGTGGTGCTTAAGGAGGACGCCTACGGACTCGGGCTCGACCCGGTGGCGCGGCGGCTGCGGCGCGAGGGCTGCGGCGTCTTCTGGGTCGCCGATTTTCCCGAAGGCGTGCGGCTGCGCGCGATTCTCCCGGATGTCGAGATCTACGTCCTGAGCGGCCTCACCGGGCATCCGGCGATTGAGCACGCGGCGCACGGCCTCGTGCCGGTGATCGCCTCCATGGCCGAGCTGGAAGCGACGGTGGCCGCCGGCGCCCGGGTGCGGGTGGGCGTGATGATCGACGGCGGGCTGGTGCGCCTCGGCCTCACCGACGCCGAGGCGATGGCACTCGCCGGCCGGCCCGATGTCTGGGAACGCCTCGACGTCGCCTGCTGGGTGACCCAACTCGCCTGGTTCGAGCGGCCCGACGACGAGCGCAACCTCGCGCAGTTGCAGCGGCTGCGGTCCGCCATCGCGCCGTTGCCCGAAGCGCCGATCTCGATCGCCTGCTCCGCGGCGCTGTTCATGGACCCGGCGCTGCACGGCGACCTGCTGCGCGTCGGCAGCGCGCTCTACGGGGTGCAGGGCACGCCGGGCTATCCACAGCCGGTGGAGCAGGTGATCGAGGCGACGGCGCCGGTGATCCGCATCGTTTCGGTCGGCGAGGGCACGCCGATCGGCTACGGCGGTGGATACGTCACCCGGCGACCGTCGCGGATCGCCACCCTCGGTATCGGCTATGCGACCGGGCTGCCGGTGGCGATGGCCGATCGCGGCGCGGTCGCCATCAGAGGGCGGCGAGCGCCGCTGGTGGGGCGGCTGTCGATGAACCTCGCGACCATCGACGTCACCGACTTCGCGGACGACGAGGTGCAGCCCGGGGACTTCGTCGAGATCACCGGGCGGACGATCTCGCTCGCCGAGATGGCGGCGAGCGCCGCGACGGTGTCGAACGAGGTGCTGGTGCGGCTCGGGAGGACGCTGCCGCGGCTCTATCGCAGCTCCTGACGGCCTCCGCTCCGGGCAGCGCTCAGGCGACCGGCAGGCGGAAGCTGACGACGTTGTGGCCGTCGTCGCGGCGGTAGGAAAAGTCCTCCGACATTGTGCGAACGAGATGCACGCCGAGGCCGCCGATGTGGCGGTCCTCCATGGCGGCCTCGACGTCCGGCATGTGCATCGCCGTCGGATCGAAGGGTGCGCCAGCATCGACGAGGGTGCCGACGACGCGGCCGTCGGCCAGGTTCACCGTCAGCTTCAGCGGACCGGCGTCGGCGCCCGCATAGCCGTACTTGACGATGTTGGTGACGAGTTCCTCGACGATGAGGGCGAGCGTATAGCCCGTACGCGGCGGCAGATCGTTTTCCTCGACGAAGGCTTCCAGGGCCGATTCGACGGCCGGGAGGGCCGCGGCGTCGGCCGTCAGCGTGATGTCGATGCCGTCGGCCATGCGCGCAACATCCCTCGTCCGGGGCAAAGGCGGCCCGGTGCGGCCGCGTGACTCCACCCCCCGGCGGCGGTTTCGTCAACCCTGGGACCCCCGACAGAGTGAACCGCCACCGCGCGGCGGCGGCCGCTCTCGATGCCGGTCACCCGTCACAACCCGCCGGCGACGGTGAGGAAACGACGGCGGTCGTCCTCCAGCACGACGGCGGTGAGCCGGCCGGTGAAGACCGCGCCCGTGTCGACGTTGATGCGGTTTGGCAGCGATTCGGGGGCGTCGGTCGGGGTGTGGCCGTGCACGACGACGCGGCCGTGCGACAGGGTCGAGCCTAGGAAGGGCTCGCGGATCCACATCAGGTCGCGCGGCGCCTGCCGCTCGAGGGCGACGCCCGGCCGGATGCCGGCGTGGCAGAAGAAGTAGCCGCCGATCTCGAAGCTCAGGGGCAGGGTTTCGAGGAAGTGGCGGTGCCGCGATGGCAGGTGGGCGTCGAAGGCGGCGACGAGATGATCGGGATGGCCGAGCAGGGCAGGGCTGGTGGGATGGACACCGTAGGACGCCATCGTCTCGACGCCGCCATAGCGCAGAAACACGTCCGCATCGGCACCACCGGAGATGAACTGCAGGAGGCAGTCCTCGTGGTTGCCCTTCAGGCAGACGATCTCGGAGGCTACGAGCCGCGGCGTCAGCAGCCGCTCGATGACGTCGTGGGTGCTGGGGCCGCGGTCGACATAGTCGCCGAGGTGGACGACGACGGAGCGCTGCGCCGGCCAAGCCTGGAGGTCGGCGGCGATGGCGTCGTGCAGCGCCTCGAGCAGGTCGAAGCGGCCGTGCACGTCGCCGATGGCGTAGACGCGCGTCCCGGCGTCGAGCAGCGACACGCGCCCGCCGTCGTCAGCGCTTGGCGCGGAGCGCGAAGCCGAACGAGATCCAGGCGACGCCCTGGAAGATCAGGTCGATGCCGAGGATCATGCCGATCAGCCAGATCGAGTTGATCGGCCAGCCGACGCCGATGAGGATGCCGAACAGCATGGTGAAGACGCCGGCGGCGACCATCCAGCCCCAGCCTTCGCCCGGCCTGGCGTCGAAGCCGGCGATGACGCGCAGGACGCCGACGGCGAACAGCACGGCCGCCAGCATCAGGGTGAAGCCGGCCGCGGCCAGCGCCGGGTCGATCAGGGCGATCACGCCGGCGGCGGCATAGAGGAGGCCGCTCAGCAGCCAGTAGATGGTCTTGCCCCAGGTCTTGGCGCCGAAGGCCTGGATGATCTCGACGACGCCGGCGACGATCAGCATGACGCCGGTCACCACCATGACGGCGACGGTAGCCGCGAACAGGTTGCCGAGTGCGATCATGCCGAAGAAGATCATGGCGATGCCGGCTGCGACGAACCAGCCCCACTTCTTGCGGATCTCGACGAGCTTGGCGCCGAGCGGCGCGCCGGACGGCATGGGAGTGGCCATCGGGATGTCCTGTTCTTCGGTTGGCGCCCGGTCGCGAGGCGACTCGCGGGCTCGCAGTCAGCGTCCGCAGACTAGCGCGGCGGGCGGGCGGCGGGAAATGGGATTGCGGCCGGCACGCGGCGGCGGAGGTGCGGCACGTCGGCCGGCCGGCGTCGCGTGGACGCCGTCGTCGCGGCTTGCGGTCGCCTCGGGCTGCGGTTGCCTCGGCGGGGCCGGGTGCTTATCGCTCGTTGGAGGCACGGAGCGTGAGGAGCGGGCGATGGATGCGAGGGCGGAGACGGACGAGATCGTCCCGGCGCGCAAGATCAAGGGACGGGTCGTGGCGCTGTTCGCCACCACCGATCCGAAGCATTTCGAGACGGCGGTGGTCGAACGACTGGCGCTCGGCCTCGACGGGATCGCTGGCGACCGCCACGGCGGCTTCGAGCGCCGCTCCAGCGGGCGCGAGCCGTGGTATCCGCGCGGCACGCCGATCCGAAACGGCCGGCACCTGTCGATCCTGTCGGTGGAGGATCTGGCGGAGATCGCCCGCCGCCTCGAGGTCCCCGCGGTCGATGCGGCCAGCATCGGGGCGAACCTCGTGGTCGAGGGGATCCCGCGGCTGTCGATGCTGCCGCGCGGCACGCGGCTGTCGATCGGGCCGGCGGCGGCGCTCAACGTCGACGACCAGAACGCGCCGTGCCGGATCGCCGGCCGCAGCCTGGCGAAACACCTCGACCGCCCGGACATCGAACTCGGCTTCGCGAAGGTGGCGCAACGCCTGCGCGGCGTCGTCGCCTCGGTCGACCGGGCCGGTGAGATCGCCATCGGCGACGAGATCGTCGCGCATCTTCCCGAGCAGTGGATCTACCGGCCCTGAGCCGGCTGGCTCAGTCGAAGGCGGCATCCGCGATGGCGTCGACGCTCGGCACGTAGGGCTTGACGTCGAGGAGCGGCGTGCCGTCGAGGCAGTCGAGCATGCCGATCTCGATCCGGCCGGCGTCGGTGTCGAGCGAGACGAGCGGCACAACGCCCATCGCGATCGGGTTCGGACGCGCCGGCGAGCGCAGCGAGAAGACACCGCGCGGTCCGCCGGCATGGCGCGGGATCTGGACGATGACGTCGCGGCGGGAGCGGTCCATCCAGTAGAGCACGACGAGGTGGCTGACGCCCTCGAGGCCCGCGAGCCCCGGGCGGTAAGCCGCCTCGATCTCGAGGCTCGCGGTGGCGCCGGCCTCCCGCGCGGTGCGGACGTTCTTTGGGCAGTCCGCCAGCGTGCGCCACGGCGTCCGGACACGTCCGATGAAGACGACACGAGCGTCGCCGGGCAGGGCGCCCGGATCGGGCGTGATCGTCAGTTCGCCTGGCCGGACGCCGCCACGCTCCATCGTGCCGCCTCGTCGATTCCGCCAGGGGAGGTGTGTGGCGTGTGGGTAACAACTCTTTCATGGTGATCGGGGAATGTCACGAATGGAGACCTTGGGGCTTTGCCGGAAGGCGGGCGTGTTCTAGGTCTCTCAATGGTTCGCGTGGCGGGGCCCCTCTGGGCTCGCTTGTGGTGTTTGCGTGTGAGGTCGGAATGGCGGTTTGGTCTGGCTGGCGAGGAGGGGCAGGCCTGCTGCTCGCGGCGGCGATCTCGGTTCCGGCCGTCGCCCAGGAAACGACCCCGGTCCAGACGGAAACGCCGGCTCAGCCGAACTACGGGGCGCCCGACGCGCCGCTGACGTCGCCGGATGCGAGCTCGACCTGGATCATCACCGTGAAGGCGACCGGCAATGTCTCGCCGGACTTCCTCGGCGCCAAGACCTATACCCCGATCGGCTATCCGCTGTTCTCGTTCCGCAAGGCGGACACGCCAGAGGGCTTCTCGGCCGCCGACGACGGCATCGACTTCTCGCTCTACGGCAACGAGTACTTCAACCTCGGCCCGGTCGCCCGCTACCGGTCCGGCCGCTACAACGGCTCCGACAAGAAGCTGCGCGGGCTGAAGTCGATCCCGTGGACGGTCGAGGTCGGCGGCTATGTCGAGGTGTGGCCAACGGAATGGCTGCGCGGTCGCGTCGAGGTCCGGCACGGCCTGAACGGCGCGAGCGGCATCATCTCCGACTTCGCCGTCGACGCGGTCTACAAGCAGGACAAGTGGACGATCGCCGCCGGTCCGCGCCTGACGCTGGCGACGCAGGACTTCATGCAGATGTATTTCGGCGTGACGCCGCGGGAGGCGGCGCGGAGCACGTGCGTCGGCCGCTACAAGCCGTCCGGCGGCATCGTGTCCGCCGGTGTGCTGGCCGGTGCCGGCTACCAGTGGGACGAAAACTGGACCGTCTCCCTCTACGGCCAGTACGACCGCCTCGTCGACCAGGCCGCCAACAGTCCGATCGTCAAGAACATCGGCTCCGCCAACCAGTTCGGCGTCGGCGCCACCATCGGGTACTCGTTCCCCGTCAAGTACTGAAGCGTCCGGGCCGGTCGACGCCCGCCCCGCCATCGGTCCAGGCTGCGCCCGCCCGTATCGAGGCGGCCGGGCTGGGTGCTAATGTGCCGCCGGGGGCTTCTCCCGGCCCGAGCTCCGATGGGGTCAAAGCGTGCCGCAAACAGTCCTGTTCGTCCGCAACTTCAATTCCTTCCGCGGCGGGCACCTGAAGATCATCGAGCGTCTCAAGCACGTCCGCTCGTCTCCCGCCTACAGCGCCCGCCTCTACGTCACGCCGGAGAGCAGCGAACCACCCTTGGAAGAACCACCCGAGCCTGGTCGCCGAGCTCGCCCTCGACGAGGCCGATGTGCTCGTGCTCGGCGGCAGCGCCTGGCGCTTCCTGCCGGACGGCATCGAGGAGAGGGTGCCGGTGGTCAATCTCGTGCAGGGCATGCGCCACGCCGACAGCGGACACCGCAAGCACACCTACTCGCAGCGACGGGCGCTGCGGCTCTGCGTCAGCGACGAGGTCAAGGCCGAGATCGAGGCGACCGGCCTCGTCAACGGACCCGTGCGCGTCATGGCGACGGCCCTCGACGCCGGCGCGTTCCCGGAGCCTTCGCCCCCAAACGACAAGGTCTTCATCGCTGGACAGAAGGCCCGGACCATCGCGGCCGACGTGGCCAGGCTGCTCACCGAGGCCGGCATCGAGGTGGACTGCGCCATCGAGCGCTGCCCGCGCGACGAGTTCCTCTCCCGCATGGCGGCGGCCGAGATCGCGGTGGTGCTGCCGCTGCGGCGCGAGGGCTTCTTCCTGCCGGCGCTGGAGGCGATGCTGCTGGAGCGGGCCGTCGTCTGCCCCGACTGCGTCGGCAATCGTGGCTTCTGCGTCGATGGCGAGACATGCCTCGTCCCCGACTACGACGCGCCTTCGGTGGCGGGCGCCGTGCAGCGCCTCCTCGCCGACGCGCCGCTCCGCGACAGAGTGCGGGCGGGCGGCCGGCGCGCCGATCTCGCCCGGTCCGTCGAGCGGGAGCGGCTCGATTTCCTGTCGCCCCTGAACAGCCTCGGCCCGCGCAATGTCATCATCACCGGGCTGCCGCGCTCCGGCACGACGCTGAGCTGCCATCTCCTCAACTAGCTCCAGAACGTCGTCGCCCTGCACGAGCCGATGCCGATCCGCCGTCTGAAGGGGCTCGACGAGGAGCGCTTCGTGCAGGACACGGTGGCCTTCTTCGAGCGCCAGCTGAACGGCAAGACGCTGGAGATCACCAACGTCACCTCGGACGACTTCGATCTCGGCATCAAGCATCCGACGCTGTTCACGGCGCGCCTGCATCAGCTCAGGCCGCATTTCGACTGCTACGCGCTGGTGCGCAATCCGCTGTCGGTGTTCCTGTCGTGGCGCGACAGCGGCATGCCGATCGCGAGCGGCAAGAGCGGCGCCATCGAGACGCTGCACCCCGACTTCGCCGAGAGGCTTGCGGCGACGACGGATGTCGTCGACCGGCAGATCGCGCTTGTCGACTTCTTCTTCTCGCAGTACCGCGATCACATCCCGGGGAACGTCATCAAGTACGAGGACGTCATCGCCACCGGCGAACGCGAGCTGGCGCGCATCGCCGTCGCCGCGGCGACGCTCGACGAGCCGCTAAGCTCGCGCAACCGGCGGGCGATCAGCGAGGACCCCGAGGCGGTGCGGATCGCCGAAACGCTTTTGCAGAGCGACAACGCCTGCTGGGACTTCTACCGTCGCGAGGACGTCGAGCGGCTGTTGGCGTGAGCGTCGTGCGTGTGGACGCCCGGTCCGGCGGACACGCGGGTACCGGGGGTCCGGGTGTCTACGGGCTGGCGCGTTGGCGCGTCGTCCCGTTTCATCACGGCCTGACACCGGACGGCCTCAAGCCGCCGCCACGGTGAAGCCGGAGGAGCCTGCGGCAATGGAAGGCGGGAGATGAGCGGCGATCCCTACGAACGGCTCGGCGTCAAGAAGGACGCCACGCAGGAGGAAATCCAGGCGGCCTACCGGCGTCTCGCCAAGAAGCTGCATCCGGACCTGAACCCCGGCAACGCCAAGGCGGAGGCGGAGTTCAAGGAGGTCGCCGCCGCCAACGACATCATCGGCGACCCCGAGAAGCGGGGTCGCTTCGATCGCGGCGAGATCGATGCCACCGGCGCCGAGCGGCCGCCGCGCCAGTACTATCGCGACTATGCCGGCGCCGAGACCCCCTACGGCACCGGCGCGGGGTTCGCCGACTTCTCTGACAGCGACGACTTCCTCTCCGAACTGTTCGGCCGCCGTGCCCGCGGCGACGGCCCGCGGCGGGGGCGCGACGTCTCCTATTCCCTGGACGTCGAGTTTCTCGATGCCGTGAACGGCGCGACGCGGCGGCTCGGGCTGCCGGGGGCCGGCGACCTCGACGTGACGATCCCGCCCGGCACGCGCGACGGCCAGACCCTGCGCCTGCGCGGCAAGGGGGAGCCGGGCGTCAACGGCGGGCCGGCCGGCGATGCGCTGATCGAGGTGCACGTGCGGCCGCACAAGCTGTTCGTGCAGGACGGCGACGACGTCCGCTTCGACGTGCCGATCACGCTCGCGGAAGCGGTGCTCGGCGGGCGCATCGAGGTGCCGACGCCGGGCGGCCGCGTGGCGGCGACGCTGCTGAAGAACACCAGCAGCGGCAAGGTGCTCCGCCTCAAGGGCAAGGGCGTGCCGCGCCGCGACGGCAGCCGTGGCGATGCCTACATGACGCTGAAGATCGTGCTGCCGGACTTGCCGGACGCCGATCTCGAGCGTTTCGTCGGCGAATGGGCCGGTGCCCACACCCAGGACCCGCGCAAGACGATGGAGGGCTGAATGCACGACGCGCCAAGCTTCTGCGCTCACGCCGGTCTCGATCTCGGCGAACTCGAGGACTGGGTCGCGGCCGGATGGCTGCGGCCCTCCACCGGCGAGGAGGGCACGACGTTCACGGAGGCCGACGTCGCCCGTGCGCTGCTCGTCCACGACCTCAGACGCCATATCGGCGTCAACGACGCCGGTGTCGACGTCATCCTCGACCTCATCGACCAGATGCACGGCCTCAGGGCGGCGCTGCACGACGTCCGGTCGACGGTGTCGATGCAGTCCGAGACGGTGCGAATGCGCCTCGTCGTCGATGCGCGCCGGCTGCCGCCGGTCCGGTCGATGCGTCGCTGATCGGCGGCAGGGTCGCGCGCCGGACCGCGTCGCCTCCTGCACCGCCGTCATTGCCGTCGCGGACGGCCGGGCGCTCATTGACAGTCGGCCCGCGACGCTGTTTGGCTGTCGGCCGTCCGTTGCTCCGAAATCGATCATGCGTTCGCGCCGAAGCGGGCGTACAGCGTCCACGGGACACGAGCGCAGGCTCCGCTTCGCCGGTGGGGTGGGCATGCGCTCTCGTGCGACGTCGATCGGGGCGGAACGGGTCGGTGTCGGTGCAGCGCCTGGCGAACGCAGGGCGATCGTTGTGGGGGCGTGGGGTGATGGTCGGTAGAGTTCTGTTTGGGTGGATATCGGCGCTGGCCGTCCTGGCCTGCCTGCTCCTCGGTGCCACGGGCCTCTACACCGCGTCCGCCGAGACCAAGCACACCCCTGCGGCCGCCGCGCCTGCGGCGGCTCCCACGGAAGCCCTCGATCAGCGGATCGAGGAGGAGGCGCGGGTCATCGAGGCCGGTATCGTCCAGACGCTGGTCGAGCTCCGCCAGAGCCTGCGGGCGGCGGTGGCGAGCGCGTCCCAGATCCCCGACGAGATCGGTGCGGCGCTCGCCCGCGACACTGCGGAGGAGGGGCGCGGCTGGCTCATCGAGGCGATCTTGTCTGGGATCGCGGCGATCGTCGTCGGCCTCGTCGTCGCCATCGCCTTCGAGCGCTTCACGATGGCCCGGCTGCCGAGGCCGTCGCCCGATGCGGACCCCGAGGCCCGGACGGCCGACCTCCTGGTGCGCACCCTGCTGCGCCTCGTCGGGACCGCGATCCTCATCATCGTCGGCTTCGTCGTCATCGAGCTGGTCGACACCGGCGTCGACGTGCGGCACCGGACGGCGCTCATTCTGCTCGTCGTCTTCGCCTGCGCCCGCGGCGCGCTGCTGATCACGCGTGCGGCCCTGTCGCCGGAGACGCCGCCGGGCGTGGCGACGGCGGACGAGACGGCGCGCCTGCGCGGCTGGGTGACGACGTTCATCGTCGTCTACGCTGTCCTGGCCGCCCTCGACTGGTGGTTACTCGCCGTCGGGCTCAGCGACGAGGCCCGCAATCTTTCGGCGATCGCCCTCAGCCTGATCCTCGTGGTGCTGCTGTCGGCGCTGTGCGTGGCGAACCGGCGGTCGGTGCCGGCCGCCTTCGGCCACCCGGTGCACCTCGATTGGTCGCTCGGGAGCCTCGTCGGCCGCTTCTGGTGGGTGATTGCGATTGCCTATTTCGTCATCGCGTGGTTCGCGCGCGGCATCCACGTGCTGCTGGACCAGCCGGGTTCCGACGGCCTGGTGACGGCGCCCGTGGTGCTGCTGTTCGTCGGCCTGATCCTCTACGGGGTGCTGTCGCTGCTGGTGGAGCGCGTCGTTGCGCGCGGGCCGGTGCTGTGGGTCGGCGGGCCGGGCGGCGTCAGGCTGCGCGACTATCGCGACCTCGCCCATGACAGCGCCGCGCTGATCGTGCTGCTGCTCGGCTTCGCCGCGCTCGCCCACGTCTGGGGTGCGGCACTGGTCGGATCGAGCGCCGGGGCGACCCTCGTCAAGGTGGCCGCGATCTGCGTCGTCGGCTGGATCGTCTACGACATGGTGCGGATCGCCATCGACCGGAAGCACGCCCGCGAGGGCGGCATTCCGAACATCGTCGCCGAGGACGAGGAGTTCGCCCCGCTGCCCCTCGGCAAGTCGCGGCTCGCGACGCTGCTGCCGCTGGCGCGCATCTTCGTGCTGAGCGCCATCGTCGTCATCATCGTGATGATGGTGCTGTCCGAACTCGGCGTGAACGTCGTGCCGCTGTTCGCCGGCGCGAGCATCTTCGGCCTCGCCATCGGCTTCGGCTCGCAGACGCTGGTGCGGGACGTCATGTCGGGGGCGTTCTTCCTGGTCGACGACGCCTTCCGCGTCGGCGAGTACGTCGATCTCGGCGGCGGCTCGAAGGGCACGGTGGAGAAGATATCCATCCGCTCGTTCCAGCTGCGGCACCAGAACGGCCCGCTGCACACCATTCCGTTCGGCGACATCAAGCAGATCACCAACCTGTCGCGCGACTGGGCGATCACCAAGCTGCCCTTCACCTTCCCGCACGGGACGGACGTCGAGAAGGTCCGCAAGGTGATCAAGAAGGCCGGCGAGGCGCTGGCCGCCGATCCGGTGCTCGGCCCGCACTTCCTGCAGCCGCTGAAGTCGCAGGGCGTTGTCGAGATGAACTCGAATGCGATGACCTTCGCGGTGAAGTTCATGACGCCGCCGGCCGACGCGTCGCTGGTGAAGCGGGCCGTCTATGCGCGGCTGTCGCAGGCCTTCATCGACGCCGGACTGTCGTTTGCCAGTTCATCGGTGACCGTCCGCATCGCCAGCGACGGCGACGCGACGCCGACGGAGGACCAGAAGCGAGCGGCCGCTGCGGCCGCGGCGCAGGCGCTCTAGGCGCCTTTGGCGCCAACGGGAGCGGACGGCCGGCGCAAGCCGGTCGCCCGCCTTTACCGGCGGCGTCCGGGACAGGCCCCGATGCCGGAAGAGACGACGGGGAGATCACAGCCATGACGACCACCAAGATCGCCGGCGGCGCGATGCGCGGACCGCTCCTTGCCCTCTGCGTGGCGCTCGCCGCGGCGCCGGCCGCCGAGGCCTGCACCCGGGCCGTCTATCTCGGCACGGACGACATCGTCGTCACCGGCCGCTCGATGGACTGGGCCGAGGACATGAGCTCCAACCTGTGGGTCTACCCACGCGGCATCAAGCGCGACGGCGCGGCCGGCCCGAATTCCCCGACGTGGGTTTCGAAATACGGCAGCCTCACGGTTTCCGGCTACGATGTCGGCACCGCCGACGGCATGAACGAGGCCGGGCTGGTGGCGAACCTGCTCTATCTCGCGGAATCGGACTACGAGACCGGCGACAGCAGCAAGCCGCCGATGTCGATCAGTCTGTGGGCGCAGTATGCCCTCGACAACTTCGCCACGGTGGCCGAGGCGGTGACGGCGCTCAAGGCGGAGCCGTTCCGCATCATCGCCCCGGTGCTGCCGAACGGGAAGCCGGCGCAACTGCACCTCGCGCTTTCGGACCCGAGCGGCGATTCCGCCATCTTCGAGTACATCGGCGGCAAGCTCGTCATTCACCACGGGCGCCAGTACCAGGTGATGACGAACTCGCCGAGCTTCGACCAGCAGCTCGCCCTCAATGAGTACTGGAAGACCATCGGTGGACTGACGTTCCTGCCCGGCACCAACCGGGCCGCCGACCGTTTCGCGCGCGCCTCCTTCCTGATCGGGGCGATCCCGACCGCCACCGACCCGAACTACATCAAGGCGGTGCCGGGGCAGAGCTACGTCAACCAGGCGGTCGCCAGCACCCTTAGCGTCATGCGCAGCGTCAGCGTGCCGCTCGGCATCACCACGCCCGGGCAGCCGAACATCTCCTCGACGTTGTGGCGGACCGTTTCCGACCAGAAGAACCGCGTCTATTTCTTCGACTCGGCGACCAGCCCGAACGCCTTCTGGGTGCCGCTCGCCGATCTCGACTTCGCCGAGGGCGCGCCGGTGAAGAAGCTCACCGTCGCCGGCGGCCGCGTCTATGCGGGCAATGCCGCGGCCGATTTCGAGGCGGCGACGCCGTTCGCCTTCCTGCCCGCGGAAGCAAAGTAGACCATCCCCCGTCCGGCCGGGGCAGACGGCGACTGCTGCCCCGGCTGCGTCGCCGCCGCGCGCTTGCGGTGGATCAAGGGCCGCAGCCCATCGACCGTCTAACGTCGTCGTGACCGGACGCCGCGCACCCGCGGGGTGCGCCACCGGCGGCGGGCGAAGTCGGCGACGATGCGGGCGATGCAACTCGAGCGGATCGGCGGGCCCCTCATCGGCGTCGAGCGCCCCGATCCGGTGGCGGGGCCGGGGGAGGTGGCGATCCATGTCACCGCTTGCGGCGTCTGCCGGACGGACCTGCACGTCGTCGACGGCGACCTTCCCGACCCGGTGCTGCCGATCGTGCCGGGCCACGAGATCGTCGGCCGGGTCTCGGCGTTCGGCGCGGGCGTCGAGGGCTTCCAGATTGGTGAGCGCGTCGGCGTCGGCTGGCTCGGCGCCACCTGCAGCCATTGCGAATTCTGCCGCGAGTGGCGCGAGAACCTCTGCGATGCGCCGGCCTTCACCGGCTTCACGCGCGACGGCGGCTTCGCCACCCAGACGGTCGCCGATGCGCGCTACGTCTATCCGCTCGGCGAGGAAGGCGAGGATACGGCGGTGGCGCCGCTCCTCTGTGCCGGTCTGATCGGCTGGCGCTCGCTGGTGATGGCGGGGGAGGGCGAGCGGCTCGGGCTCTACGGCTTCGGGGCCGCCGGCCACATCATCCTGCAGGTCGCGCGCTGGCAGGGGCGGCGCGTCTTCGTCTTCACCAAGCCGGGCGACGCGGCCGCCCAGGATCTCGCGCGCAGTCTCGGGGCGGAGTGGGTCGGCGGCTCCGACGAGCCTCCGCCCGAGCCGCTGCATGCGGCGATCCTGTTCGCGCCGGTGGGTCCGCTGGTGCCGGCCGCCTTGCAGGCGGTCCGCAAGGGCGGCCGGGTGGTCTGCGCCGGCATCCACATGAGCGACATCCCGAGCTTTCCCTATCGCTGGCTGTGGGGCGAGCGGCAGGTTCTGTCGGTTGCGAACCTCACCCGCGCCGACGCCGACACCTTCCTGCGGATCGCGCCGCAGGCCGGCATCCGGACGCACGTCACGCGTTACCCCCTCACCGATGCGAACACGGCCCTCGACGACCTGCGCTCAGGCCGCCTCACCGGCGCCGCGGTGCTGGTGCCGAATTGAGACGGGCCGCCCCGCGGCCCAGAGAGTAGGAGACCACCATGAAGCTTCGGATCCCCCACGACGCCGCCGTCATCGTCTGCGACGGCCAGAAGGCGCTGTTCCTGCGCAACGAGGGCGACGAGGAATTTCCGAACCTGAAGGTCGATCGTGTCGCCGAGGCCGAAGAAAAGGGCCGCACCAGCGAGCTCGGCACCGACCGTCCCGGCCGGACCCAGAATGCCGCCGGGCCGACGAGCGCGATGGAGCCGACCGACTGGCACGCCCGCGCCGAGCGCCACTTCGCCGAGGAGACGGCGCGCGCCGTCGCAGCGATCCACGACAAGGACCACAAGCGCAAGATCGTGCTGGTCGCGCCGCCGAAGACGCTGGCGGCGCTGCGCGAGACGCTCGGCGGGACGCTGGGGACGAACGTCCTGGCCGAGGTCGACAAGGACCTCACCCACCATCCCGTCCGCGAGATAGAGCGGCTGCTGACGGCCGCCTGACGGCGACATCCGGGCGGTGGCGCCTCGGTCGCCGACCCATGGCCTGCGGCTTGCGCGCGCGGACGCCAGCCTCCGTATCCGGCAGCGGCTCAGGCGCCGCCGCGCAGGCGGGCGCTGACGCGGCCCGCGCCGGCGATCTCGAAGGCGACTTCGGTGTCGTCCGGGGCGAGGAAGATCGGCGGCACCACCGAGCCGAGGATGACGATGTCGCCCTTGCGCAGGCGCTCGCCGCCGGCGGCGAGCGTGTCGGCACAGGTGCGCAGGATTTCGGCGAACCGACCGGTGTTGGCCTCGACGTCGTCGACGCTGGCGTGCGCCTCGCCGTTGCGCAGCACCGTCCCGCGCAGGCGCGACCAGTCGAAATCCGCCCCGGCGGGCTGGAACGGCGCGTGCAGCACGAAGCGGTGGTAGATGTTGTGGGCGAGGATCTTCTCGGCGTCTTCCGGCGGGAAGAAGAGGTCGGCGAGCTCGATCGCCGGCGCGAACGCCTCGATGGCGGCGGGGGTGAACGCGGCGCCATCGGCGACGTCGGCACCGATGCGCACCGCGATCTCCGGTTCCGCCACCGGCTTCACCCAGCCCGACAGATCCGCCTCGGCGCCGGAGGCGATGATGCTCTTCTCCATCATGTAGCCGACGAGCGGGGCCGACAGGGAGAACTTGGCGAGCGCCGCCGGTGTGCCGAAGCCGAGCTTCCAGCCGATCGGGCGCTCGCCGGCGGTGATGCGCGCACGGCGCTCGGCGGCCTGGACCGCCATGCCGGCGGCGACGGGGGCACTCTGGTAGCTGGACATCGGTCGCCTCGCCGGGGTTCGGGACTTCGGGGCAGGAGCGGCGACCGGCGGTCGATCGGCGCGGCAAACGATTGCCACACCGGTTCATGCTCTGGCAACCCGCCCGGTGCGCGACCGGGCCGGCGCCGCGCGCGTCGGTCAGCCGACGGTGCTGCGGACGCGGGCGGTGGACCCGCGGACGACGAGGTCGACCGGCAGCATGGCGCTGCGCTCGAGGCCGGGCTTGCCCTCGATGAGATCGACGATCATGTCGGCGGCGCGCGCGCCCATCTGGTGCTTCGGCACGCGCACGGTGGTCAGCGGCGGCGTCAGCCGGTCGACCATGATCATGTCGTTGAAGCCGGTGACGGCGACGTCGTCGGGGCACTCGAGGCCCCGGCGGCGGAGCGCGGTGATGGCGCCGACGGCGAGGCGGTCGTTGGCGCAGACGAGGGCGGTGAACGGCGGGGCGGTGGCGAGCAGCGTCTCGGTGCAGCGCTCGCCTTCCTCCTCGCGGTAGCCGCGCGCCACCGCCACCGATGGCGAGCCGCCGATGCCGAGCGCCGCGCAGGCGGCGAGGAAGCCGCGCTGGCGCAGCACGCCGGTGGACAAATGCTGCGGGCCGGCGATCGCCGCGATGTTGCGGTGGCCGAGCGCGACCAGGTGGGTGACGATCGCATCCATGCCGGCGGCCTCGTCGGCGATCACCGAGGGTACGTCGGAGCCGAAGACCTGGCGGTTGACGGTGACGACGGGGGTCGCGTCCCGCCAGTCCTCGCGCGACGGATCGTCGGTGATCTCGACACTCGCGAGCAGCAGTCCGTCGACGCCGCGGTCGCGCAGCATCATCGCCATGTCGCGCTCGCGGCGGGCGTCGCCGTCGGTGTTGGCGACGATGGCGACATAGCCGCGGCGGGCCAGCGCATCCTCGATGCCGCGGATGATCGGCGGGAAGGCGGGATCGGTGATGTCGGGAATGATCACGCCGATCATGCGCGTGCTGTTGGTCTTCAGCGAGTAGCCGGCGCTGCTCTTGCGGTAGCCGAGGGCGCGGCTCGCCTGCTCGATGCGCTCGGCGAGTTCGCTCGAGACCCGGTGCGGGGAGGACGGATCGAGGGCACGCGACACCGTCGACAGGTGCACGCCGACGGCGTCCGCCACATCCTTCAGGGTCACGCGCCGCTTCATGCCGTCATCGGGAGTGGGACCAGGATCAAGGGCGGGGGGCGATGTCGCGGAACGCTATCCGAGTTCGTGGTTTGCGTCGATGCGACGCGCACCGGCGGAGCCGGGATAGACACCCCGGAAGATCTGTGGCAATCGTTTGCACGGAATTTGCCGCCTGGCAACGCCTCGTGATGGAGGCGACGGAACGGTGCGGCGGAGAAGGCTCGGAGGTGACGACGTGCGCGTAGGGTTCATCGGGTTGGGCGCCATGGGGCAGGAGATCGTCCCCAGGCTGTTGGCGGGCGGCCATCAGGTCGTCGGCTGGAACCGCTCGCGCGACAAGGCGGAGCCGCTGATCGCGCTGGGGATGGGCTGGGCCGACAGCCCGAAGGCACTTGCCGAAGCCTCCGAGGTGGTGCTGTCGATCGTCACCGATGCGAAGGCCGTCGAGGCCGTGGCGCTCGGTGAGAATGGCGTGCTGGCCGGTCTGGCGCCGGACGCGATCTACGCCGACATGAGCACGATCGCGCCGGATGCGAGCCGCCGCATCAGCGACGCCTTCCGCGCCGCCGGCAGGATCATGCTCGACGCGCCGCTCTCCGGCAGCCCGGTGACGCTGCGCCAGGGCCTCGCCTCGATCATGGTCGGCGGCGACAAGGCGGCGATGGAGAAGGCGGCGCCGGTCTTCCTGTCGATCGGGCCGAAGCTCACGCACATCGGCGACAGCGGCCTCGCCGTGCAGATGAAGATCGCCATCAACCTCTGCCTGATGGTCGAGGTGATCGTGTTCGGCGAGGCGATCGCGCTTGCCGAGAAGGGCGGCGTCAAGCGCGAGGTCGCCGTCGACGCGATGCTCAAGAGCGTCGCCGCCTCGCCGGTGCTGGGCTACCGCGGCCCGTTCATCCTCGACGGCAACATGCCCGACGTGCCGCTGGCCGACGTGACGCTGCAGCAGAAGGACATGATCCTGGCGCTCGACCTCGCCCGCAAGCAGGGCAGCGTCGTGCCGCTCGCCGCCGCGGCCAACGAGATGATGAACGCCTGCCGCGGCCTCGGCATCGACCATCGCGATTTCGTCACGGCGTTCGACGTCTATCGGCGCCTGGGAGGAGACAACACGTGACCGTGAAGCCCTATCGCACCCGTATCGAAGACGTGCCGCTGGTCAAAGGCCTCAAGGAGGAGGACGGCTGGTACGACATGCAGGTCCGCTTCTGCGTCGACAAGGCGACCGTTGGCACCGACAACGTGCTCGGCTGGACCGTGTTGCCGCCGGGCGCCAAGCACGACAAGCATCGCCACTTCCACTGCGACGAGTTCCTCTTCGTGATCTCCGGCAGCGGCTACATCTACACCGACGAGGGCACCGAGCCCTCGAAGGCAGGCGACGTGGTGTTCACGCCGCGCGGCCACTGGCACGGCTTCAACAACACCGGCGACGTCGACGCGGTGCTGGCCTGGGGCTGGATCGGTGCCGGCTCGCTGGAAGACGCCGGCTACGAGGTGCCGTCGGAGGAGTGATCCTCCGGGCCTTCGGACCGACCGATCCTGACGCGATCGCAGCGACGGCGGGCTTGCCCGCCGTCGTTTGCGTTTGGGGGGCCGGGGCGGGGAGGGCTCTCGGCATCGAGCCGCGGCTGAGAGGAGCGCCGATGCGCCCTTGAAGGCATACCCCTGGCAGTATATGGGGGTACTGCCATGGGTACCCGCGAGGGCGCTCCCCGGAGAGGCCATTGCCGCACTCGCCCGACGACAAGAAGCGCGCGCTCGCCCGGCTGCACCGCATCAAGGGGCAGGCCGAGGGGCTGGAGCGAGCCATCGAGGCCGGGGCGGAATGCGGGCTGCTGCTGCAGCAGATCGCCGCCCTCAGGGGTGCCGCGGGCGGGTTGATGGCCGAAGTGCTGGAAAGCCACCTGCGCGAGACGCTTGGGGAGGCTCCGGAGAACGGCCGGCCCGCACTCGCCGCGGACGACCTCGCCGACATCACCAAGATGCTGCGGACCTACCTGAAATAGCCTTAACTCCCTTCGATCGAGGAAACAGTCCATGCAAACGCGCGCTGCCGTCGCCTGGGAAGCCAAGAAGCCGCTCACCATCGAGACCATCGAGATCGGCGGGCCGAAGCCCGGCGAGGTGCTCGTCGAGGTGATGGCGACGGGCGTCTGCCACACCGACGCCTACACGCTCGACGGCTTCGATTCGGAGGGCAAGTTTCCGGCGATCCTCGGCCACGAGGGCGCCGGCATCGTGCGCGAGGTCGGCGCGGGCGTGACGTCGCTGAAGGTCGGCGACCACGTCATTCCGCTCTACACGCCGGAATGCCGGCAATGCAAAACCTGCCTGTCGCAGCGCTCGAACCTCTGCACGGCGATCCGCGCCACCCAGGGCCAGGGCCTGATGCCCGACCGCACCAGCCGCTTCTCGTGCAACGGCGGCGAGGTGTTCCACTACATGGGCTGCTCGACGTTTGCGAACTTCACGGTGCTGCCGGAGATCGCGCTCGCGAAGGTCCGCGATGATGCTCCGTTCGACAAGATCTGCTACATCGGCTGCGGCGTGACGACGGGCATCGGTGCTGTCGTCTACACGGCGAAGGTCTGGCCGGGCGCCAACGTCGTCGTCTTCGGTCTCGGCGGCATCGGCCTCAATGTGATCCAGGGCGCCCGCATGGTCGGGGCCGACAAGATCATCGGCGTCGACATCAACCCGGCCAAGGTCGAGATGGCCCGGAAGTTCGGCATGACCGACTTCATCAACCCGACCGAGGTGGGCACAGACAAGGTCGTCTCCGCCATCCAGGACCTCACCGATGGCGGCGCCGACTTCACCTTCGACTGCACCGGCAACGTCAACGTCATGCGTCAGGCGCTGGAGGCCTGCCACCGCGGCTGGGGCACTTCGATCGTCATCGGCGTGGCGCCGGCGGGGGCGGAGATCGCGACGCGGCCGTTCCAGCTCGTCACCGGCCGCAACTGGCGCGGCTCGGCCTTCGGCGGCGCCCGCGGCCGCACTGACGTGCCGAAGATCGTCGACTGGTACATGGAGGGCAAGATCAACATCGACGACCTGATCACCCACACCATGCCGCTCGACGAGATCAACACCGCCTTCGACCTGATGCACGAGGGCAAGTCGATCCGCTCCGTCGTGATCTACTGAGAGGAGCGGTGATGGAAACGATCTCGAAGGCGAAGGCGCACGGCGGCGTCCAGGGCGTCTACCGGCACGAGTCGGCCGCCACGAAGACGCCGATGACGTTCGCCGTGTTCGTGCCGCCGCAGGCAGCAGACGGCAAGGTACCGGTGCTGTGGTACCTCTCCGGCCTCACCTGCACCCATGCGAACGTCATGGAGAAGGGCGAGTACCGGGCGGCGGCGGCAAAGCACGGCGTCATCCTCGTGGCGCCGGACACGAGCCCGCGGGGCGCCGGCGTGCCGGACGAGCCGGACAACTGGCAGTTCGGCTCGGGCGCCGGCTTCTATGTCGACGCCACCGAGGCGCCCTATGCCACGAACTACCGGATGGCCTCCTACATCCTCGACGAGCTGCCGGCGCTGATCGCGGCGGAGTTCCCCGCCGACATGGGCCGGCAGGGTATCTTCGGCCACTCGATGGGCGGCCACGGGGCCCTGACGATGGCGCTGAAGCACGCGGACCGCTTCCGCTCGTGTTCGGCCTTCGCGCCGATCGTGCAGCCGTCGACGGCGGAGTGGTCGCGCCCGGCGCTGACCAAGTATCTCGGGGCCGACGAGGCAGGGTGGCGGGCCTATGACGCCGTGGCGCTGATCGAGGATGGCCGGCGTTTCCCGGAGTTCCTCGTCGACCAGGGGACGGCGGATTCGTTCCTGACGACGGGGCTGCGGCCGGAACTGCTGGAGGCGGCCTGCCGGACGGCCGGCATCCCGCTGACGCTGAACATGCGGGAGGGCTACGACCACTCCTACTACTTCATCTCGACCTTCATGGCCGACCACTTCGCCTGGCACGCCGAGCGGCTCGCCGGGTAACACGGCGGTTGTCGGCTTCGCGGAGAGCAAAGCACGGGGCGCATTCGCCCGGTGATCACACTTCCGGGCCGTGCGGCCGCAGCAGATTGTCGGCGAAGGCCGGCTGGATGTGGGGCAGGGCGAGGTCCGGCTCGCGGCCGAGCAGCAGCGAGAGGATGCGGGGCGGCGTCAGCGGCAGTTCCTGCACGCGCCGACCCGTGGCGTTGGCGACCGCGCAGGCGACCGTCGCCCCGACGTTGAGGATCGGCACCTCGCCGGCGCCCTTGATGCCGAGCGGCCCGAGCGAGGGCGCGCCCTCGAACAGATCGACCTCGACCGGGACCACGTCGCCGGCGAGCGGCACGCGGTAGGTCTCGAAGCCGCACTGGCGGATGTGGCCGAGGGCGTCGATGGACACCTCCTCGTGCAGGGCATAGCCGAGCCCCTGCACCACGCCACCCTGGATCTGGCCGCCGATAGCGCTGCGGTTGAGTGCCCGGCCGACATCCTGCACCACGCGGTAGTTCAGCACCTCGACGTGGCCGGTATCGCGATCGACCGCCACCTCGCAGTCGTGGACGGCGAAGACCGGGATGTCGATCGCGTCGATGAAATGACCGGCGACGCAGCCCGGCATCGACGGAACGCCCGTGCGGGTGGCGGCGCCGGTGCCGCCGATCGGCCCGAGCGCGGCCTGGGCCCGCGCCGCCACCTCGGCGATCGTGAAGCCCTTGCCGTTCGGGCCGGCGATCTCGATCCGTCCGTTCGCCATCACGAGGTCGTCGGGGGTGGCCTCCAGCAGCTGCGCCGCAAAGGCCAGCAGCTTGGCGCGCACGTCCTGGGCCGCCGCGAGGCTGGCGGCGCCGAGCGAGGTGGTCTGCCGCCCGCCGCCCACGCCGACGTCGTAGCCGGCGGCATCGGTGTCGGCCTGGCGGACGATGACGTCCTCGGGGCGGATGCCGAGGGTTGCGGCGACGATCTGCGGCAGGCCCTGCATCATCGAGCCGGAGCCGATCTCGACGCCCGAGGTGACGAGGGTGGCACTGCCGTCGGCGTTCATGTTCACCGTCGCCGCCGACGGCCCGGTGAAGACGAACCAGGTGCCGACCGTCGTCGCCCGACCGTAGAGGCGGCCGTCGTCGACCTCATGCGGCGTCGTCCTGGCGCGCAGCGCCTCCATGCGGTCGAGCATGGGACGCAGCACGTCGCCCTCGAACACCTGGCCGGTGGCGCCGAGGTCGCCGTCGCCGAGCACGGTGCGGCGGCGGAGTTCGAGCGGGTCCATGCCGATTGCCGCGGCGATCTCGTCGGTGTGCCGCTCGAGGGCGAAGGTGTTGTAGACGCCGTTGCAGGCCCGGAAGGCGCCGTTGGGCGGGGTGTTGGTGTAGACGGCTCGGGTGGCGAGGCGGACGGCGCCGAGCTTGTAGTTTCCACCGAGCGTGTGGGCGGTCATGGTGGTGAGGAAGATCTGCTCGCCGCCGTGGGCGCCACAGTCCATCAGCACCACCGCCTCGCGGCCCGCGATCTCCCCCTCGGACGTGACCGCCGAGCGGATCAGGATTTCCGCATTCTCGCGGAATAGGCAGGTGAGCATCTCCTCCTCGCGCGAATTGACGAGGCGCACCGCCCGGCCGCTCTTCTTGGCGAGAAGCGCGGCGAAGGGCTCGATGGCGACGTCGAACTTGAGGCCGAAGGCACCGCCGACCGGTGGCACCGTGACGCGCACCTGCGAGGCTGGCACGCCGAGGAAGCGTGCGGTGGCGTTGCGGATCGTCCAGGGCACCTGGGTGGAGGTCTCGATGTGGAAGCGATCCTCCTCGTAGCGCGCCACCACCGCCCGCGGCTCGAACGCCATGTGGTTCTGCCGGCCGACGCGAAAGGTGCTCTCGACGACGGTGACGTCTGGTCGGGCGAAGGCGGCGTCGACGTCGCCGCGCACGACGGTCGCCTCCCAGGCAACGTTGCCGGCGCGGGCGCCGCCGACCGGCAGTACCTCGTAGTCCTGCCAGTCCGGGTGCACGAGGGGCGCGCCCGGGGCCAGCGCTTCCGCCATGGTGACGACGGCTGGCAGCGGCTCGATCGCTACCTCGATCGCAGCGAGCGCCGCCTGCGCCTGCTCCGGCGTGTCGGCTGCCACGGCGGCGAGCGGCTCGCCGACATAGCGCACCTGCCCATCGGCGAAGAGCGAATGATCGGACACGCCGATGCCGAAGCGCCCCGGCGCATCGGCGGCGGTGGCGACGGCGCGCACGCCCGGCAGCGCGGCGGCCTTCGACGTGTCGACCGTGACGAGGCGCCCCGACGCGACTTCGGCGCGCAGCACGGCGGCGTGCAGCATGCCGGGGGCGGCGCGGTCGATCGTATAGCGGGTGCGCCCCGTCAGCTTGTCGCGGGCGTCGCGGCGGCGGAATTCCATCACGGCATCGACGGTCATCGGCGCCCCTCCGCGCGGCCGCCGGCGACGGCGAGCGCCGCCTCGACGATGCGCTCGTAGCCGGTGCAGCGGCAGATGTTGCCCGTGAGTGCCGCCCGGACTTCGTCGCGGTTCGGCTGCGGCGTGTGGGCGAGGAAGTGGCTGAGCGTCATCACCATGCCCGGAAAGCACATGCCGCACTGCACGGCGTCGCCTTGCTCAAGGCGTGACTGGATGTCGGTGAGACCGCAGGACGAGAGGCCTTCGATGGTGACGACGTCGCAGTCGCCCGCCATGGCGACGGGGGTGAGGCAGGACACGGTCGGTTCGCCATCCACCAGCACGGTGCACGCACCGCAGAACCCCTCGCGGCACACCGGCTTCGCACCGGTGAGGTGGAACTCGTCCCGCAGCACGTCGATGAGCGGGGTCAGCGGGTCGCGGGCGGACGTTCTCGCCTCGCCGTTCACGGTCATGTCGGTCGGCATGGTGACCCTCGTGATCAAAGAAGTGCCGCGACGGCGCGCCGGGCGAGGGCCGGCAGCACCGCGACGCGGTACCAGCCCGGCGCATCGACGCCTTCGCGCCCATCGAACTCCCCGGCGAGGTCCGTGGCCGCTCGCTCGGCCGATGCGGCATCGAGTGGGGGGCCGGTGAGCGCGGCCTCGAGCGCAGGCCAACGACGGGCGACGGCCTCGACCGAACCAACGGCGACGCGCGCCCGCACCACGCGGCCTGCGTCGTCGCGCATCACCGCCATGCTCAAAATCGCGACCGGATAGTCGCCGGCCTTGCGCAACGGCAGACGGGCGTGGGCGCTGCGGGCCGACGATCGCAAAGCATGGACCTGCGTCAGCAGCCGTCCCGGTTCCAGCGTGGCACGTGCCGCGAGGAACGCCTCGAGGCTCAGGCGCTGCACGCCCGCCCGCGAGGCGATCTCGACCTCCGCCTCCAGGCACAACAGCGCCGGGACGAGATCGGCGGCCGCAAAGCCGGCGGTGCAGAGGTTGCCGCCCACCGTGGCGGCCCGGCGCACCGCCGGGTTGGCCGATCGACCGGCCGCCGCCGCGAGACCCTGCAGGTCCGGGATGTCGCGGAGGGCCTCGGCGAGGCGCGCGTGGGTGACGCCGGCGCCGATGATGACGTGATCGTCATGCACCTCGATCCGGCCGAATCCCGCCACGCGACCGAGGCCGACAAAAGCGGGGCTCTTGGCCTCGTGGCGAAGCGGCGCACGCATGATCCAGGTGCCACCCGCGAGGGGCGCCCCGTCGGCGCCGCGCTCGGCCAGGGCATTGAGGGCGTCCTCGAGGGAGGGTGCGACGTAGAGGGAGGGATGGGCGGATGGCGTCATCCAGAGAACCTCTGTCGGTCACCACCGGGTGCGGTCGGGGCGTGTCGCGCGGAGGACCGTGGCCGTCCCCGTCTGCAGTCGGTCGGATAGCGGATCCGGCCCACACGTCCGCTCGCCCGGTCCCAAGGATCGGAGTGTCAGAGCAACTTAAGCCCGCTTCGCCGCATTCGCTCTTGGCGGAGAGCGCAGCGAGTTTTGTGCCAGAGAGCGAAGGGAGAGGATTTTGGCGGACAACCGGCAGGGCCGGCGAGACCCGTGCGCGCAGACCGATCACGACCCGTTTCGGCGGGTTGTGGGGGAAGTGGCGCGCCCTAGGGGAGTCGAACCCCTCTCTCCACCGTGAAAGGGTGGCGTCCTAACCGATAGACGAAGGGCGCGGCCGGCCGGCGGGCTCCGCGAGGAACCTGCCGGCGCGGTCTTATAGAAGCGGTCGCTGCCGGCGGCAAGGCGAAGCAGTTCCGTTTGGACGTCTTGCCGGGACTGAAGAGCGCGAACCCGTTGCCAACGGCCTATGGAGCAGAGGGTCCATCGCGCCCGTGCTCACCAGTGGCCGGTGTTCGGCATCGACGTCCACGGCTCGGCCGGGGCCTTCGCCTCGCCCTTCTGCAGGAGCTCCACCGACTGCCTGTCGGGCGAGCGGACGAAGGCCATGCGGCCATCGCGCGGCGGGCGGTTGATCGTCACGCCGGCCGCCTGCAGGCACGCGCAGGTCTCGTAGATGTCGTCGACCTCGAAGGCGAGGTGGCCGAAGAAGCGCGCCTCGCCATAGTCCTCCTCGCTGCCCCAGTTGTAGGTGAGCTCGAGCAGCGGCGCCCGTTCGGCCGCCGCCCCGCGCGCCGCGTCGTCGGGAGCGGCGAGGAAGACGAGGGTGAACTTGCCGGCTTCCGAGGAATTGCGGCGCACCTCCTTCATGCCGAGCTTGGTGCAGTAGAAGTCGAGCGCCGCGTCGAGGTCGCGCACGCGCAGCATAGTGTGCAGGTACTTCATCTCGGAGATCTCCCGTTCACCCGCGTCGGATCGGCGCGCGGGCCGTTCGGCGCGGAGGTCAGCACGGAACCCGGACACCGGCAAGGCGCTGCGGCAGACCGTGAGCCGCGGGCGTGAAGCGCGTCGCTCGCGGCCTTCTCAGCGGCCGGCGCGCCGGATCAGCGCGGCGCCGAAGCAGGCGGCGAGCGTGATCGCCGCGGCGGCGAGCCCGACGCAAATGACACCGGCCGGCGTGATGCGCGCCGTCGCCCGCAGGGAGACGCGCTCGCCGAGCCGCAGTTCGTAGCTCGCGCGCATCTCCTCGGGGTGCGTCGCCGTGTCCGGGTGCGCCTCTACGGGCGCCCCCGTCGTCACCACGTCCGTCGCCATCGGCCGTTCCTCGCTCACCCGCGCAGCCACGCTTGCCGTCCGCTCCAGTCTGGCGGATGGGGACGGGGGCGGCCAGTCCCCCGCGCCCGGCGGATCGGCCCCCCCGAACGGCGGGCAACGTGCCGCACCGGCTTGCCGCCGGCGCGGTTGTCGGAAACGATGGGCCGGCGGGGACAATAGGAGTGACGGGATGCGGGTTTTCGACGAGGTGGATGCGGCGCGCGCGCGCCTAGGCGACATGATCGCCGAGGCGAGCCGGATCGTCGTCTTCACCGGCGCCGGCATTTCGACAGAATCCGGCATCCCTGACTTCCGCAGCCCCGGCGGCATCTGGTCGAAGGTGAAGCCGATCCTGTTCGACGAGTTCATGGCCTCGGAGGAGACGCGGCTCGAGGACTGGCGGCGGCGCTTCAGGATGGCCCGCGAGTTCGCCGAGGTCGCGCCGAATGCCGGCCACCGCGCCATCGCCGCCTTGCTGGCAACCGGCCGCGCCGCGACTGTGATCACCCAGAACATCGACCGTCTGCACCAGCGTGCCGGCGCGCCGGACGACGCCGTCGTCGAACTCCACGGCAACGCCTTCGGCGCCGCGTGCCTCGAATGCGGGCTGGAGATGACGCTCGCCGCCGCCGAACGGACGATCGCCGAAACCGGGCGCGCTCCGCGCTGCACGGCGTGCGGTGGCCTGGTGAAATCGACGATCATCTCGTTCGGCCAGCCGATGCCCGCTGACGAGATGCGCCGCGCCCAGGCCGAGGCGCGCGCGTGCGACCTCTTCCTGGCGATCGGCTCCTCGCTCGTCGTCTATCCTGCGGCGGGTATCCCGGTGCTGGCCAAGCAGGCGGGTGCCCGCTTCGTCATCCTCAATCGCGAGGCGACGGAACTCGATCCGCTCGCCGATGCGGTGCTGCGCGGCGGCATCGGCGACGTCCTCGGACCGTTCGCGCTCGGATGAGACGCGCGCCGATGCCATCATGCCGGCCGGTCGGGGAGCGATGCGCGCGCGGGGGTGCGACATGGCCGCGGCGGTGAAGGTCGACGCGGTCGTGCTCGGTGCCGGCATCATCGGCGTCTGCGCCGCCCTGCACCTGCAGGCGCGGGGGCGATCGGTGATGCTCGTCGACCGGCGCGGGCCCGGCGAGGAGACGAGTTTCGGCAATGCCGGGCTGATCGAGCGGGCCAGCATCGTTCCCTATGCCTTCCCGCGCTCGCTGCGCGACATCCTGCACTACGCCTCCAACCGCGCCTCGCAGGTGCGCTACGATCCATTGTTCCTCCCGCGCATCGCGCCCTGGCTGTTCTCCTACTGGCGGCACTCCTCGCCGACGCGGCTCGCCAAAGCCGCGATCGCGATGCTGCCGCTGATCGAACGCTGCGTGGACGAGCATGATGCGTTCATCGCCGCCTCCGGGTCGGAGGACCTCGTTCGCCGCGCCGGGTGGATCGAGGCCTTCCGCACCGAGGCGGCCTTCGACCGGGCCGCGGCCGCCACGACGGTGGCGGCGGAGCACGGGCTCAGCTTCGAGCTGCTCGACGGCGGCGGGCTGCGCGCCCGCGAACCGTCTCTCACCGCTACGCTGACCGGAGCCGTGCACTGGCTCGACCCAGTGTCCGTGCGCGATCCGCATGCTCTCACAATGCGTTATGTCGGTCTCTTCGCGTCGCGTGGAGGCCGCTTCCAGCATGCGGACGCCGGCACGCTTGCGGCCGGTACGGACGGGTGGTCGGTGGTCACGGACGCCGGTACGGTCGCTGCCCGCGACGTGGTGGTGTCACTCGGCGCCTGGTCGGGCACGCTGGCGCGCCGCCACGGCTACCGGGTGCCGCTCGCCGTGAAGCGCGGTTACCACATGCACTATGCCGCCGGCCCCGGCGCGGGGCTGTCGCGGCCGGTACTCGACGACGAGGCGGGCTTCGTGCTGGCCCCGATGGCGCGCGGCATCCGGCTGACCACCGGCGTCGAGATGGCCGGCATACAGGCGCCGGCCTCGCCGGTTCCGCTGTCGCGCTGCGAGCCGCTCGCCCGGCAGATCCTGCCGCTCGGCGAACGCCTCGACGCCGCGCCCTGGTTGGGCTGTCGCCCCGCCCTGCCGGACATGCGGCCGGTGATCGGCCCGGCGCCGCGCCATTCCGGCCTGTGGTTCAGCTTCGGCCACGCCCACCACGGCCTGACGCTGGCGGCAGTGAGCGGCCGTCTTCTCGCCGAACTCGTCACCGGCGCGGAGACGGTGGTCGACCCCGCACCCTACGCGCTGACGCGCTTTGTCTGAGCGCGGTTCACCACGGCCGTTAACGCCTTTGACGCCGTCTCAAGATTTTCGGTGGCCTGGAACCTGACGAATGCTATCCTGCAACCGCACGCATGCCGGCGGGGGCTAGCGGTCGATGAGTGGAATCGTTCGACAGGCGGGGTTCGGGCGGTGAACATGGGGGCGAAGTCCTCGGGTGTCGAGCACACCCAGGCGACGGGTGCGGATCCGATGCGATCGGAGACGACGTCGGCGATCGGGCGGGCCGGTGCCGCCGGCTACGAAGGCGTGCACGAGCACGTCTCCCCGGAGATGTCGCTCGACGGCCTCGGTGACGACGCCGGCGTCCAGGTCATCGAAATCGCCGGCGCCATCAAATGGTTCGACGTCGCCAAGGGCTACGGCTTCATCGTCCCGGACGATGGACGCCAGGACGTCCTCCTGCACGTCACCTGCCTGCGCCGCGGCGGTTTCCAGACCGCCTACGAGGGCGCACGGGTGGTCTGCGAGGTCCTCGACAGGCCGAAGGGCCTGCAGGCGCTGCGCATCCTGTCGATGGACGAATCGACGGCGCCCCATCCGGCCCAACTTCCGCCGCAGCGGACGAATGTACAGGTCACGCCGACGAGCGGTATCGAGCGGGTGCGCGTCAAGTGGTTCAACCGGGTGAAGGGTTACGGGTTCCTGACCCGCGGCGACGGCACGGAGGACATCTTCGTGCACATGGAGACGCTGCGCCGCTTCGGGATCACCGAGTTACGGCCGGGGCAGATCGTTCAGGTGCGCTTCGGCAACGGGCCGAAGGGGCTGATGGCGGCGGAGATCCGCCCGGAGAGCGGCGGCCACATTCCGGCTTCCCACTGAGCGCCCGGCGGCCGGGGCGACCGGTCGGCGGCCGAGACCTGAGCGCGGTGTCGCGCGCCATCGCGGCCGCAAGCCTGTCGGTCGCGCTCGGACTTTCACTCTCGATCATATCACCGGCGTCGCCGGGACTGGCCGTACCCGCCTCGGTGGTCGTCTCGCCGACGGCGGCCGATGTGCAACGGGCGCCGATCGTCCGGCTCGTGCAGGCCGATGCGGCAGACGACCTCGTCGCCATGATCGCCTCGGCGGGCGGCGATCACCGCTTCGCGATCGAAGTCGCCGACACGCCCGACGAGCGTGCCCGCGGCCTGATGTTCCGCGAGACGATGGCGGCGGATGCGGGCATGTTGTTCGACTATGGCAGCGACCAGACCGGCGTCGCCTTCTGGATGAAGAACACGCCGCTGCCGCTCGACATGATCTTCATCCGGGCCGACGGCACGATCACCCAGATCGCCGCCGATACGACGCCCTATTCGCTGGAGCCGATCGCCTCCCGCGAGCCCGTCCGCTTCGTGCTCGAGGTCAACGCCGGCATCGCCGCCAAGCTCGGTATCGTGCCGGGCGACCGGCTGCGCCATGCCCGTGTGACTGGCGGCTGAACGCGAGACACAGCGCACCGAAACCCGCACCCGTGTTCGCACTTGCACCTGGACGGGACGCTGTCGCAGGGCGCCTGCCGGCGCGGCCGCCCTCCGCTCACCACCTCGGACGCTGCGGCGGCTTGATCGGGGCGGGCGGAGCGGCTACGGAAGCGGACGACCGATCGGGGCATAGCTCAGCCTGGTAGAGCACGCGCTTTGGGAGCGCGGGGTCGCAAGTTCGAATCTTGCTGCCCCGACCAGACCGCCGGTCTGGTCGGTCCCGCCGGCTCCGCGGTGGCGGGCCGTGTGGGACGCACGGTCTAGGATGCGGCGATTTCGGCCCGTCGGACGTTGGGACGGTCGTGATCGCACGGATGAGGGGATCGACAATGGTGACGAAGCCTGCAGTGGCCCGCATCTTCCGGCCGGCGAAGACGGCCATGCAGTCAGGGCGCGGGAAGACGCACCGCTGGGTGTTCGAATACGCCCCGGAAGTGCCGCGCTCCGTCGAGCCGCTGATGGGCTGGACGTCGTCGAGCGACATGGCGAGCCAGGTGAAGCTATTCTTCGAAACTCGCGAGGAGGCGATCGCCTACGCGGAACGGAACGCCATTGCCTTCGAGGTATTCGAGCCCCACGACATCAGCCCGAAGCGGATCTCCTACTCCGATAATTTCCGCACGGACCGTCTGGTGCCCTGGACGCACTGACGACCGGAGGGCGTCGAGCCCATCCGCGCGTGCCGGCTCCCGCGCTTCCCGGCGAGCGGCCGGATTGGCAGCGGCCCCGTAGCTCAGAGGATAGAGCAGCAGCCTTCTAAGCTGTTGGTCGCAGGTTCGAATCCTGCCGGGGTCACCAAGAAATCAGGGTGTCGCTGGGTTTCGCGGAGGCGGGTCGCCCTCCGCGGGGCCGGCGGTCGTCAGATCGACTGAGCCGTCCCAACAGCGGGTGTCTCCGCACTGACGCTTCGGTCCGCTGGCAGCGGCACAAGAGCGCGGCGGTGCGCGTCGCGGAAGGAGACGAGGCGGCGCTCGCCCTCGTCCCAGAGCGCCAGCCGAACGCAGGCGAGGCTTCGCCACAGGGTGAGGCGACCGACGCCCTTCAGTTCCGGAAAGTCGCGCAGCACTTCAGGCAGGCGGTAGCAGGGGATGCGGCTCGCCAGGTGGTGGACCTGGTGGACGCCGATGTTCGCCGTGAACCAGGCGAGGGGGGCGGGAAGGTCGTAGTGCGAGCTGCCGTGCAGCGCCGCGGTATGGACGTTCCACGTCTCCGCGCCGTCCCACTGGGTGCCGTCGAACTGGTGCTGCACGTAGAAGAGCCAGACGCCGATCGCGGCGCCGATCAGCAGGATCGGCATGTGCACGAACAGCACCGGCGCGATGCCGAAGGCCCACATCAGCAGGGCGAGGGCACTGACGATCGCAGCATTCGTCGCCATCGTGCTGACCCACGGCGACCAGCCCTTGCGCATGAAGCCGAGGGGGAGGCGGTGTTGCAGCAGGAAGAGATAGGGCGGGCCGAGCCCGAACATCACCGCCGGGTGACGGTAGAGCCGGTAGCGCAGCCGCCCGAAGCGCGACATCGCCGCATATTCGCGCACCGTCAGCGTGGTAACGTCGCCGATGCCGCGCCGGTCGAGGTTACCGGCGCCGGCGTGGTGGATCGCGTGGCTGCGCCGCCACAGGTCGTAGGGCGTCAGCGTCAGGACCCCGAGCACCCGGCCCGTCCAGTCGTTCGCCCAGCGCGCCGGGAAGAACGACCCGTGCCCGCAGTCGTGGGCGATCATGAACAGCCGCACCAGCAGCCCCGCGGCGGGCAAGGCGAGGATAGCGGCCAGCCACCAGAGCCCGAGGTCGAGCAGCACCAGCATCGCCGCCCACAGGGCCGCGAAGGGTAACAGCGTGATGGCGAGTTCGACGACGCTGCGCCCGGCGCGCGGTTCGCGGTAGTCGCGCAGCAAGCGCGTCCAGTCTCGCGCCGTGGCAATGGTCGAACTGTGGTCCTGATCCGGCATCGCCGTCACGCTCCGCCGGGGGACGGGCAGCGCCACACCTCTCGGGTGGATCGCCGCGCCCTCGGTCAATCTGAGGAAAAAAAAAGGCCGACGGCCCCTCATCGCCGATGAGGGCGCGAAATCCAGACCGTCCAGCTTTCAGTAGGCAATGAAGCCGAGGCGACAAAGGTTGCAGATGATCTCGACGCTTCACCTAAACCAGAAACGTCCCGAGAATGAGGCGACAACCCGGCGGCAAGACGACCGGCGCCGCCGGGAGGGCGGCTTCGAGGTCAGCGGGGGACGAGCCGGAGGATCTGGGCAGGATTCTCGTCGGTGCCGAGGTAGACAGAACCGTCCGGCGCCACCGTCACGGCACGAATGCGCTGGCCGCGTTCGGTGAGGAAGCGCTGCTCGCGGACCACCCGGCCATCTTCCATGTCGAGACGCACGAGGGCGGTGGCGCCAAGGCCTCCGATCAAGAGGTCGCCGCGCCACTTGCGGAAGGCCCGGCGATTGTAGAAGGCCATGCCGCCGGGCGCGATCACCGGCGTCCAGTGTCGGATCGAGTTCACCATGCCGGGCGCCCGGTGCTTGCCGGTCCCGACGGGGGAGCCGTCATAGTTGACCCCCCAGGACACCACGGGCCAGCCGTAGTTCCGGCCCTTGCGGATGACGTTGAGTTCGTCGCCGCCGAGGGGGCCGTGCTCCACCGAATAGAGCCGGTTGGTGGCCGGATCGAAGGCGAGGCCCTGCGGATTGCGGTGTCCGTAGCTCCAGATCGCCGGATCGATGCCGTCCATGCCAATGAAGGGATTGTCATTCGGCACGGACCCGTCGCCCTGCAGGCGGACGACCTTGCCGACGGTGTTGTCGCGACGCTGGGCGATGTCGTCGGACGGATACTGCTGACGGTCGCCGCTCGTCACGTAGACGTAGCCGCTGCGATCGAAGGCGATGCGCGAGCCGAAGTGGCCGGCGCCGTCAAAGCGGGGGCCGGAGGTCCACAACACCCGGACCTGGTTGAGCGCCTTCAGGTCAGCGGAGAGGACGCCGCGCGCCAGAGCGGTGGAACTGCCGCCCGCGCCGGGCCGGGAATAGGTGAAGTAGACCCAGCGATTGCCGGCGAAGTCGGGGTGGACGGCGACGTCGAGGAGGCCGCCCTGGTTCTCGTACACCACCCGCGGCACGCCACCGATGGGAGCAGAGACGGCGCCGTCAGCGGTGATGCGACGCAGGCGCCCCGGCTTTTCTGTCACCAGCATGGAGCCGTCCGGCAGGAAGGCGATGCCCCAGACGTATTCGAGCCCGCCCGCCACCGTCTCGACGGTGAACGGCGCGGCGGCGGCCGGCACGACGGAATAGCGTTCCGCCGAACCCGCCGGTGTGGACGCGAGCATGGCAATGAGCGCGAGGGCTGCGGCGAGCTTCATGGGTTCGTCCCCGTGCGGAGAGACAGAAGGGGGGAGACTACACCGTTTACCGCAACGGGATCGCGACGCTCGTCGTCGCACGGGCTGCCGAACCCCGAGACGGCCCACCGGACCCGCGCAGGCGCCACGTCGTGAGCGAAGCTCCGACGCGGCGAGCGGCTGGCACGGCCTTACTTCGCGAAGATGGCGTAGAGGTCGGACATCAGTTCGCCGATGTGGTCGTCCGACGGCTGGCTGTTGAGGAACACCGTGACGACAAGGTCATCCTCCGGATAGTAGGCGAAGACCGCCCGATAGCCGAGGGTCTCTCCCTCGTAGAACCAGAAACGGCCCATGGTCGGGTCGTAGATCTGAGCCAGCCCCAAGGCGAAGCCGCGAGGGTCCTGGGCGGTCGTCCTGTCGATCGGCTTGCCGGTCTTCGACGAAACGAGCGTCAGAAGCTCCTTCATCTGCTGCCGCGGCAGCACCCGACCGGCGAACAGGTGACGGATCCAGTACGTCAGGTCCTTCGGGGTCGAGACGATGCCCCCGGCTGGACCCGCCCAGCTGAGGTCGGCCCGCTGCAGGTTCTTGCCGACGAGCGGCGTCAGCTGGCCGACCTTGCAGTCGGGCGTGTAGAGGCTGCAGACCGGATTGTCGAAATAGCCGCCGGCCGCCTGATCCAGCACCCGGCTCGGCAGCTGACGGTCCGCGTAGTGGGTGCGGTTCAGGCCGAGGGGGCGGAAGATCTCCTTGCGGATGACGTCTTCATAGGCCTGCTTGCGCAGCTTTTCGACGATCATCCCGCCGAGGACATAGTTGGTGTTGGAATAGAACCAGCCCTTGTTGTCGGGCAGGTCGTTGCCCTGCGAGGGATAGGCATAGGCGACGAGCTGTTCGAGGGTGTAGTGGCGATCCGGATCGGCCGCCTGGTGCTTCATGAACCTCGGCGCCTCGCTGTAGGTCGGCAGGCCGCTCGTCATGCTGAGGAGGCGTCGAATCGAAACGGTCTTCCAGGCCGGATACTGGGGCAGGTGGTCGCCGATGGTGTCGTCGATGTCGAGGAGCCCGTCGGCTTCCAGCTTGAGGAGCATGACCGAGGTGAACGCCTTGGTGTTGCTGCCGATCTGGAAGAGCGTGTCGGGGCTGATCGGCTCGCCGCGGCCCTGCCACCGGGTCGTGCCGGCAGTCGCGGTCACGCCGGGGTCGCCGTCGCGGCGACTGACGAAGGCGGAGAGACCCGAGATGTGCTCGGCCTCGCCGTAGCGGCGAAGGTAGTCGTCGAGGGCGGACTGGAGCTGCGAGCGCAGCCCTGAAGGCTCGGCGACCGGCGCGGCACGGGCCGGGTCCACGGCGCCGGCGAGGCTCGTCGCGATCAGGCCGAGCGCCAGGGCGGCGCTACCGAGGACGCGGGCGAGGCCCGTGCGGCAAACGGAACCGGATGCGCGGTCCGGCGCGGCAAAGTCACGACTGGCTGATGACACTGGCTATCCCCCGATCAGGCACGCGCACGAGATTGACCGGCGAAGTCCAACGGTTCGTGCGACTTTTCCCCTGGCACCGCTACCATTTTCGCCCAGGGTGGACCATCAGTCGAGGATTGTGATCGCGCGACGGCCGGCACCCGGAGGAGGGGATGTCGATGCGCGTGGCGGGACGCCCCCGGCTCCGCTTCGCCGGCGAGCGCCACGGGGGAACGCACGGGGTGTCGTGCGCATTCTGTCGTAGCGCCTCAACGCGGGCGATCAGGGGGAGCGGCGGCGATGGCGGGGCGTGCGAGCTGGAAGGGCTTCCTGAAGATCGGCGAACTGACCTGCCCGGTCGGCCTTTACGCCGCGGCCTCGACCTCCGAGCGTATCGCCTTCCACACCCTGAACCGGGCGACGGGCAACCGGGTACAGCGGGCGTTCGTCGACGCCGTCACGGGTGAACCCGTCGACCGCGAGCATCAGGTGAAGGGCTACGAGACCGGCAAGGACGAGCATATCGTGCTGTCGCCCGACGAGGTCGCCGCCGCGGTGCCGGAGAGCGACAAGACGTTGTCCGTCACGGCCTTCCTGCGTTGCGACGACATCGATACGCTCTATCTCGATCGGCCCTACTTCCTTGCCCCCGATGGCGCGGTGGCGAGCGAGACCTACGCCCTCATCCGCGATGGGATGCGTGGGAAATCTGCGGCGGCGCTGGCGACGACGGTGCTGTTCCGCCGCGCCCGCACCCTGCTGGTCCGCCCGTTCGAGGACGGCCTGATCGCCACGACGCTGAAGTTCGACTACGAGGTCAGGGCTGCGAGCGACGTCTTCGCCGAGGTGCCCGACGTCAAGATCGAGGGCGAGATGCTCAAGCTCGCCGAGCACATCATCGCGTCGAAGCGTGGCGCTTTCCGGCCGGAAGACTTCGATGATCGCTACGAGGCCGCGCTCGCCGACATGGTCAAGGCGAAGCTCGAGGGGCGCAAGATCGCCCCCCGCAAGGTCGCGACGACCGGCAAGGTGGTCGATCTCCTCGACGCGCTGCGGCGCAGCGCCGGCGCCGCGGGGAAACCCGCGGCTGGAGGCAGCGAGGGCAAGGCCGCCGGTTCAAAAACCGGTGCGGCCACAGGTTCGGCAGCGAAGACACCCGCGAAGAAGCCTGCAGCGGCGAAGAAGCGGACGGCCGCGGGAGGTGCCGACGAGAAGCCGACCGCCGAGGCGAAGGCTGCGAGCGGCAAGCCGGCGGCGCGGGTGCGCGCCAGCGGCAAGGCCGCCGCCGCGCCCCGGCGCAAGGCGGGCTAGGCCGCGATGGCGCTCGATCTCTACCGGCAGAAGCGCGACTTCACCAAGACCGCGGAGCCGTGGGGCACGGTGCGCGGGCGGCGGGAAGCGGGTGCCTTCGTCGTCCAGAAGCATGCGGCCCGGCGCCTCCACTATGACTTCCGCCTCGAGATGGACGGGGTCCTGAAGAGCTGGGCGGTGACCCGGGGTCCGAGCCTCGTCGCCGGCGAGAAGCGGCTCGCGGTGCATGTCGAGGATCACCCGATCGACTACGGCGAGTTCGAGGGGACGATCCCGAAGGGCGAGTACGGCGGTGGGACCGTCGTCCTCTGGGACCGCGGACGCTGGACGCCTGTCGGGGACGCGAAGAAGGGCTACGCCAAGGGGCACCTCGAATTCGAGCTCGCGGGCGAGAAGCTCAAAGGGCGTTGGCATCTGGTGCGGATGCAGAAGAAGCCGGGCGAGAAGCACGAGAACTGGCTCTTGATCAAGAGCGAGGACGAGGCCGCCCGCCCGGCGTCGGCACCGGACATCCTCGAGGAGCGCCCGGGTTCGGTGGTGACGGGACGCGACGTCGCGGAGGTGGCCGGCGAGGCCCCGGGGTGGTCGTCGAAGACCGGCCGGATCGCCAAGGCGGCGCCGGCAGCAGGCGCACCCGCGGCGAAGAAGGCCTCGCCGCGCAAGAGCAAGGCCGCCGCGAAGGCACCGGCAGGCGGAACGGCCCCGGCACCGGAGGCGGCGCGGGCGGTGCCGAAGGGCGGCAAGCGCGCCGCCCTGCCGGACTTCGTTCCGCCGGCGCTGGCGACCCTGCAATCGAAGCCGCCCTCGGGTGCCGCGTGGGTGCACGAGATCAAGTTCGACGGCTATCGGATTCAAGCGCGTATCGAGGGTGGGCGCGTGCGGCTTCTGACCCGTACCGGCCTAGACTGGACCGCTCGTTTCGGCACGGATGTCGCGGAGGCTCTGGCCGGGCTGACGGTCGAAACGGCCCTCATCGACGGGGAAATCGTCGTCGAAACTGCAAACGGCGCGTCGGACTTTTCCGCCCTCCAGGCCGACCTCAGCGAGGGTCGCAGCAATCGCTTCCGCTACTACGCCTTCGACCTCCTCCACCTCGACGGCGTCGACCTGACGGGTGTCGGACTCGTCGATCGCAAGGCGATGCTGGAGGCCCTGATCCCCGCAACGGGCGCCGTCGCCTACAGCGCGCATTTCGGCAATGACGGCGATCTCGTGCTGCGCCATGCGTGTCGTCTCAGCCTCGAGGGCGTGGTCTCGAAGCGGGGCGACGCACCCTACCGCTCCGGCCGCGGCAAGACGTGGCTGAAGTCGAAGTGCGGCCACCGGCAGGAGTTCGTCGTCGCCGGCTACCTGCCGTCCTCGACAACCTCGACGGCCATCGGCTCGCTCGTGCTTGGCATCTACGACGACGGGCGCCTCGTCCATGTCGGCCGGGTCGGCACCGGCTACACGGCCGCGGTCGCGCGCGATCTCCACAAGCGCCTGGCGGCGATCCCGGTGAAGACGAGCCCGTTCGCCGCCGGCCTCACGTCCGACCAGGCGCGCGGCGTGCGGTTCGTGCGCCCGGAACTGGTGGCCGAGGTGGAGTTCGCCGGGTGGACGGCGGACGGCCACCTGCGCCACGCCTCGTTCCGTGGCCTGCGCGAGGACAAGGATGCGGCAGACGTCCGCCGCGAGGGGGACGGGGAGAAGACGGCGAGTGCCGCGCCGGCGCCGGCGAAGGCTGCCACGCGGTCGGCCGTGAAGCTCACCCATCCCGATCGCGTCTATTGGCCGGACGCTGGCGTCACCAAGCAGGGGCTCGCCGACTACTACATGGACGTCTGGCGGAAGATCGCGCCGTTCGTGGTGGCGCGGCCGCTGTCGATGCTGCGCTGCCCCGGCGGCACGACGGAGTCCTGCTTCTTCCAGAAGCACCTGTGGAAGGGGGCGAACAAGGCGATCCGCGCCGTCACCGATCCCGGCGACCCGTCCGGCGAGCCGATCGTCGTCATCGACGACCTCGACGGGCTGATCGGGCTGGTGCAGGCCGGCGTGCTGGAGATCCCCCCCTGGGGTTCGACGCTGGCCGACATCGAGCGGCCGGACATGATCATCCTCGACCTCGATCCGGGCGAGGGGGTGTCTTGGGAGACCGTGGTCGCCGCGGCCCGCGAGGTGCGCGCCCGCCTCGGCGACGCGGGGCTCACAGCCTTCGTCAAGACGACGGGCGGGAAGGGCCTCCACGTCGTCGCGCCCCTGAAGCCCAAGGCTGACTGGGTTGTGGTGAAGGCGTTCTGCAAATCGATCGCCAACGCCATGGCGGCCGACGCCCCGGACAGCTTCGTCGCCACCGTCAGCAAGGCCAAGCGCCACGGCCGCATCCTGGTCGACTATCTCCGCAACGGCCGCGGGGCGACAGCCGTCGCACCTTATTCCACGCGTGCGCGGGCCGGGGCGCCGGTGTCGATGCCGCTGTCGTGGCAGGAGGTCGGCGAGGTCGCGCCCAACTACTTCACCGTCGCCAACGCCCCGGCACGGCTCGCGAGCCTCGAGCACGATCCGTGGGCCGATTTCCGGGAGGCAGCGGTGCCGTTGCCGGCGGCTGCGAAGACGGCGCGTGCCCGCCGACGCTGATACCGGCGAGGGCGCAAACCAATCGACCGAGACGATGCATTGACGCAGCAGGGGGTTCGCTGCGAGTTTCGCGCGAGGGTTGAAGGGGGCGGCGATGCGTTTCGGGACGATGATGTCTGGGTTGGCGTTGATCGGCCTGACGGCCTGCACGACATCCGGCGGGGGCACCGCGAGCGGCCCGACGGCCGGGGGCACCGAGACGGCCGGGCCCGGCAAGATCCGCTATGTCGCGACGACGTGCCCCTTCGCGGCGGACGTCTCCCTGAAGATCACGCAGGCGTCGAGCTACCGGGAAGGTATCGCCGCCGAGTACGACTGGATCCGGCGCAATCTTCCCGGCTGGTCGCGGGATTCGCAGGCGCTGATGGGCGGACCCGATGGCCGAAGCTACGATGTCCTCACTCTCGTGAAGGGCAGCCAGAAGAAGACGGTCTGCTTCGACATCACGGATGTCTGGAAGTTGATGCCAGGCTAGACGGGTTGGCGCGCCGTCTCAGCGCCGCTTCCGGGCGCCACCGTCGGCCTCGAGACTGCGCTTCAGCGCATCCATGATGCTGATAACGTTGCCACCGTCCGAAGGTGCGTCCGTCTCCCGCTTGGCCGGCGCCTTGCGGCGCGGCTTCTTCTTCCCTGCGATGATGTCCTTGAGACGGTCCTGCACGGGATCCTGAACGAGGGCCGGGTCCCAGGCGCGGGTGCGCTTCTCGATCAGACGCTCCAGGAGCGCGCGCGCCTCCTCGTCGGGACGCTCGCCCGCGAGGGCCGCGAACGTGTCGCCCGCGGCGCGGACCTCGTCGCCGTAGCGCAGCGTCCACAGCACGATGCCGGTGTCGCGCGGCTCCAGCATCACCGCCCGCTCGCGACGATAGAGCACCAGCCTTGCGATCCCGACCGTCTTCGTCGCGCGCATCGCTTCGCGGATGACGGCAAAGGCCTCCTCGCCGACGCCGCCTCCGGGCACGAGGAAATGCGGCTTGTCCTGCCAGATCCAGGCGATCGAATCCCGCGCGACGAACGTCTCGACGTCGATGGTGCGGGTGCTGTCGAGGGCGACGGCGTCGAGATCCTCGTCCTCCAGCATGACGTAGTCGTCGTCGACGCGGGGATAGCCCTTCACCTCGTCCTCCACCACCGCGCCGGTGACGGCGTCGACATAGTGGCTCTGGACGCGGTTGCCGGTTTCACTGTTGAGGGTGTGGAAGCGGAGCCGTTCGCTCTCGGTGGTCGCCGGCGTCATCGAGACGGGGCAGGTGACGAGCGAGAGCTTGAGGTAGCCCTTCCAGAACGGCCGCGGCGCCATAATCCCCCTCCCGAGCAGCCTCGCTGGAGGCCAAGCCCGCAACGCGCCACTGGCGCCACCCGTTCCAATCGGCCTGTCGGTACGGATGATGTCTCATTTTCGCAACAATGTTGTAATCGGGTGACGCCCTCCGAGCCGGGCTGACAGGAATCGAATGGCGGTGACGAACGAGGCCCTGCCTCGCATGACGACCAGCACACCCGGCGGGGGGCCGGACCGTCTGCGCCTTCTGCGCCGTATCGGCCTCGTCGCGACCATCCTCGCCCTCGTCTCCGTGACGGTGACGTTCCTCGTCCTCACGGGGCTGACACCCCTGTCGCCGACGCCGGAGATCGTGTCGAGCGCGCTCGCCATCAACGGCGTGATCGTCGCGGTTCTCGTGGCCTCGGTGGCGGTCGAGATCCGGCTTCTCTGGCTCGCGCGCCAACGAGGCCGCGCGGGCGCAGACCTGCATGTGCGTATCGTCGCGCTGTTCAGCGTCATCGCGGCCTTGCCGGCCGTGCTGGTGGCGATCCTGGCGACGATCACGCTCGATCGCGGCCTCGATCGCTGGTTCGAGGAGCGGACGCGGGGGATCGTCGACAACGCGGTCGCCGTGGCGAGCGCCTACGTCGAGGAGCACGGTCGTGTCCTGCGCGGCGATCTCATCGCGCTGGCCACCGAGATCGACCGCGCACGCACGATGTACGACTACGAACCCGTCCAGTTCGACCGCTTCCTGAGCACGCAGGCGTCGCTGCGGCAGGTGCCGGCGGTCTTCCTGATGAAGGGCGACGGCACCGTCGTCACCCGCACCATCCTCGACCTCGACCAGACGTTCGAACTCCCGCCGGTCGAGGCCTTCGCCAGGGCCGCCGACAAGGGGCCGATCCTGATCGCTCCCGGCGGCACCAACCAGGTCGGCGGGGTCGCCAAGCTCGTCGCCTATGACGACATGTACCTCTACGTGACGCGGTCGATGGACCCGCGCGTCGTCGACTACATGCGGCTCGCTCAAGAGGGCGCGCTCGAGTTCCGCGACCTCGAGGCGTCCCGCACGGGCGTGCTGATCGCCTTCGCGCTCGTCTATGTCGGACTGGCCCTGGTCCTGCTGGTGGCGGCGATCTGGCTGGGCTTCGGTTTCGCCAATCGCCTCGTCACGCCGATCCGGCGCCTCATCACGGCCGCGGACCAGGTGGCCCACGGCAACCTCGATGCGAAGGTGCCGATCGAGAAGGGTGACGGCGACCTCGCCCATCTCGGCGAGACGTTCAACGCCATGACGCAGCAACTGCACTCGCAGCGCGAAGAGATCGTCTCCGCCAGCGACCAGATCGATCGGCGCCGCCGCTTCACCGAGGCGGTGCTGGCGGGCGCCACGGCGGGGGTCATCGGCATCGACGAGACCGGGCTGATTTCGCTCGCCAATCGATCGGCCCAGTTGCTTCTCGCCGCCGACGAGGGCGATCTCGTCGGCCGGGACCTGACCGACATGGTGCCGGAAATCGCCCCGGCCCTGCAGCCGGCCGGGCGGGAGACGGCTGGGCGTGAGACGGCGGACCGGCCGCGGCAGCTGCAGATCCGGCTGCTGCGCAATGGCCAGGAGCGCATCGTCAACGTCCGCGTGACCACGGACCGGCGTCCCGACGGCAGCGGCCAGGATCGGGTGGTGACACTCGACGACATCACCGATCTGGTGACGGCGCAGCGGACCTCCGCCTGGGCCGACGTGGCGCGTCGCATCGCCCACGAGATCAAGAATCCGCTGACGCCGATCCAGCTCTCCGCCGAGCGCATCCGCCGGCGCTATGGCAAGCGCATCGAGGACGACCGGGCGGTCTTCGACCAGTGCGTCGACACCATCATCCGCCAGGTCGGCGACATCGGCCGGATGGTCGACGAGTTCTCCTCGTTCGCGCGCATGCCGAAGCCGGTCTTCGAGCCCGGCGATCTCGGCGAGGCGGTGCGCGAGGCGTTGTTCCTGCAGAGCGTCGGCCATCCCGACGTGCAGTTCGTCTCGCGGCTGCCGAGCGATGCGATCACCGGCCGCTTCGACCGCCGGCTGATCGGCCAGGCGGTCGCCAACGTCGTCAAGAACGCCGTCGAGGCGGTCGTGGCGGTGCCGGCCGACGTCCGCGGACCGGGGCGGGTGGAGGTGTCCGTCCATCGCACCGGCGACGAACTCGTTATCGACGTCGTCGACAACGGCATCGGCCTGCCCAAGGACGGCCGCGAGCGTCTGCTCGAGCCGTATATGACGACGCGCGAGAAGGGCACCGGCCTCGGCCTCGCCATCGTCGGCAAGATCGTCGAGGAGCACGGTGGCCGGATCGAACTCCTCGATTCGCCCGCCGTCGCCGCCGGCGGCCGCGGTGCGTGCGTGCGCCTGGTCATCCGCGCCGATGGTAATGGCCCGGTTCTGGCGTCCTCGAGAGCCGAGCCCGGCTCGCCGCCCGCGACCGAGCGCAGATCGCCCTCGGTCGAACCTCTCGATGTCCTCGGCAGCAGCGCTGCCGTCCCGTCCTCCGAAAGTGTCCGAAGCAGCCATGGCGACTGACATCCTGATCATCGACGACGAGGCGGACATCCGCGAGCTGATCGCGGGCATCCTCGAGGACGAGGGCAACGGCACGCGCACCGCCGGCGACAGCGACCAGGCGCTCGCCGCCATCCGCGACCGCCGGCCGTCGCTCGTCATCCTCGACATCTGGCTGCAGGGCAGCCGCCTCGACGGGCTGGCGCTCCTCGATGCGATCCGCGAGCAGCATCCCGACCTTCCGGTCGTCATCATCTCCGGCCACGGCAACATCGAGACGGCCGTCTCCGCGATCAAGCGGGGCGCCTACGACTACATCGAGAAGCCGTTCAAGGCGGACCGCCTGGTGCTCGCCACCGAACGGGCACTGGAAGCCTCGTCGCTGAAGCGCGAGATCCGGTCGCTGAAGGAGCGGATGACCGAGGCGACCGACCTCGTCGGCGCCTCCTCGTCGATGAACCAACTCCGCCAGACGATCGAGCGGGTGGCGCCGACCAACAGCCGCATCCTGATCTCCGGTCCCTCCGGCAGCGGCAAGGAACTGGTGGCGCGGACGATCCACTCCCTCTCGCATCGGTCGAGCGGGCCGTTCGTCATCGTCAATGCGGCGGCGATCACGCCCGACCGCATGGAGGAGGAACTGTTCGGCATCGAGGGCTCCGACGGCCGCTCCCGCAAGGTGGGGGCGCTCGAGGAGGCGCACGGCGGCACGCTCTACCTCGACGAGGTGGCCGACATGCCGCGCGAGACGCAGGGCAAGATCCTGCGGGTGCTCGTCGAGCAGACGTTCCTGCGCATCGGCGGCTCCACAAAGGTCAAGGTTGACGTCCGCATCCTGTCCTCTAGCGCGCGCGATCTCGAGCAAGAGATCGCCGATGGCACGCTGCGGGAGGATCTCTTCCACCGCCTCAGCGTCGTGCCGATCCGCGTTCCGGCGCTCGCCGAGCGGCGCGAGGACATTCCCGAGCTCGTCGGCTTCTTCATGGACCAGATCGCCCGCACCGCGGGCCTGCCGATCCGCCGGATCGGCGACGACGCGATGGCAGTGCTGCAGGCCCACGACTGGCCGGGCAACATCCGCCAGCTCCGCAACAACGTCGAGCGCCTGATGATCCTCACACGCGGCGACGCGGAGGCCGTGATCACCGCCGACCTGCTGCCGACCGAGATCGGTGCGATGGTGCCGGCGCTGCCGACCGGGGCGGGGGGCGAGCATCTGATGGCCCTGCCGCTGCGCGACGCCCGCGAGGTCTTCGAGCGCGACTATCTGAAGGCCCAGATCAACCGCTTTGGTGGCAACATCTCCCGCACGGCGGAGTTCGTCGGCATGGAGCGCTCCGCCCTGCATCGCAAGCTGAAGTCGCTCGGCGTCGCCTGAACCGCGCGACAGGCGCTTTCGCACTGCGGCAGATGCGCTAGAACACGCGGCGGGGCCGCGCGCCGGCGCGAACGGGAGCAGTCATGCGCATCGTCATCTGCGGGGCAGGTCAGGTCGGCTACGGCATCGCCGAGCGGCTGGCCGCCGAACAGAACGACGTCTCCGTGGTCGACGCACAGGCGCGCCTCGTGAACCTCGTGCGTGACAATCTCGACGTCCGCGGCGTCGTCGGCCACGGCTCCCACCCGGAGGTGCTGGCGGAGGCCGGCATCGACCAGGCCGACATGCTGATCGCAGTGACGCTGTCGGACGAAGTGAACATGGTCGCCTGCCAGGTGGCGCATTCCCTGTTCAACGTGCCGACGAAGATCGCGCGCGTCCGCGCCCAGAGCTATCTCGCGCCGCACTGGCAGGACCTGTTCCGTCGCGACAACATGCCGATCGACGTCATCATCTCGCCGGAGATCGAGGTGGGCGAGACCGTTCTGCGGCGTCTCGCCCTGCCGGGAGCGGTGGAGACCGTCACCTTCGCGGATGACGAGGTCGTCGTGCTCGGCATCGACTGCACGGCCGACTGCCCGATCGTCGACACGCCCCTGCGCCAGTTGACGGAGCTGTTCCCCGATCTCGGGGCGGTGGTCGTCGGCATCCTGCGCCGCGCGCGGTTGTTCGTGCCGCGCAGCGAGGACGCGATCCTGGTCGGCGATCTCGCCTATGTCGTGGCGAAGCGCGACCAGGTGAAGCGCACGCTGGCGATCTTCGGCCACGAGGAGCCCGAGGCGACGCGCATCGTCATCGCCGGCGGGGGCAACATCGGCTTCTTCGTGGCGCAGTCGCTGGAGGCCCGCTTCGCCAATGCCAGGGTGAAGCTGATCGAGGAGAACCGCGACCGGGCGGTGGCGGTGTCGGAGTCGCTGCACCGCACGGTCATCATCAATGGCAGCGCCCTCGACCAGGTCATGCTGCGCGAGGCGGACGTCCAGGACGCCGACAGCCTCGTCGCGCTGACGAACGACGACGAGACCAACATCCTGTCGGCGGTGATGGCGAAGAACCTCGGCTGCAAGCGCAATCTCTGCCTGATCAACTCGACGAGCTATCCCGCCTTCACCCATGCGCTCGGCATCGACGCCTACGTCAATCCGCGGGCGGTAACGGTTTCGCGCATCCTGCGCCACGTCCGCCGCGGCCGCATCCGCAGCGTGCAGTCCCTGCAGAATGGTGCGGCCGAGTTGATCGAAGCCGAGGCGCTGCAGACTTCGCCCCTGGTCGGACGGCCGCTGCGCGATCTGGACCTGCCCGACGGGGTGCGCATCGGCGCCATCTACCGCAAGCGCGCCGTGATCGTGCCGACGGGCGAGACACAGATCCAGTCGGGTGACCGGGTTGTTATCTTCGCGCTCGCCCAACGGCTCAGGCTGGTCGAGCAGATGTTCCGCGTCAGCCTGGAATTCTTCTGATATTCAGATACTTATTCCTCAATCTTCGAGCAAAGTCGGAGTCCCCATGAGCCGGATCGCCTATGTGAATGGCCTCTATGTCCCGCATGCCGAGGCGGCCGTGCACATCGAGGATCGAGGCTACCAGTTCGGCGACGGCGTCTACGAGGTCTGCGAGGTCTATGGCGGTCACCTGGTGGATGCGACCCGCCATCTCGCCCGGTTGGCGCGCTCGCTGTCGGAACTGCGGATCCGCGCGCCGATGAGCGATGCGGCGCTGCGGCAGATCATGCGCGAGGTGGTCCGCCGCAACCGCGTCCGCGACGGCATGGTCTACATCCAGGTGACGCGCGGCGTCGCCCGGCGCGACCACGTGTTTCCGAGCAGCGACGTCGCCCCCGCCGTCGTCATGACGGCGCGCGCCGCGGACTTCGCCAAGGCCGACCGGCAGGCGGGTGAGGGCGTGGCCGTCATCACCGTGCCGGAGAACCGGTGGGACCGCGTCGACATCAAGACAGTCGGTCTCCTGCCGAACGTACTCGCCAAGCAGCAGGCGAAGGAATCGGGCGCCCGGGAGGCCTGGTTCGTCACCTCCGACGGTCTTGTCACGGAAGGTGGCTCGACCAACGCTTGGATCGTCACGGGGGAGGGACGCCTCGTCACCCGCCCGGCGACGCGGGGCATCCTGCGCGGCATCACCCGCGAGGTCGTCTGCGAGGTGGCGGCGCGCCAGGGCGTGCCCCTCGAGGAGCGCCCGTTCTCGGTGCCGGAAGCCCTGGCGGCGCGGGAAGCGTTCATCACCGCGGCGACGACGCTCGTCATGCCGGTGGTGCGGATCGACGGCCATATGGTGGGCGACGGACGGCCGGGACCCGTGACGCGGGCGCTCCGGAGCCACTTCCACGAGGCGACCGAACTCGTGGCCGTTTGACGCAGACGGGAGAGATTCCGATCCCCTTTCTTCGCAGGTGCGGTATAACTTGAGCCGACGATGCAACTGCTCGACTGCGCAGTGTGGGCGGATAGTCATCTACTCGCTCTCCTCTCCAAGACTGGGCCTCGGTCAAAAAGAGAGATTGCTGTGAAAGCATCGTCGGCTCGTAAGAATAGGAAAAACATACCATGGCGGACCGCGCACAAAATCTACAGGACACCTTCCTAAATTACGTCCGCAAGCATAAGACTCCACTGACTATCTTCCTCGTCAACGGTGTTAAGCTGCAAGGTGTTGTGACCTGGTTTGACAATTTTTGCGTCCTGCTGCGGCGGGATGGACACTCCCAGCTCGTCTACAAGCACGCGATCTCGACCGTCATGCCGAACCAGCCGATCCAGCTGTTCGAGCCCACGGAAGAGGCCTGACCCCGACGCGACGGTTCGGCGGCTATCCATCGGCCAGGCTCCGCGCTCGTTGCGACGGGCGCGGAGGTCTGTTGATTCGGTCGCTCGCCGCGAGGATGCGGAACTCCTCGCCGTCCGCTTTGCTTTCATGCGATGAGTGTCGTGCTCCGGTGCGCCGCGCCGCACCGACGACGCTCTCCACGAGGAAGAACCGGCCCCTCCTTTGAGCAATCGAACAGAGCACGACGACGAACCCGGTGCAGACCGGCGTGACAGGCGGGACGGGATCTCGCGCATCGCGAAGCGTACGCGCGCTATTGTCATCGCGCCCGTGCGCACGGAGCGGCGCAGCGCCGAGACCGGGGAGGGCGCCAAGATGCGCTCGCCCGAGGCGCGTCTCGCCGAAGCGGTCGGCCTCGCCGGCGCGATCGATCTCGAGGTCGTCGGCGCCTATGTCGTGCGCCTCTCCGCGACCCGCCCGGCGACCCTGTTCGGCACCGGCAAGGTCGAGGAACTGAAGCTCGCCGTCTCGACCGAAGAGGCGGATCTCGTCGTCGTCGACCATCCGCTGACACCGGTGCAGCAGCGCAATCTCGAGAAGGCGTGGAGCGCCAAGGTGCTCGACCGCACCGCGCTGATCCTTGAGATCTTCGGCGCACGCGCCCGCACGCGCGAAGGCACATTGCAGGTCGAACTCGCCCATCTCAACTGGCAGAAAAGCCGGCTCGTCCGCACGTGGACCCATCTCGAGCGCCAGCGCGGCGGCTTCGGCTTCCTCGGCGGCCCCGGCGAGACCCAAATCGAGGCGGATCGCCGGCTGATCCAGGAGCGCATCATCAAGATCGAGCGCGAGCTCGAGGACGTGAAGCGCACGCGCGGCCTCCACCGGGCGAACCGCAAGAAGGTGCCGCATCCGGTGATCGCGCTCGTCGGCTACACCAACGCCGGCAAGTCGACGCTGTTCAACCGGCTGACCGACGCCGGCGTGCTCTCGAAGGACCTCTTGTTCGCGACCCTCGACCCGACGCTGCGGCAGATCCGGTTGCCGCATGGCGGCTCGGCGATCCTGTCGGACACCGTCGGCTTCATCTCCGACCTGCCGACCCACCTCGTCGCCGCCTTCCGCGCCACGCTCGAGGAGGTCGTCGAGGCCGACGTCATCCTGCACGTGCGCGACGTCTCCCATCCCGATTCGGATGCCCAGTCGCGCGACGTCCAGGAGACGCTGACGCTCCTCGACATTGATCCGCACGATCGCGACCGGCTGATCGAGGTCCTCAACAAGATCGATCTCATCGACGCCGACCGCCGCGCGCGCCTGCTCGCCGCCACGGACGGCGAGGGGCCGGTGGCGATCTCTGCGGTGACGGGCGAGGGGATCGAGCACCTGCTCGCGCGCATCGAAGCGCGTCTGTCGGAGGACAAATGGCAGGTGCGCATCACCGTGCCGGTGACGGAAGGCGAGCTTCTCGCCTGGCTGCACCGCTCGACTGAGGTGATGGAGCGCCACGACGGGGACGACGGCGTCCATCTCGTGCTGCGCGTGCCGCCGCGCCAGAAAGTGCCGTTCAAGCAGCGCGCCGGACGCTACATCCAGGCCCCTGCACGCGGATCGCGCCGCGCCGGCGCCGCCTGAGCGGACGCCGACGATCCGTGCCGGACGGCGGACCGGCACCCCGTCGCGAGGTCCCGGGCGGCAAAAAAATCAGCCGCGTCAGGCTGGCGTGCGTGCGGGCCAAATGCCAAAACTGCCCCGGGGTCGCGACGGCTACCGGGGGACTGAATCATGACAAGTGATGGACTGACCCGCAGGGCGACGCTGCAGACGATCGCGGCCGTTGCTGGGATTGCCGGGGCCGCCGTGGCGACCGCGGTGCCGGCAGAGGCCGCCGTCGAGGCGAGCGCGCGGGATACGGACTATCTGCCGGAGGGGGCCGACCGGCTGCGCTCGTTCTATCGGGCGCTGGCCGACATCCGGCGGCGACGCGGCGCGAAGAAGGCGCCGATGATCCTGACGAAGCCCGGCCAGTGGGACACCGAGGCGATGGACCTCATCCTCGCCTATGGCGGGAAGCAGAAGCACGTTTTCGACACCACCGACATCGCCGGCACCTGGCTGACGCAGATCCGCAACACCATGAACGCCGAGGCCTTCGCCCTCGGTCATCCCAACTTCCTGATGGTGGCGACCCCGCACGGCCCCGCCCAGTACAGCCTCTACAGCCAGGCCGCCTGGGAGAAGTACGACCTCGCGAGCCTGACGGACGGTGCCTTCAAGCGCAACACGCTGATCAAGGACCCGAAGGTGACGAAGGCGCAGGTGAAGGACATCGAGGACCCAACGGGGCTCTACTCCGACACGCTCGGCAACTACATCCCGGTGCTGCAGAAGCGCGGCGTCGTCTTCTGCGCCTGCCACAACGCGGTGTGGGAGCTGGCCGGGACGCTCATCTCCAAGGGCGTCAATCCCGACAACCGCAGCCAGGGCGCACTCACCGCCGACCTGACCAACACGCTCATCGACGGCGTCGTGCTGACGCCCGGCAACGAGGCGATCGTCGGTTTGCTCGAACGCGCCGGGTTCTCCTACTCGTTCGCCGCTTGAGGCGGCGCAGCCTGAGACGACCGGCGAGGGGGCGTCCCTAAGGCGTTGACGTCTCGATGCTCTGTCGCGGCTGACGGCCACCCGACGGGGCCGTCAGCGGCGCTCCTCGGCCTTCGCCTCCTGCCACAGGGCCTCCATCTCCTCGAGGCTCGCCTCGTGCGGGCCGCGACCGACCTCGGCGAGGCGCGCCTCGATGTGGGCGAAGCGGCGAGTGAACTTGCCGTTGGTGCCGGCGAGCGCCGTCTCCGGGTCGACGCCGGCGTGGCGGGCGAGATTGGCGACTGCGAACAGCAGGTCACCGACCTCGTCTGCCAGCCGGGTGGGATCGCCGGCGGTGAGCTCGGCGCGCAGCTCCGCGACTTCCTCCTCGATCTTGTCGAGCACCTGGCGGACTTCGGGCCAGTCGAAGCCGACGCGCGCGGCGCGCTCCTGCAGCTTGACGGCGCGGCCGAGGGCGGGCAGGGCGCCGGGAACCCCGTCGAGGGCCCCTGCCGGCGGATCCGGCGGCAGCCCCTGAGCGGCGCGCCGTGCGAGACGCGCCTGCTTCTCCTGCGCTTTGATCGTCGCCCACAGCCGCTTCACGGCCTGCGGATCGGCCCCCTCTAGATCGCCGAAGACGTGCGGGTGCCGGCGAACCAGCTTCTCGTTGATGGCGAGCACGACGTCGCCGAAGCCGAAGGCGCCGGCTTCCTCGGCCATGCGCGCGTGGAAAACGACCTGCAGCAACAGATCGCCGAGCTCGTCGCGGAGATCGTCGAGATCGCCGCGCTCGATGGCATCGGCCACCTCGTAGGCTTCCTCGATCGTGTACGGAACGATCGTCGCGAAGGTCTGCTGGACGTCCCACGGACAGCCGCGGTCCGGATCGCGCAGCCGCGCCATGATCTCGACGAGGCGCTCGATGTCGCGTGTCGGCGTCATCGCGATGCCCTCCGCGCCGTCGGGCTTCGCGGCGGCGCTGATCGCGATCGGCCGGCGAGGGCCGTCGGTCCGGTGAAGGCGGTGGGCTTCGTCGGGAACGTCCAGGCGTAGCCACTCAGATGGCGCCAAAGGCTTAGCATATCGGAATGTCGCATAACATGGATTATGGAACCGAAATCCGGACACGTGTGCCCGGCGACCGCGCCGGCGGCGCCGACCGAGTCGGCGCCGCCGTCCATCCTATGCGGCAATCCTCTGACGAGCGCCACGATCCGGTTCGGGCCACCGGTGCCGCCGCGCACTTTCGGCGCCCCGACGAGGAGCGCGCATCCTGGGGACGATCCGACGCGGCTGATCGGCGATCCGCGAGAATCATCTAATAGTCGACGATGACCCGGCGCCCCGCGGCCCGGTCCTGAAATCCGCGCACACAGAATGCACGGCGGCAAACGATCGGGAGACGGTGATGGCGCAACCAGCAGCGGCCGGCGGTTCGTTAGCCTTCGTTGCGCTTCTGCTCCTGCCTCTCGTCTCGTGGGCCGATGAGCCGTCCGTCGCCAAGTCGTCCGTCGAGACGTCGCCCGCCACCACGTCCGCCGCCGATTCCGAGCCCTGGCTGTTCGGCGACTGGGCCGGCGAACGCCTGCGGCTGCGCGACAAGGGCTTCGACTTCCAGTTCGGCTATGTCAGCGAGGTCGCCTACAACGCGACCGGTGGCGACCGGCAGATGGTCCGCTATGCAGACCAGTGGACCGCCGGCGTCACGCTCGATCTCGACAAGCTACTCGGGGTGCCGGACGCCCGTTTCCAGGTGACGTTCACGCAGCGCGACGGCCGCAACCTCAGCACCGACGCGAAGCTCGGCACGCTGCAGCAGGTGCAGGAGGTGTTCGGCCGCGGCCAGACGGCGCGGCTGACCCAGTTCTGGTATCAGCAGACCTTCGCCGACGATCTTCTCGACTGGAAAGTCGGCCGCATGACCTTCGGCGAGGATTTCGCCGCCTTCTCCTGCGACTTCCAGAACCTGACCTTCTGCGGCGCCAATCCGGGCAACCTCGACGGCGACTACATCTACAACTGGCCGATCAGCCAGTGGGGCACGCGCCTCAAGGTGAACGTGCAGGGCTTCGGCTATGTCCAGGCCGGCGTCTACGACATGAACCCGAAATATCTCGGCACGGCGGACGCCCTGCTGCCGGTGTGGTTCGAGGACTCGACCGGGGCGTTGCTGCCGGCGGAGGTCGCGTGGACGCCGAGCTTCGGCGACGGCGCCCTGCCCGGCAGCTACAAGGTCGGCGCCTGGTATGCGACCGCGAGCGCCGACAACGTCGCCTACGACCGGAACGGCAACTTCTTCGCCGTCACCGGCCTGCCACCGGCGCAGGACCGCGGCCGCTGGGGCGCCTACATCAATTTCCAGCAGCAGGTGTCGGAGCGCGTGAACGTATTCCTGAACGCCGTCTGGTCGGACGAGCGGACCTCCTTCACCGACCGCCAGGGCGCGATCGGCGTCGTCTACACCGGGTTGTTCGCCTCGCGCCCGCAGGACGACATCGCGTTTGCCGCCGGTGCGACGCACGTCAACGACAACGTGGCGAAGTCGCAGCGGGCGCAGAACCGCGCCGGGCTCGGGCCGGTGGCGGTGCAGGACACCGAGTACGCTTTTGAGGTCTACTACACGGTCCGGCCGACCGCCGGGCTGCTGTTCCGGCCGAACGTCCAGTACGTTCACCGCCCCGGCGGCACCGACAAGAACAAGGACGTGCTCGTCCTCGGCCTGAAGACCTCGGCGAACTTCTAGCCCGTGGGCGATCCGGGCGGCGCCGGCAGCGCCAGCACGAGCCCGTCAAAGGCCGGCACGACATGTGGCGGCAGCTGCGCGGCGAGCGTCGCATAGTCGAGGTCGATGTTGAGGTCGGTCAGGACCGCGCGGCGAGGCTTCAGCCGCTCGATCCAACTGAGGGCATCGCTGACGGTGAAGTGGCTCCCGTGGGCGCGCTCGCGCAAGGCGTCGACGATCCAGATATCCAGCCCCGCGAGATGCGGCAGGCTGTCGGCCGGCAGGTCGTGCAGGTCGCTCGAATAGGCCAGTCCTGCGAAACGGAAGCCGAGCGAGTCGATGTCGCCGTGGTTCTGCAGGAACGGCAGCACCGGCACGGGGCCACCCCCGCCCTCGATGGTGAAGGCCGCGCCGGGGCGGATGCGGTGCTCGGCGAGGATCGGCGGATAGGACGAGCCCGGCGGCGTCCGGAAGCAATAGCCGAACGCCTGGTGGGCGCGCTCGGCTGTCGGCTCATCGAGATAGACGTCGATCAGGCGGCGGTTGCGCAGGGCGAGCCCGCGCAGATCGTCGATGCCGTGCAGGTGATCGGCGTGCGGGTGGGTGTAGAGGACGCCGTCGAGCGTCGTCACGCCGACCGACAGCAGTTGCTCCCGCACGTCCGGCCCGGTGTCGACGAGCACCGTCGTCGTGCCCCCCGCCCCGATCCGGCGCACGAGCAGCGAGCAGCGGCGGCGGCGGTTGCGCGGGTTTTCCGGGTCGCAGGTGCCCCAGTCGCCGTCGAGGCGCGGCACGCCGGTCGACGAGCCGCAGCCGAGGATGGTGAACTCGAGGACGTCGGAACTCATGCGCCGGCCGGCCGCACCGCCCGCGAGAACAGGCGGTAAAAGTTGTCCGTCGTCACCGCCGCAATTGCCTCCGGCGTGACGCCCTTCACGGCCGCCAGCGTCGCCGCCGTGTGGACAACGTGGGCCGGCTCGTTGCGCTTGCCGCGCAGCGGCATCGGCGACAGGAACGGCGCGTCCGTCTCCACCAGCAGCCGGTCGAGCGGCACGTCGGCGGCGATGGCGCGCAGTTCGTCGGAGGCCTTGAAGGTTAGGATTCCGGAGAACGACACATAGAGACCGAGCGCCAGCCCGCGCCGCGCCAGTTCGGCGCCGGAGGAGAAGCAGTGGAGAACGGCGGTGAAGGCCCCCTTCCCCATCTCGTCCTCGAGCGTGCGCGCCACGTCCTCGTCGGCGGAGCGGGCGTGGATGACCAGCGGCAGGCCGGTGATGCGGGCCGCCTCGATGTGGCGGCGGAAGCCCGCCATCTGGTCGTCGCGCGGCGCGGTGTCGTAGTGGTAGTCGAGCCCGGCCTCGCCGATCGCCACCACGCGCGGATGCTCGGCGAGGCGCAGGATGTCGTCGAGGGGCACATCCTTCTCTTCGCCGGCCTGGTGCGGATGGGTGCCGACCGAGCACCAGATACGGTCGTCCGCCTCGACGATCGCGCGCAGCGCGTCGAAGCGGCGCACGCGCGTCGAGATCGTCACCATCGCGCCGACACCGGCGGCGGCCGCACGCTCGATCAGCGCCGCGCGGTCCGCCTCGAAATCCGGGACGTCGAGGTGGCAGTGGCTGTCGACCAGCATCAGGTCGCCTCGGCCTCGACATAGCGCGGGAAGACGCCCTCCGGCGCCGGCAGCGGCGTGCCGGCGACGAGGCGGCCGGCCGGGCCGAGGCTCGCGAAGGTGCGCTGCTCGGGGGTGACCGCGAGCTGGTCGAGGATCTTCGCCGCCGCCGTGGGCATCACAGGCTGGGCCAGCACAGCGACCTGGCGGATCACCTCCGCGGTGACGGCGAGCACGGTCGCCATGCGCGCCGGGTCGGTCTTGCGCAGCTTCCAAGGCTCCTCGCCGGCGAAATAGCGGTTCGCCTCCGCGACGACCGCCCAGATCGCGCCAAGCGCAGAGTGGATCTCCTGCCGGTCCATCGCCGAGCGGCAGAGCGGCAGCAGGGCATCTGCGCGGGCGAGAATCGCTTCGTCGGCCGGCGTGAGCGCGCCGATGTCGGGCACCCTGCCCTCGCAGTTCTTGGCGATCATCGACAGCGAGCGCTGCGCCAGGTTGCCGAGGTCGTTGGCGAGATCGGCGTTGATGCGCTGGACGATCGCCTCGTGGCTGTAGTTGCCGTCCTGGCCGAATGGCACCTCGCGCAGGAAGAAATAGCGCACCGGGTCGACGCCGTAGTGATCGACGAGGCTGAACGGGTCGATGACGTTGCCGACCGACTTCGACATCTTCTCGCCGCGGTTGAACAGGAAGCCGTGGCCGTAGACGCGCTTCGGCAGCGGCAGGCCGGCCGATATCAGGAAGGCCGGCCAGTAGACGGCGTGGAAGCGGACGATATCCTTGCCGATGACGTGGAGGTCGGCCGGCCACCAGCGGCGGAAGCTTTCGCCCTCGACGTCCGGGAAGCCGGCGCCGGTGATGTAGTTGGTGAGCGCGTCGACCCAGACGTACATGACGTGACGCGGGTCGCCCGGCACCGGCACGCCCCAGTCGAAGGTGGTGCGCGAGATCGACAGGTCGCGAAGGCCGGACTTGACGAAGCTCACCACCTCATTGCGACGCTCGTCCGGGCCGATGTAGTCGGGATGGGCATCGTAGTGGGCGAGCAGCTTCTCCTGGTAGGCGGAGAGGCGGAAGAAGTAGCTCTCCTCCTCCACCCATTCGACCGGCGAACCCTGCGGACCACGGCGGACGCCGTCGTCGCCGACGGTCGTCTCCCCTTCGCCGTAGAAGGCTTCGTCACGCACCGAGTACCAGCCGGCGTAGGTGTCGAGATAGATGTCCCCGGCCGCCTGCATGCGCTCCCAGATCGCCTGGCTCGCCGCATAGTGGCGAGGCTCGGTGGTGCGGATGAAGTCGTCGTTCGAGCAGCCGAAGGCCGCGACCATCTTCTGGAAGAGCGGCACGTTGCGCTCGGCGAGTTCGCGCGGCGTGATGCCCTCGCGCGCCGCCGTCTGCACCATCTTGATGCCGTGCTCGTCGGTGCCGGTCAGGAAGTAGACGTCGAAGCCGTCGAGCCGCTTGAAGCGGGCGATGGCGTCCGTGGCGATCGCCTCGTAGGCGTGGCCGATGTGCGGGGCGCCGTTGGGATAGGAGATCGCCGTCGTCACGTAGAACTTGCGCGCGTCGCTCATCAGTCGGGTCCACCGGGCGGAATCGGCCGCCGCGAAGGGGAGCCGACGGGACGCCGCGCCCGTCGTCAGCCGCGTTTCGCCGCCTCGGCGAGATCGCGGAAGACCCCGAGCACGACCTGTCTGCGGTCGAGATTGAGCGCCTCGGCACGGCCGACGGCGCGGTCGACCTTTTCCCATACCTCGGCCCAGGCGGCAAGCACGGCGGGCGGAGCCGCCGCCACCGCCTCCACCCGGACGCGTCGCGCGACGAAGTCCCGCACGAGTTCGATGGTGGCGGCGAAGGCCGCCTCCCCTTCCCGACTGCCGACGGCATCGGCGAGCTTGCCGAGGGCGCGGCGGTCGAGCCCCGGCAGGCGGTCCAGCAGGCCCGAGACGAGGGTGGTGACGTCACGATCGCCGCCGGCCGCGAGCAGGATGGCGGCACGCAGGGAGCCCTCGGCGCGGGCCGCGGCCGACTCTGCGCCATCGCCGAGGCCGATCGCCGAAAGCCCGGTAACGACCTCGGCGTCGCGCAGCGGCGCCATACGGACGAGGCGGCAGCGCGAACGGATCGTTGCGAGCAGCCGGCCCGGCGCGTGCGAGACGAGCAGGAACAGCGAGCGCGGCGGCGGCTCCTCGAGCGTCTTCAGGAGCGCGTTGGCGGCGTTGAGGTTGAGGTCGTCGGCCGCGTCGACGATGGCGATGCGCCAGCCGCCGAGGGCGGGTGTCGAGCCGAAGAACGGCACCAGCCGACGGACGTCATCGACGAGGATGTCAGCGCGGAAGCGGCCTGTCGCCTCGTTGAAGGCGCGCGACAGCACCAACATGTCGGGATGGGCGCCGGCGTTCACAAGCCGCACGGCGGACGCTGCGTGATCGACGGCGAGTGAGTCGCTGCGCGGATCACCGCCGGCGAGCAGGAAACGGGCGAGGCGGAACGCGAATGTCGCCTTGCCGATGCCGCGCGCGCCGCCGAGCAGGAGGGCGTGCGGCAGCGAGCCGGCCCGCAGCGCTTCCAGCACATCCGATTCCGTCGCCCTATGGCCGATAAAGCGCAGGTGGTCCCGCGGTGCCTCGATGCCGGTGATGGCGTCGGCCTCGTTCGCCGGTGGCGCATCACGCGGGATCGCGGCCCTCGCCATCGCGCTCAGGCTCCCGCGACGGGCGTCGCCGCTGCGGCCGCCTCCGGCAGGCGGTCGCGGACGGCCCGCCACACCGCGTCCGCGACGGCGTTGGCGTCCGCCGTCGCGTCGACAACGACGCAGCGGCCGGCTTCCGCGCGGGCGATGGCGAGAAAGGCCTGTCGGCGGGCTTCGTGCTCCTCGATCGGGTCGCCCTCGAAGCGATCCGGTCCGCCGGCGGCGCGGCCAGCCACGCGGGCGAGGCCGACCGCGGCGGGGACGTCGAGGATGATGGTGAGATCGGGCGTGACGCCGCCGAGGGCGATCCGCTCGAGCGCCGCCAGGAGCGGAGCCGGGACGCCGGCGGTCCCCTGGTACACCCGCGTCGAGTCGGTGAAGCGGTCACAGAGTACGAACGTGCCGTCGCAGAGTGCCGGGGCGATCAGGCGGTCGACATGGTCCGCCCGCGCGGCGGCGAAGAGCAGGGCCTCCGCCGCCGATCCGAAGCTGCGTGCACCACCCGCAAGCAGCACGCGGCGCACGGCCTCTGCACCGGGTGTGCCGCCAGGCTCGCGGGTGCGCACGACGCGCACGCCCATTCCGTCGAGGCGGTCAGCGAGACGCGCGATCTGGGTGGACTTGCCGGCCCCCTCGCCGCCTTCGAACGTGACAAGGCGGCCGCGTCGGGACCCGTGCGGCGACGACAGCGACGCCGTCACCGTGTCAGCGGCGCTCCGCCGCTCGGCACGCCGGCGCGGGTCGGTGCGACGAATCGGCCGATCGCAAGGCCGGTCGCGTCCGTGGAACCGACCGGGGCGAACGAAGCCGACGGCGCATAGACGGGCGCGGCCGGCGGGGGTGTCGCCAGAAGATCGTCGATCGAGGCCGGCGGCGGCGCGTTCGGATTGCGGACGGGCAGCCGAGGCGCCGGGCCGAGGGTCGCGGCCGCCACTTCGGCAGCGCCGTAGGGCGGCAAGGCGGTCTCGGCCCCTCCGGCCGGCGCCTCGGCGCCGAGAGCCAGCGGCTCCATGACGGGCGCAGCGGCGGCCATGACGGCCGGCTGTGGCGTCGTCGCCACGGCGGGCTGGTTGGCAGACAGGGCTGGCGAGAGGGCGGGGTCAAGAGAGGCGACCTGGACGCCGGTGGCGTAATCGGCCGGGATTCCGGCCGGACTTCCAGCCCCCTGGGGCCGTGCTCGCGGCGTGGTCACCAGCATGCCGGCGATCTCGATGGTGCGGATTTCCTCCACCGGCGTCTGCTCCGGGGAGACGCCGGGAGAAACGGCTGCCGGCGCGGCCGCCGCCGGCGCGACAACCGGCCGGGCGACCGTCGGTGCCGGCCGCACGACGCCGCGCTCGCTGGAACGCAGCAGCGGTGTCGAGGCCCGCGTCGCCGTCGACGTCGTCGTGCGGGCGCTCGTCGGGCTCGTGCCGGCCGTGGGCGGCGTCTTCGAGGCGATCATCAGCGTCCGCGGCTCGGCCGCCGGCGTGCCCGGAACGGGTGCGGGGCCAGAGGCTGCGTCCCGGAATGTCGCGGCGAGGACCTTTGCGTCGTCGCCTTCGATCGGGGCCAGACCGACGTACTGGACGCGCACGCGGCCCATGCCGCGCGCCTTGAAGTCGAGCATCTCGGCGACCCGCCGCGACACGTCGATGACGCGCCGGCCGTGATAGGGGCCGCGGTCGTTGATGCGCACGATGACGGAGCTGCCGTTGGCGAGGTTGGTGACGCGCACATAAGACGGCATCGGCAGCGTCGGATGGGCGGCGGATAGAGAGTGCTGGTCGAACACCTCACCGTTGGCGGTGCGCCGACCGTGGAAGCCAGGCCCGTACCAGGAGGCGACACCCATGGCCTCGAAGTTGCCGGGGTTCTCCATCGGCGTGTACCACTTGCCGGCGATCCGATAGGGCTTTCCCACCTGATAGCGCCCGCCCCCCTGCGGCACGGGCTCACCCGAACCGACCACCAGCGGGCTCGGCGAGACACCGTAACGTGGATCGATCGAGGCCTTCTTCGACGACGTCGACGTACAGCCGGCGACGGCGACGCACCCGACGGCGACGATGAGCCCGGCCGTCATCGCCGGACGACGGCGCCGCGCCGCCGCCGTGTCCTGTCTGTCGCCGATCCCTGATCGCATCCGCACCCGCCTCGCGTCGACATGGATGGCGAAAGTTCGCCAGTCCCGATCGCCCTCGCGAGGGCGGTGGAGCGGTCACATCACCGGCCTGGCCGGAGGAAACCGCGAGAAAAGTCGCACAGCCCCTCGGGACCTGCAAGGGCCGGGGTTCGGCTGGTATCGCTCGCGGGGCCCGAAGGCCGGAGAGCGAGCATCACACCTCCCCATTCGGGATCGAATGCGGCGCGAATGTGACCCTGACCCGCCCGCCGTTAAGGATCGGTGGCCGCAATCGGCACAATTGCTGGCGAATTCGCGGCGAAGCCGGAACCGATTCGCACCCGCCGCGGGAGAGCGCCGGCACGCACCGGCTGGCCCCGCGTCGCAACCATGAGGTATCGCCCGCGGGGCATTCGGAGAGGCGCAGCCAGACGGTCGACGCGCTTTTCCCGCGCCCCTAGTCCACGCGTGCCGTGCCGGCGAGGCCGTCGTCTCGCACCCAGCGCAAGGACTTCGCGCCGGTGCGGGTCAGCGTGAAGCAGTAGGCGCGGCCGTCGTACCACTCCTTCCACTGCTGGCAGAGGCGGTTGCCGTCGATCCACCAGCGGCCGCGATCCTTCGGCGCCATCATCTTGCCGAGGCCGAGCGCCTCGCCGTCGCCGTCCACCACCCCACCCGGGCGGTAGTTCAGCGGGAATTCGCCGCCGAACGGCGTCGCGAGATAGATGCGCTTGCCCCCGACGGTCGACTGGATGCCGGCCGCGTCGAGCGGCCCGGACGTCGCGACAGCGGCACCCACGCCCGCCATGATCGCCGCCGACAGCGCGAGCGCCGCGACGGCCAGCCCTGTTCCACCGAACTTCATCGAGACCTCCTTCCACGCCTTCTGCTCCGTGGTGCCGATACGCGGGGGAACCGGCGTCGGATCGCCGTGGTGGCGGCGGGGCCCCCACGGCGCACCCCTCCGCCGCGCCGTTCGTCGTCCCCGCACCACGACGACGGGCGCCGAGCGCCATTTCCACGACTTGACACGGCCAAGCGGATCGACGGATGCAGTCGGGACGGATGGGTGGCCGAGTGGTTGAAGGCAGCGGTCTTGAAAACCGCCAGGGGTGCAAGCCCCTCGTGGGTTCGAATCCCACCCCATCCGCCAGAAGCCCGCCGACCTTGGCCTGACGCCGCCACCTTCCGGAGACGCCCGAGCGATGTCAAAGCCTCTCCTGTCTGCGGCCGACGTGCTGCCGGTCGACGGCACCGCCGGAACCCTCGTCGCGCGCGTCTTCCGCCCCGGGATCGGCCCGAGCGTCTGCGTGCTGCGCGGCGAAACCGTCGTCGACATCACCGACAAGGCGCACCCGACGGTGCGCGACCTCTGCGAGGCACCCGATCCCGCCGCTATGGCGGCGTCCGCCGCGGGCACGGCGATCGGCACCGTCGCCGAAATCGTCGCCAACAGCGACGCGCGCCACCGCGACGAAAACCGGCCGTGGCTGCTGGCCCCGGTCGATCTGCAGGCGGTCAAGGCGTGCGGCGTCACCTTCGTCGAGAGCCTGCTCGAGCGCGTCATCGAGGAACAGGCGCACGGTGCGCCCGAACGCGCCGGCGCGGTGCGCGCCGAACTCACGGCCCTGATCGGCACCGACCTGTCGAAGCTCGTCCCCGGCTCGGACGAGGCGATGCGGCTCAAGGCGGCCCTAATCGAGCGCAAGGCGTGGTCGCAATATCTCGAGGTGGGCATTGGACCGGACGCGGAGGTGTTCACCAAGGCCCAGCCGCTGTCGGCGGTGGGCTTGGGTGCTGACGTCGGTGTGCTGGCGACCTCGTCCTGGAACAATCCGGAGCCCGAGATCGTGTTGGTTGTTTCGAGCGTCGGCCACATCGTCGGCGCGAGCCTCGGCAACGACGTCAATCTGCGCGACGTCGAGGGGCGCTCGGCCCTGCTCCTGGGCAAGGCGAAGGACAACAATGCCTCCGCCGCCATCGGCCCATTCGTCCGCCTGTTCGACAAGACCTTCTCGATCGCGGACGCGCGCGGTGCCGACCTGGACCTGGTGGTGGAGGGCGAGGACGGCTTCCGCCTCGACGGCCGCTCGTCGATGCGCAAGATCAGCCGCTCGCCGGAGAGCCTGGTCGCTGCGGCGGCCGGGCGGCATCACCAGTACCCGGATGGCTTCTGCCTGTTTCTCGGGACCATGTTCGCGCCAGTGAAGGACCGCGGCGTGGGCGGCAGCGGCTTCACCCACCGGACTGGCGACGTCGTGCGCATCGCGGCGCCAGCACTCGGCGCTCTCGTCAACCGTGTCGGCCTCTCCACTGAATGCCCGCCCTGGACATTCGGCATCGCGGCCTTGATGCGCAACCTCGCCGGTCGCGGTCTGCTGTAGGCGGCGCCAACCCGCCTTAGGTCGCGCGCGCAGCTTCGAACAGGATCGCCTCCACCTCCGCCACTACGGCATCGAGAGGCCGGGCGGCATCGACGCGGCGCCAGACGATCCGGCCGCAATCGCGCGCCACCTGTTCGGCGACGACGCGCCGGTCGGCATCGGACGCATCCCCGCGCCGGGCCGCGACGCGGTCGGAGAGCAAACCGGCAGGGGCGTCGAGCCAGATTCCGTCGAACTGCACACCGAGCCGGTCCGCCACCGCGGCGATGGCAAGCCTCTCGCTCTCCTGCTGGTGGACCGCGTCGACCACGACGCCGAGCCCGGCCCCGAGGATGGTCGCCGCCTTGCGGTTCATGGCGGCGTAGACCGCATCGGTGGTCGCGCGGTCGTAGGCCGCTTCCGGCAGGCGATCGAACTCGGTGACACCGGACATCGCCTTGCGCTCGACGTCGCTGCGCAGGTGGACCGCGCCGGGCGGACCTCCGGTGTTGGCGGAGATGCGGGCGGCGATCGAGCTCTTGCCGCTGCCCGACAGTCCACCGATCGCCACCAGGCGCGGCGGCTGCGGTCGCAGCGCCGCTTCGGCGAGCGCCAGATAGTGCTCCGCCGTGGCCGCATGGTCGGCCTTGCCGGTTTGCTGCCGGCGCACTGCCTCGATCTTGGCGCGGATGGTGGCACGGACGGCGAGAAACAGCGGCATCGCCGCCAGGCCGGGAAGCCCAGCCTCGTCGCGCGCCTCGGTCAGATAGCGGTTGAACACCCAGTTCGCCTCGGCGACCCGGCCGCGATTCAGCAGATCCATGACCAGGAAGGCGAGGTCGTAGAGGATGTCGATGGTAGCGAGATCCTCGTCGAACTCGAGGGCGTCAAAGAGTGTCGGCCGACCATCGATGAGGACCAGGTTCCGCAGATGCAGGTCGGCGTGGCAGCGTCGCACGTAGCCGCCGCAAATCCGCCGGCGCAGCATCGGCGCGACGGCATCGAGGGCGCGCAGGGTGTCGCACGACAGCTCTTCGATCCGGACCGGATCGGCGACCAGGCCGATCTGCAGCAGCGTTGCGGTGTTCTCGCCGGCGATCGCCCGCAACTGCTCGACGAAGGGCGCTGCCCGCCGTTCGGGTGCCCGAGCGTGCGCCTCGGCGACGGCGGCGGCGGTCGCCTGCAGGAGGCCGAAGTCGAGCGTGCCGCGATCGGCCAGCCGGTCGAACGTCTGGCCCTCGTCGAAGCGCCGCATGTGGACGAGCCACTCGACCGGGTCCCCCTCGCCGTCCAGCGTGAGGCCGCCTTCCGGGCACCGCCGGACGGCGACCACGCCACGATAGAGATCGGGGGCGAAACCGGCGTTGACCTCGACCTCGCGCTCGCAGGCGATCCGCCGCCGCTCGAGCGTCGACAGGTCCATGAACGGCAAGCGAATGGCCCGCTTCATCTTGTAGACGTCGCCACCGGACAGAACGACGACCGCGCCGTGGGTGTCGATGCGGACGGGGGGCGTGCCGTCGTTGGTCGGGGTGGCGAGCAGGAGGGACACCACCTCGGTCTGGGGCGGCGCGAGTGCTGCGGTGTCTTCGTCGGGACCCGGGACGTTTCGAGTGCCTGTCACCATCGTCGTCGGTCCCTCGGCGTTTGCCGCACCTTTGCGGCGGCGTGTCGCGGCGCCCTGCGATGCGGTGGTGGCCACGGGATGACGGGCGCAGCCGCCCTCCCGTGCGTGTTTGCGGCAGAGGGGTGCCGGCGCCGATGCATCGACCCTGCCGGCAACGCTGCAAGGGCACCTTGCCACGGATCAATTTGCTTTGCCGGTCGAGAAGGCCGCCGGTTGCGCGCGCCGCACGCACTCCTCGGCGTCGCGGAGGGACGACATTGCCGCCGCTCCGCCGGCTCCCGGACCCGACGCGGCTCCGCCGTCTGCCAGACACCACACTCGGGTTCAGCTGCTAGCATGCCGGCCGTCGATCTCTGGAGCGCCGGCACCCGTACGGGGTCGACTGATCCTGCCGGTCGCAGCAAACCGTCGCCCGTAGAAGGCGGCAAACCGCCGGGGGTACTTGAATGTCCTACTTCGAATCGCTCGATGACCGCTTTTCCTCGTTGATCATCCCCATCTGCAATCTCGAGCGCCTCCACCAAGGGACGCGTTGGGCCGAGGGGCCCGTCTATTTCGCAGACGGCCGATACCTCGTGTGGAGCGACATTCCCAACGACCGCATGCTGCGCTGGGACGAGGAGAGCGGCGCGGTCACGCTGTTCCGCTCTCCGGCGAACTTCTCGAACGGCAACACCCGCGACCGCCAGGGCCGGCTGATCACCTGCGAGCATGGTGCCCGACGCGTCACGCGCACGGAATACGACGGTGCGATCACGGTTGTGGCCGACCGCTACCGGGGCAAGCGGCTGAACTCGCCGAACGACGTGGTGGTGAGGGCCGATGGTACAATCTGGTTTACCGATCCGACCTACGGCATCCTCACCGACTACGAAGGCCACAAGGCCGAGAGCGAAATCGGCCGCTGCAACGTCTACCGGGTCGATCCAGGCGACGGCAGCGTCGAGATGGTTGCCGACGATTTCGACAAGCCGAACGGGCTCGCCTTTTCCGGTGACGGGAAGACCTTGTTCATCGCCGACTCGGGCCGCTCGCATGGTGCCGACAAGCCGCACCACATACGGGCTTTCGACGTCTCCGACGCCAACACCCTCTCCGCCGACCGTGTCTTCGCCGTCATCGAACCCGGCATTCCGGACGGGCTGCGGCTCGACGTCGGGGGCAACGTCTGGACCAGTGCCGGCGACGGCGTCCAGTGCTATTCGCCGACCGGCGATCTGCTCGGCAAGATCCTCATCCCGGAACCGGTCGCCAACCTCACCTTCGGGGGCCCCCGCAAGAATCGCCTGTTCATCACGGCGACCTCGTCGCTTTATTCGGTCTTCCTCAACACCAGCGGCGTTCAGGCGCCCTAGCGTGGGCGAAACAGTCATCTCTATGCGGGATCGCGTCGAAGCGCGCGTGGGTATCCCGAGCCTCGACGTGCCCGGTGTGATGGGCGCCGGAATCGGTCCAAGTTCTTCTCGAAGCCGTGGGGCAAGCCGACATGACGAGACATCCCCCCAGCGTCGCCGTGCGCGACCGCATCCTCGGGCCGATCCGCGCGGCCGTCGGTGAACGCGGTGTCATCGAGGATCCCGCCGAGATGAAGCCGATGCTGGAATCCTGGCGCGACGGCTGGATCGGGTCGGCCGCCGTAGTCGTGCAGCCCGCGACCACGGCCGAGTTGCAGGCCGTGGTGCGGATCTGCGCGGACGCCGGCGTGGCGATCGTCACCCAAGGGGGCAACACCGGTCTGACCGGTGGCGGCCAGCCGCGTGAGGGCGGCGACGAGGTGCTGATCACCACGCGCCGCCTCAACCGCATCCGGTCGATCGACATCGAGAACGACACCATGGTGGTGGAGTCCGGCTGCATCCTCGCCGACGTGCAGTCGGCGGCCCGGCGGCACGACCGGCTGTTTCCGCTGTCGCTCGGCGCGGAAGGCAGTTGCACCATCGGCGGCAACATCGCCACGAACGCCGGCGGCATCAACGCGCTCCGCTACGGCTCGATGCGCGAACTCGTCGTCGGCCTCGAGGTGGTGATGCCGGACGGACGCCTCTGGGACGGCCTGCGGGCGCTTCGCAAGGACAATGCCGGCTACAATCTGCGGCACGTCTTCATCGGCTCGGAGGGCACGCTCGGCATTGTCACGGCTGCGGTGCTGAAGCTCGCGCCGTTGCCGAGGGTTTCGGCGACCGTGATGGTCGGGATGGAGAGCCCCGACCGCGCCCTCGGCTGGCTGCAGCGGCTCAAGGCTCGGTTCGGCGAACGGCTACAGGCCTGCGAACTGATCGAGCGGGTGTGCATCGAGGTCGCCCGCCGGCACGTGCCGGACATCCGCGATCCGCTGGCGACCCCCCACCCCTGGTATGTGCTGGCGGAAGTGGCGAGCCAGGACGCCGAGGACGATCTCGCCGACGGCATCGGCGCCGCGTTCGCGGAGGCGCTGGAGGCCGGCGAGGTGGTCGACGGCGTGATCGCGTCATCGATCGATCAGGCCGCAGCCCTGTGGCGCATCCGCGAGGCGATCCCCGAGGGCCAGAAACACGAGGGCGTGTCTTTCAAGCACGACATCTCGGTGCCGGTCTCGAAGGTCCCCCGCTTCCTTGCCGAGGCGAATGCGGCCTTGGCGGTGGCGTTTCCCGGCATCCGCCCGTTCGCCTTCGGCCACCTCGGCGACGGCAACATCCACTTCAATCCGATTCAGGCGTCCGGCGAGCCGGGCGACCTCTGGGAGATGCGGCTCGCGGCGGCGAATCGCATCACGCACGATATCGCGGTCGGGCTCGGCGGATCCATTTCAGCCGAGCATGGCATCGGCCGGCTGCGGCTCGAGGAGATGAAGCACTACAAGCCGGAGCTCGAGATCGAGCTGATGGCGCGTTTGAAAGCCGCCTTCGACCCGGCCGGGCTGCTCAATCCGGGCAAGGTACTCGGCTGACGGCCGCTGCCGCCGGATCACGCTCTCGGGGCTGCGGCCTTGTCGACCAGCAGGAAGGGAACGCCGACGCGTGCGCAGATGGCGCGCAGGTGTTCCTCCAGCTTCGGCGGGATCGGGATGCCGGCCAACAGCCGCTCGGCTCGGTTGGCCTCCTCCGGGTCGCCGGCAACCTGCACCGGCTGGGCTGGGTCGGCCGGTGGTGTCGCCCGCAGCACGTCGATCACCGCATCGAGGTCGTCCTCGAAATCACCTTCGTCGCGGAACGACTTCGGGTCGATGGCGAGGAAGAAGTGGCCGATGTTGTCGCCGTCGGCGGGCTTCTTGGTGCGCTGGTGGATCGGCGAGAACGAGCCGCCCATCAGCGTGCCGGCGAGGATGTGCACGAGCATGCCGAGCCCGTAGCCCTTGTGACTGCCAAGCTCCGCTTTACCTCCCAGCGGCGTGAGCCCGCCCTCCTCCCGGCTGAAGAGGATCTTCATCGCCTCGGCGGCGTCGGTGACGGCAGTGCCCTTGCCGTCCACCACCCACCCTTCCGGGAGCGGCCGGTTCTTCAGGTCGTAGACCTTCACCTTGTTGACCGCGGCGGTGGTCGTCGCCATGTCGAGCGAGAACGGCGCATGGCGCCCGGCCGGCGCCGCGAAGGCGATCGGATTGGTGCCGAGCACCGGCATGGCCCCGCCCGTCGGCACCATCGTGATCATCCGCGTCGAACTGGTGACGAACCCGATCATGCCGCGCGCCGCTGCGAGCCGCGAATAGAGCCCGGCGGCGCCGAAGTGATGCGAATTGCGCACGCCGACGAGCCCGAGGCCGCAGACGGCCGCCTTGTCGACGGCGAGGTTCATCGCCATCGCTGAGACGGCATGTCCGAGCCCTGCCCCGGCGTCGATCAAGGCGGTGCACGGCGCGTCCCGGACGATCCGCGGCTCGGCATCGAGCTTCAGCTGTCCGGCCTCGTGCATCGCCTCGTACATCATCAACATCGAGATGCCGTGGGAATCGACGCCGAGCAGGTCGGTTTCCGCCATCAGCGCCGCCGTGGCGGCGGCACCCGGCGCCGCCATCCCCCAGCCTTGCAGGATGGCCGCGATCTGCTGGCGGACAAGGTCCGCGTCGACGTTCATGTCATCGTCCTCGCTGCAAGGCTCAGGCAGATCCGCCGGCGGATCCGACCGCCACGGGCCATGGCCTCGGCAGGATGGCGGCGAGGCTCGTCTCCACGACGATCATGGCGCTTCCCGGCGCGGACAGCAGCACCGGCAGACGCTCGAGTTCGTCCTCGCGGCGGAGGCGCGTCACCGTCATTCCGAAGGCGCGGCCGATCAGGTCAAAGTCCGGGTTGGCGAAGCTGGTGCCGACAGTGCGGCCGGGATAGTCGCGCTCCTGATGGAGGCGGATCGAGCCGTAGGAGCCGTTCTCCGACAGGATCACCTTGATGGACAGCTGCCGCTCCATCGCCACCGCGAGCTCGTTGCCGGTCATCAGGAAGCCGCCGTCCCCGACGAGGCAGATCACCGGCCGCCCCGGCGCGCGCAGTGCAGCCGCGACCGCCGCGGGGACTCCGAAGCCCATGGCACCGGAGATCGGCGCGAGCAGCCGCTGCGGCGGCGTGAACGGCACGACGCGGTAAACCGGCGCGCCGAAGGTGCCGGCGTCGACCGTGACGATCGCGTCCGGCGGCAGGCACGTCGCCAGCGTAGCGACCGCTGCCTCGAACGGCACGCCGTCCTCGACCGCGTGCCGGCGCGGCGCGGCGATGTCACGCTGCACCGCCTTGAGGCGATCGATCCAGGCCGTGCGCCCGGCGGGTGCGGCCGGAGCGGGCATGCCGAGGGCGTCGATCAGTTCGGCCGGATCACAGGCGATCGCGAGGTCGGCAGCGAAATGCGTGCCGATCACCGCCGGATCCGAATGGACGTGGACGAGCGTCATCTGGGGCCGGACGAGGGTCGGGAAGCCGTAGCCCTGGGTGGTGATGTCGGAGAGCTGCGCGCCCAGCACCAGCACGAGGTCGCTCTGCCGCAGGAGTTCCATCTGCGCGGGCGGGTTGGAGAGGCCCATGTCGCCAGCGTAGAGGCGATCGGCGTTCGGCAAGAGGTCCTGCCGGCGGAAGCTGACGACGGCGGGCACCTCCCATGCCTGCAGGAAGGCGAGCAGGGCGTCGCGGCCCCCGGCCCGCTCGAACTCGGGGCCGGCGACCACCAGCGGCCGCTCGGCCGAGACGAGCAGGCGGCGCAGAGTGGCGATGTCGACGGCGCGCGGGGCGCTACGCACCGGTGCCTGGCGCCGCACCGGCGCTGACGTCGTCGCGGCGGTGAGCACGTCCTCGGGGACAGCGAGCACGACGGGGCCCGGCACGCCGGTGGTCGCGACCTGGATCGCCCGCAGGAGCGTCTCGGCGATGCGGGCCGGATCGGTCACTTCGGCGGTCCACTTGGCGATGGAACCGAACATCTGGTCGAAGTCGATTTCCTGGAAGGCGTCGCGGCGCACGTCGGTGGCGGCAACCTGTCCGACGATCAGGATGAACGGCACCTCGTCCTGCTGGCTGGTGTGGACGGCGATCGACGCATTACAGGCGCCGGGTCCGCGGCTGACCAGCGCAACGCCCGGCCGCTGCGTCAGTCTGGCATCGGCGAGCGCCATGAAGCCTGCCCCTGCCTCGTGGCGACAGACGACGGTGTCGATGTCGCCGCGCCCGTAGAGGGCGTCGAGCAGTCCGAGATAGCTCTCTCCCGGCACGCAGAACACGCGGTCGATGCCGTTCAGCACCAGCGTCTCGACGATGACTTCACCGACCGTGCGCATCGGAACTCCGGACGAGGCTTCGTGTGTCGACCGGCCCCTCCTCCCGGCCCCCGACCCGGCGGACCGGCCGCCGCCGCCGCGATGAGCGGGGACGGCGGCCAGCATCTGCGGTTCAGGGTCGGCCAGTTCAGGGTTACCGGCGCGAGGGCGCTCAGAGCTTCCCGACGCTCGTCATGTCGGCCGGCAGGATGCCGAGGCGCTGCAACTCGGTCAGTTGCTGCACCATCGTGTCCTCGGAATCGAGGCAGTCCTGGAAGCCGAACTTGCGCGCCTTGATCGTGCTCGTGATGTTGTCGTAGGGCGTCTTGAAGATGAAGTCGCCGAAGTGCCAGGCGGCGATCTTGTCGTAGGCGTAGGGCTTCAGGCCGTGCCGCTCGACGAGGGCGTCCCAGATCGGCGCCTTGTCGGCCATCATCGTCGTCATTTCGAAGGGCTGCGGATAGCCCACCGGCATGTCGAAGAACTTCGCCACCGTCTCGAACATGCGCTCCCAGCGGAAGTAGTCGCCGTTCGTGATGTTGAAGATCTCGCCGGCGCATTCCGGTGTCTCCGCCGCCCACTCGGTCGAGCGCGCAAGGATGCGGGCGTCGGTGTACTGGTAGAGCACCTCATAGTTCTGCCGCGTGCCGGGGAAGACGAGCGGCAGGCCGAGCGCCTTGGAGATCAGCGCGTAGACGGCGATGACCATCAGCAAGTTGAACGGGTTGCCGACGGCCGGGCCGATCACTGCCTCCGGGCGGATTCCCGTCCAGGTCCAGTTCTTGCCGACGCTCGCCTCGCGCAGGTAATCCTCCTGGGCGTAGTAGAAGTTCGGTGGCATGTGGCGGGGGTCGCTCTCCTTCGCCGGCGTGCGGAAGGGGCCGAGGTGGCAGCCGTAGGCCTTGCCCCCCTGCATCAGCGTGACGTGACGCAGGGTGTCGCCGGAGCCCGCCTCAAGGCCCTTGATCAGGTTGACGACGAGTTCGCGGTTCGGCGCCACCTGGGCCGCGAGGTCGGGGGTCCATTGCAGCGCCGCGAAGACGACATGGGTCGCGTCCCTGATGCCGCCCAGCGCCGTCATCGAGCCCGCCGCATCGAGAAGATCGACGGAGACGTGCTCCGCCTTCATCGGAAAGTCCGGCTTGCTGCGGGACAGCCCGACCACCGACCAGCCATCGAGCTTCTCGAAGTGCGCGACGACGGTCCGCCCGATGACTCCCACCGCTCCGGCGACGACCAGCTTTTTCTTGGCCATGTTTCCTCACCCTGTGTCAGGCTATCGCGGCGTCCGGGTTTCAGGCCCGGTGGCGGCTGTTTTGATATCGGCTCAGGCGACGGCGCGCTGCGGCGTGTGACGGCGAAGCGCCGGCATCACCTCATCGCTGAGGCGCCGCATCGACGACTGCCACATCGCCTTCTCGTCCCATTCGTGGAAGGTACAGAGCAGCCCGCCGAACGGCCCGACCTCGTCCCTGAAGTTCGCGAGCTTGTCGGTGACGGTGCGGGCGCTGCCGATGATCACCATCGAGGCCATTACCTTGTCGAGGGTGACGTCCTGCGGCTCGGTGGTCGGGGTCATCGAGAAGATCTTGATCGCGCCGGCGCGCGTCAGTTGCGTCAGCAGGTAGTTGTAATAGCTCCAGATGGCGTTGCCCGGTGTCGCCAGGTAGTCCTCGGCCTCGCTGTCGGTCTCGGTGACGAGGATCGTGCGGGCCACCCGCCAGGTCATCGGGTCGGGCCGCAGTCCCGCCGACTGAGCGCCAGCGACATAGGACTCCCACTGGCTGCGGACGATCCACGGTGCATTGAAGTTAGCCGAGATGAGGTGCCAGCCGCGCGCGCCGGCAAGCTTCGCCGTCCCGGAATAGGGCGACATCGCCGAGGTGCAGAAGGCCGGGAACGGCTGCTGCAGGGGCTTCGGCATCAGGCCGATCGTCATGTCCGGCTGGTAGGTGTCACTCGCCTTCACCGACCAGTGCGTGCCCTGGATATTGAAGGGGGCCTCGCCTTCCCAGATCGCCCGGATCATGCCGGCCGACTCGTCCATCATCTCCTGGCGGTTCTTGTCCGTGGTGCCGAACAGCTCGAAGTCCGAGGCGAGCCCACCCGGCCCGATGCCGAGGATCAGGCGACCGTCGCAAAGGTGGTCGAGCATCGCCGCGTCCGCCGCGACCCGGGCGGGGTGGTACTGCGGCAGGTTGACGACGCCCGATCCGAGCTTGACGTGTTTCGTCTGCGACGCGAGCCCGGTCAGGAACTGCAACGAATTCGTCACCGGCTCGACCTTGGTGGAGGTGTGCTCGCCGATCCAGAACTCGTCGTACCTCAGCTCGTCTGCGAACAGCGCCGCCTCGACGTCTTGGCGGTACATTTCATTGTAGCTCAGCTTCGTCGTATGAAGCGGCATCATGAACAGTCCGAGCTTCATCTGGCGTCTCCCTGGCTTCCGCGCATCGCGACATGAGACCGATGCTGCGCTTTAGTTTTTACCAACTGTGTCGACTGCACGTCCTGTTGCTTCACCGGTCGCGACGTCCCCTCAGTGGCCGCGGCGGCGGTCAATTAACCGGGCGCGTGAAACGGCCGTAGAGAAGTAGCGTGATGAGGATCACCGCGCCGTAGATGATCTGGCGGTGCGGATCCGGCATCTGCAGGACCGACAGCACGCTCGTCAGCAGCGTCACGAAGACAACGCCCAGCAGCATGCCGGTCACGGAGCCGCTCCCCCCCTGGATGCTGGTGCCGCCGATGACGATCGCCGCGATCACCGGCAGCAGGTAGGGATCGCCCATCGTCTGGTAGGCCTGGTTCGCGTAGCCGGCGAGCAGAAGGCCGCCGAGGGCGCTGCACAGTCCGGCGAAGACAAAGACAAGGATGACGACGCCCTGCGTGGCGACGCCGGACAGGTAGGCGGCGCGCTCGCCGTTGCCAATCGCCACGATCGCCCGGCCGATGTAGGTGCGGGTGAGCAGGAACGCGGCGACCAGGCTGATGCCGATCCACACATAGAGCGCGTTGGGCAGGCCGAGGGTTCGACCGACGGCCAGACTGCGCATCAAGGGCGAGGCCTCGCCTGGCGGCGCGAAGCCACCGGTGATGAAGATGCAGAGCCCGAGAACGACGGCATTGATGCCGAGCGTCCAGATCATCGCTGGCACGCGCAGCAAGGCTACGCCGATGCCGTTGACGAGGCCGATGAAGGCGCCGACGGCGAGACCGATCGGCATCGCGAGCTCGGTCGACCAGACGTCCTGCGCGGCCGCACCGACGCCGACGACCGAAGTGGCCGCAATTGCCGAACTGGTCATCGTCCAGGGGACGGACAGATCGATCTGGCCGAGCACGATCACGCCGAGCGCCCCGAGGGCCACCACGCCGAGGAAGGAAGAGATCTGCAGCTGCTGCAGAAGATAGCTGGCGTTGAGAAAATTAGGCGATGCGCTCGCGCCTATGGCGAGGATGGCGACGATCATCACCCCGACGATGGTCGTCGGCGAGCGCAGGATGGCCGTCATCACCGGAGCACCTTCAGCTTGTTGCGGCTGGTGATCATCTCGATCGCGCCGACAGAGACGGCGGCGAGCAGCACCAGGCCCTCGAACAGCGGCTGCGCCATCGGCGGCAGCCCGGTGAAGATCATGATCGTGCTGATCGTCCGCAGCAGATAGGCGCCGGCGATGACGCCGATCACGGTGCCGACGCCGCCGGCGAGCGAGGCGCCGCCGATCACCACTGCGGCGATCGAGTTCAGTGTGTAGGAGAAGCCGACCGAGGCGTCGCCCGACAGGGTCTGGAATGCGAGGAACAGGCCGCCGCAGGCCGCGAAGAAGCCCGCAAGCACGTGGGCGAGCAGACGCGCGCGCTTCGGATTGAGGCCGGACATGAAGGCGGCGCTCTCGTTCGAGCCGATCGCATAGAGCGATCGGCCCAGCACCGTCCGCGAGAGCGGCCACCAGACCAGATAGACGACGGCGAAGAGCAGGATCAACGAGGTCGGGAAGAAGCCGAAGGTTTCGTAGGTGAGCATGTCTGAGAGCGCTTCGTCGACGTCGCCGCCCGGCGTCGGCCGGACGATGAGCGCGAGGCCCGTGTAGATCGCGCCGGTGGCGAGGGTCGCGACGATCGGCTGGATGCGGCCGAACACGACGGCCGCGCCGTTGATCGCGCCGCACAGGCAGCCGACCGCCAGCACGGCGACGACGCCGACGGCGATCTCGACCGGCGTGCCGCTGACGAGTTCTGATGCCAGCGCGTTGGAGAGCGCCAGAACGGCGCCGATCGACAGGTCGAGCCCCCGCGTCACGACGACGAAGAATTGGCCCACGGCTACGAAGGCGAGCGTCACCGCCTGGTTCGCCCACGGGGTCATGCTGGCGACGGCCAGCCCCCGCGGGTGGATCGCGATCAGTACCGCGAAAAGCACCGCCAGCACGACCAGCGGCAGGGCGAGGCGCCAGGCGCCGGGCGGCAGGGACAGCGGTGGACGGCTGCGCCGCGCCGGCGAGATCTCCGTCGCGACCATCAGTGCCCCCCTGAGTCGGTGGGGCCATCGGTGGCGAGGGCGAAGGAGGCGCGGAGAATGTTGCGCTCGTTCAGCGCATCCCCCGTGAGTTCGCGCAGGATGGTGCCGCCGTAGAAGATGCCGACGCGGTCGCAAAGCCCGATCAGCTCGTCATAGTCGGTGGTGTGCAGCACGATCGCCGCGCCCTCATCGGCAAGACGGCGCAGTAGTGCGTAGATCTCCGCCTTGGTGCCGACATCGATGCCGCGTGTGGGATCGCACAGAAGGATGAGACGCGGGTCGCAGGCGAGCCACTTCGCCAGCACGACCTTCTGCTGGTTGCCACCGGACAGCGACGAGACCGGTGCTTTCGGCGAGGACGACTTGATCTGCAGCCGCCGCATCAGGTCGTCGACGAGCCGGCGCTGGCGGCCGCCGTTGATCACGCCGAAGCGCGTAAGCCGGTTGAGCACGCTGAGGGTGAGATTGTGGGCGATCGTCAGCGGCAGGTGCAGCCCCTCACTCTTGCGATCCTCCGGGACGAGTGCGATCCCGAGCGCGCGTCCCTTCGCGCGCCCTGGGCTGCCGATGTGCACCGAACGCCCATCGAACCGAACTTCGCCGGTGACGTTGCGCAGGACGCCGAACAGCGCGAGCAGGGTCTCTTGTTGACCATGGCCGTCGAGGCCGCCGATGCCGTAGATCTCGCCCGGGCGGACGACGAAACTGACCTTGTCGATGCGCCCGTCCCAGGACAGGTCGCGCACATCGAGCAGCGGCTGGCCGGCCGCGGGCGCGGGCTTGGCGGGATAGATCTGTGAGACGGACCGGCCGAGCATCAGCTCCACGACCGCATCGGGCGACCGTTCCCCCTGTGGGAACGTCTCGACGTGCCGTCCGTTGCGGAACACCGAACAGGTATCGCAGAGCGTGTCCACCTCGTGCATCCGGTGGGTGATGTAGAGGATCGACACGCCCTCGCTGCGCAGGCGACGCAGGATCTCGAACAGCCGGCCGACCTGCTGTTCCCCGAGGGCGGACGTCGCCTCGTCGAGGATCAAAAGACGCGGCCGCTTCGCCATGGCCTTGGCGATCTCGACCAACTGCGCTTCCGACAGGGTGAGGGAGCGGACGATGTCGGTCGGGCGCACCTCGGAGCCGAGTTCGCGCAAGAGCGCCTCGGCCGCCTTCTGCTGGCGGCGTCGGTCGATGAAGCCGAGCGGCCCGGTGCCGCGGGCGAGGAAGATGTTGTCGGCGACCGACAGGTCGGGCACCAGCGACAGTTCCTGGAACACACAGGCGATGCCGGCGGCTGCCGCCGTCGCAGGAGACCGGACGGCAAATGCCGCCCCTTCGATCGTCACGGTTCCGGCATCCGGCCGGACCACCCCGGTCAGCACCTTGATCAGCGTACTCTTGCCAGCCCCGTTCTCGCCAAGGATGGCGTGGATCGACGCGCGGCGGATGCGCAGGTCGACGGATTCGAGAGCCGTCGTGCCGCCGTAACTCTTCGAGATGCCTGACAGAGCGACGAATTCCACGTCGGAAAGCAGGCCGCGGTCGCGGCCGGCCAAAGCGGCCCTGTCGTCCGGGGACGGCATGTGCGTCTGATGCGATGGACTCAACGAATTCACTGTCACCCGCCCGCAATCCGTGGGAGAGGCCGGCGACGTCGATGGCGGCATCGTCGCGTCGCCGGCCGGACACAACCGGGATGGTCGTCCGTGACTTAGGTGTTGTCGGGCGTCTGGCTCATGATCTGATCTGCGGTGAAGTCGATGCCGCAGGCCGGGAACGAGGTCGCCGCGTAGAAAGTATTCGGCAAGCTCGTCCAGTAGTTGACGCCGTCCTTCAGTTCCTCGGTCTTGATCGCCGGGATCGCCAGACTGACGAGGCTCGGCATCGGCTCACCCTTCAGCTGGGCGATAAGCGCCTGCAACGTCACCGCCGACATCGCCGGCGCCTGTGCCGCGGAGAGCCCCTTCACCCCCTGCTGCGCCATGATGATGCGCGTGCCGTTCTCCGCGTCGCCCGCGATCGGGATCATCGGCATCTTGGCGTCGATCAGCGCCCGCACGACACCGGCGCAGCCGTGCTGGCAAACGACGGCATCGAACTGGCCCTGCGTCGCCAGAACGTCAGCGACAACTTTCTGCACGGTGCCGGTGTCCCAGTTCCCGACCACCTCGGTGACCTGGATCCCCGGCACCTTGTCGAGCACGCTGCGCATGCCGTCGTGATTGTCGCGATCGACCGAGTTGCCCGGCAGGCCGCGGACCTCGAGGACCTTCGGGTTGGCCTTGCCAGCAAGCCGCTCCACGACGTCCTTCGCCTTGATCTCGCCGAGCTGGAACTGGTCCTCGTTGACCTGAACGATCTCGTCGGTGTCGAGCACGTTGTCGAAGGCGACGAGCGCCACGCCGGCGCGCTTCGCGCGCTTGACGATCGGGCCGAACGAGGTCGCGTTGACGGCGTTCAGCACGATGCCGTCGTAGCCTGCGCCAATCAGGTTATCGAGCGCCGAGATCTGCGCGGCGACGTCGTTGCCGACGCTGATGATCTTGAATTCTTTGAGTTCGGCCTTGTTCTCGGGGATCGCCGCCCAGGCCTTGGCGGCCTGGATCATGTTGATCCGCCAGTCGTTGCCGACGAATCCGTTGACCAGCGCGATCCGGCACGGGCCGGGTTTTGCTTCCGTCTGGATCGTCTTGGCGTTCGGTGCCGGTACGAAACACGCCGGCTGGTAGGTATCGGCGGCCGTCACCGGCACAAGTGACAACAGTAGAGCGGCGGTCGCCAGCAGGCCGACCTTTGCGGGACACAAGGGATTCACGATGTTTCCTCTGTCATGGTATTATATTTTTTCTGGGGCTGCATGACGGTCGTTGCCGTCAGAACAGATTTATTTAGGTGCGTCGACCTCCCCCAGAGCCGGAACATCATATAAGCGGCCCCGTCGTTCAGCAACATAAAATGCTCCTGTACCAATTCGACATTCTGTGTTGCGGACGGGAACTCCCGTCCGCGTGGGTGGGCCACCCCTAGCGACGGGCCGCAGGTCGCTGTCCTCGGCGCCACGCCACATTCGCGGCGTGCAGGTCATCGCGCGCCGGAAACTGGCGCGCCCCACCCAAGACCGATAGAGTGGCGCCGCCGCCCTCCGACACGAGCCACGACATGCCGTCTCCACCCGCCATGGAACTGACAATTCCGCGCGACCTGCCCAACCTCCTCAAACATATCGACGCGCGCCTGTCTCAGATGAGCCCCCAGTTCCATCAGGTGGCACGGTATTTCATCGACAATTCTGACGAAGTGGCCCTCGCACCGGTTCGCGTGCTTGCCGGGCACATCGGCGTCCATCCTTCGACGATCGTACGTTTTGCCAAATCCTTGAGCTACGACGGCTTCAAAGAAATGCAGCTGATCTTCAAGGCGGGAATGTACGCCAAGGCCCAAGGCGTGAATTCCCGCATCTCGCGTCTCGATCAACAGCTCGCGGCGCAAGGAAAACACAAATCGAACGACGGCGCACGCAACATCATTGCCAGCGAAATAACCAACCTGCAGACGCTCCTGGAAAAGCTGTCGATGGAGGATCTGGATCGCGCCGTGAAACTCGTGGTGGGTGCACGCGTCGTCTGGGTGGTCAGCAGTCTCGACGGGATGGCCGTCGGGGCGCACCTGACGCGGATGTTGACCCTGCTGCCGCGTGATGCCCGCCTGCTCGAGGCCGGCAGTGCGCGATCCGCCGAAGCGATCGAACTGGCACGGGCCGGCGATGTCGTCATCGCGATCGAGACGTCCCACGAGCGTTCGGCTGACGTCCTGGCGGAGATCGCCGTCGCACTGCGGGCCAATTGCAGGCTGATCGTCATTGGCCCCGATCCGCGCCCGCGCGACGACGGCCACATCGCGTTGCTGACGTCGTCCAACAGCACGCTGCCGGTGCCAACGCTCGCTGGTCCTTTGACGCTGGTGCACATTCTCGGAATGCAGGTCGCCAACCGGACCAACCCGAGCCGCTTCCAGATGCCGGACATGGCGCAGTTCGACCCGCTCGGCTGGTGAGGGCGGCCGAACTCTCAGCCTGTCGCGAGATGCGGCTTGCCGAGCGGGATGGGGGCGCAGAACTGCCGCTGGTGGTAGACGAGCGGCATGCCGGCGTCGTCGCACATCGTCTTGACGACACGGCCGATGTAGACCGTGTGGGTTTCCGTCGGCAATTCGGCGTCGAGTTCGCAGTCGAAGACGGCGATCGCCGAGTTCAGGACGGGTGCCCCCGTCACGAGTTCGCTCCACCGCTCGCCGGCAAAGCGGATTGCGCCCTTCGAGCCATCCAGCGCCGCAAAACGCTCGGCGAGCGCCTGCTGGTCGTCCCCAAGGATATTGACGGAGAAGCAGCGAGTTCCGGCGATCACGTCATGCGCCTCGGCGGATTTGTTCACGCACACCAGAAGCCGGGCGGGGGTGGACGAGAGGCTGCACACAGCCGTCGCAGTCAGCCCACGCCGGCGGTCACCGTTGCCGGACGCAATCACCGCGACGCCGCCGGCGAGTTGCCGCATCGCGCGCTTGAACCCCGCCTCGACTGGCTCGACGTCGACCATCCGCGATCTCCGTTCCAACCGTGCCTGCCGGGTGGCGCGAGCAGGCTGGCCCGATCGGTCTAGCGGCCATCCACGGTGAATGCAACGGATTATTCTAAAGTTTCATCATTGATTTTTTGTTGCAGATTCTGCGGCGCGGCGCGGCCGACGTTTCGGCGGCTTGCATCGCTGGACGCCCTTGGTACTGTCCCGGCCTTGGATGCCGCACGTCGTCCGCGCGACCTCACGTCCCTGCCGGAGCCCGAGGTCGGATGCACTTGGGTCTGTTCATGATGCCGATCCATATGCCGGGCCGGCGGTTGCGGGACATGCTGCATGAGGACACGGCGAAGATCTTGCTTTCCGAGCGCCTCGGTTTCGCGGAGGCGTGGGTCGGCGAACATTTCTCCGCAACAACCGAGCCGCTGACGTCGCCGCTGATGTTTCTCGCGTCGCTCCTGTCGCTGACGAGCCGTATCAAGCTTGGTACCGGCGTCATCAACCTGCCGAACCACCACCCGGCGATCGTCGCTGGCGAAGTGGCGCAGTTCGATCACATGAGCAACGGACGCTTCCTGTTCGGCATCGGCCCCGGCGGCCTCGCCAGCGACCTCGAGTTGTTCGGCAATCAGGATCCGCTGCTGCGCGGCGAGAAGATGCTTGAGAGCATCGACATCATCCTGAAGATCTGGTCGCAGGACCCGCCCTATCAGATCCACGGCCGCTACTGGGACATCGACATCCGCCGCTCGATCGTTCCGTCGCTCGGCGTCGGCTACCTGCCAAAGCCGCTGCAGCAGCCCCATCCTCCCATTGCGGTCTCGGCGATGAGTCCCAGTTCCGCGAGCGTCAAGACGGCGGCGATGCGCGGCTGGATCCCGATCAGCGCCAACTTCATTCCCGCCGACAGCGTCGCGACGCATTGGGAGAAGCATCTGGAGGGTTGCGACGAGGCCGGCCGACGGCCGAACGGCGCAGCCTGGCGCGTCGCCCGCAACGTCGTCATCGCCCCGACGGAGGCGGAGGCCAGGGAGCACGCCCTCGATCCAAACGGCAGCACCTATTTCTATTACCGCTATCTTTGGGAAGGCATGAAGAACAGCGGTTATACGATCGCCATGCGGCCCGACCGCGAGATGTCGGATGCCGACGTGACGATCGAGGGCCTGATCGAGCACATGGTGATCTACGGCACTCCGACAACGGTCCTCGATCGGTTGGTCGCCTTTCGCGAACAGGTCGGCCCCTTCGGCACGCTGCTTCTCGCCGCAATGGACTGGACCGGCGTCAACGAAGAGCGTGAGCGCTACGGCATGGCGCAGCTCGCCGAGCGCATCATGCCGGCCTTCTCACGGCATGCCGACGCGGCAATGCAGGTTTGAGGCGAGCGCGCCCGGGCGTCCTTCGCGGGCGTCGGCGCAGTAGCAGGCTGGTGATGGTCGAGAGGTCGCGCGCGGCACCCGTCGCGTTCTCGAGGTCCGCCTCGCCTATCGGGCCACCTGCCCCGGCTCCATGCCGCCCTCCGAGAGGTCTTCCGGCAAACTGACGGTCGCCTCGAATCCCGAAGCCGTTCCCGGCCGTGGCGATCTCAGCGTCAGCGCGCCTCCGATGCGATCCGCGATGGCGGCGACGATGGCGAGGCCAAGGCCGCTGCCGTCGGAACTGGCGCCCGCTCGCTCGAAACGGGCCGTCAGGCGGTGGAGGGTTTCGGGGGGCAGCACCGGCCCCTCGTTGGCGACGACCAGGTGCGCGCCTGGCGTCAGGGTGACCTCGACCTGTGCGGACGCCGAGCCATGCCGCAGGGCGTTCTCCACCAGGTTTCGACACAGGATCCCGAAGGCGTCGGGATCGAGATCCGACATCACCGGCCTTTCCGGCAGGCGCAGGACGATGCGGCCCGGGGCGCCTGTTCGCGCGATGTCCTCGACCACGACGCGGGCGACGGTTCTCAGGTCCGCGCTGCCGTCGAGGCGAAGCCGCCCGCCCTCCGCACGGGCAAGCTGCATCAGCCGCTCGGACAGGCGCGTGAGCCGCTTAAGCGTCGCCTCGATATCGGCGGCCCGCGCCGCTGCAGCTGGCTCGTTCGTCTCGGACCTGAGACGCTGGGCCTGGGCGATCGCTCCCGCCAGAGGTGTGCGCAACTCGTGGGCGGCGTTGGCGGCGAAGCTGCGTTCGGCTTCGAAGGCCTCCTTCAGTCGGCCGAGGATGTGGTTGAGCGTGTTCTTCAAAGGGGTGATCTCGGAGAAGAGATCGCCGACCGGGACTGGCGAAAGGTCCCGCACGCTGCGGGCCTGCAGGCTTTCCTGAAAGCGACGGAGCGGAGCGAGGCTGGCCTTCACCGCAAGGATGACCGCGAGAATGGCGACGGGGATGACGATCAGGATCGGCAGCGCCAGCACCATCTGGATTTCCCGGGCGACGGCCGATCGCTGGGCCAGCGGCTCCGCCACGGTGATCCGGATGCTGCCCTGCAGCGCGTCCTCGTTGTAGAGCCGGTAGGCCGACGTCTGCCGAAAGCCCGACCCGTCATAGGCCGGAAAGACGCCCGGGTCTGCCGCGTGCGACTGCAGCAGGATCCGCCCCTCGGCGTCGCGGACGATGTAGGTGAAGAACTCATCGTGCGTGCGGATCGCGCCGAGCCGCTGGGTGACACCGTCGTCTTCGCGACCGACGATATCCACGACGGCCAACGGCAACAGGCGCTGCGCGGTTTCCTGGAGCGCGGAATCGAACACCTCGTTCATCTCGTGCCGAAGGATCGCCGCCGTCGCCACAGCGGCGGCGATCCACAGGACCGTCAGCAAGGCGCCGAGTGACAGTGCCAGCCTGGCCTGGAGGCTGTGCGGCCAGGTCATCGCGCCCCCAGCCTGTAGCCGAGCCCGCGCTCCGTCTCGATCACCTCCGCGCCGAGCTTCTTGCGCAATCGGCTGACATGGACCTCGATCGTGTTGCTCTCCACCTCGGCGTCGAAGGTATAGAGCTTCTCTTCGAGCTGTGCCTTCGACAAAAGCTGGTCTGGACGGGTGACGAAGACTTCGAACAGCGCCCACTCGCGAGCGGTCAGCTGGACCGGCTTGCCGTCTCGGCGGATGCTCCGCGACGCGAGGTCGATGTCGAGCGACCCGTGGGTGATGAGCGGGTTCGGATTGCCGGAGTAGCGCCGCCCGACCGACCCGATCCGCGCCGACAGCTCCGCCAGGTCGAACGGCTTGACGAGGTAGTCGTCGGCACCGGCGTTGAGCCCTTCGATCCGATCCGACACCTGGTCGAGGGCCGTCAGGATGATCACCGGGGTGACATCGCCGCGGGCCCGCAGCGTGCGGAGAAATCCAATTCCGCGGCCATCCGGCAGCATCAGGTCGAGCAGGACGAGGTCGTAGCTCGCCACGGTCATCGCGTCGGCCGCAGCATCGAGGCGGGTGACCCAGTCCGCGGATCGGCCGTCCCCCGTGATCTGGTCGCGCACGGCAGCCCCCAGAACGGTATCGTCCTCGATCAGCAGGATGCGCATGGCTTTTGGTTTCCCCGGCTTCGTGCGAAACCCCTTGACCATTCAGGCTGACGCAAAGCTGACGGATGCAGATCCGAGGCTTCAGGATCCAGTCAGCTGACTTGCGTATGGTCCGGTTGAGTTGGCCACCACGAGGGCCACCACCTGGATTTTTTCCATGATGAAGACAATAGCAATTCTATCGATTCTCGTCGCCGTCCCGGCCGGAGCGGCCCTGGCCTCCGACGACTGCTTCGTCCCGATGGCGGACTGGCAGCCGCGAGAAGCCGTTGCGCGGCTCGCCAAGGAGAAGGGCTGGACCGTACGCCGGATCAAGATCGACGACGGTTGCTACGAGATCGACGGCCGCGACGCAGCGGGCCGCCGTATCGAAGTGAAGGTTCATCCCGCGACCCTTCAGGTGATCGAGATCGAATTCGAGAATGAGGACGCCGGTCACGACGTCCGCGGGCCTGAGGGAAGCCATGACTGACGCGCCGGGATGATACGCGTCGTCCCGCGAACCGCCCGCCTCTGGTGGTTCCGCCCCGTCCGGACGGGCACCGGATGACCGGGGCGTGCTTGTCGCGCCGCTCCTGCCCCGTGTCAGCGGCCCTTTGAACTCAAGACAGAAGTCCCGTCCCTGGCGGGACTTTTTCGTTCCTGACGGAAGGCTGAAGCAGAAACATCACGGCCGTCAGGAAGACCTCAGGCTGCGCCTCCAGATTGACCACACCGGTTCATCGGAGACACACGCCATGAAGAAGACCATCGCCATTCTCGCCGCCACGACGGCCCTCGCCGCCGCCATCGGCCTGTCCGCCTGGAGCGCGGTGAGCGCCGAGCCGGACGCCGAGGCGCGCCCCATCGCGGCGGCCTTCGCCGACGGACAGGAGGCTTTCCCTCTCGTGCTCGTCAGCGACGACGATGATGGCGAGGAGAGCGACGACGACGACAAGGACGACGACAAGGACGACGAGGACGATGAGCGTCCCAAGCGCTCGGGTGACGACGACGACGATGACGACGGTGCGGGCCGCGGCGCGGTCAATCCGGCTCCGGCCGGCTCGGTCACGCCCCCGCAGAACGGGCTCTTCGGCAACGGTGCCGCCCCGCAGGTGCAGGTGAACTGACCCCTGCCCGTGCCCGCCCCCAGCCCCGAAAGAAAGGCGAACTCCCCATGAAATCCATTGTCGCTGCGCTCGCGCTGACAACGGCGCTGACGCTTCCCGGCCTCGCGATGGCGCGACCGGTCACGCTGACCACGACGCTCAACAACTACGGCGGCGATGGTGCCTATCTCGTCCTCTACGTGACGGACGCCCAGGGCGCCTATGCCGGCAGCCTGTGGATGGCGGGTGGCAAGTCGAAGTACTACCAGCACCTCTCCGACTGGTACCGCGCGACCAGCGGCGACCCGGCCCAGATCAACGGCATTTCCGGCGCCAGTGTCGGCGCCGGCCGGACGCTCAGGATCACGCTCGATCTGGCGGATGCCCTGTTCGACGCCGGCTACACGGTGCACGTCGACGCCGCCGTCGAAAACATGCGGGACAGTCCGAACGAGATCGCAGTGCCGCTGACGACGAAGGGTGCCGGAACGCCTGTCGGGGGGCGTCGCTACGTCGCCAGCTTCACCTTCGAGATGTGAGGGGCCGGGGCCATGATCCGCACGCTGCACCGCTGGCCCGGGCTGGTGGCCCTGGTCCTCTTGACGATCCTGGCGCTCAGCGGGGCGGCGCTGTCGGTGTTTCCCGCGGCCGAACGCCTCGCGGCTCCCCGGACGGAGGCGGGCCTGACCGTCGCCGTCCTCGCCGAACGCATCCGCTCCGCCTACCCCGGCGTCGAACAGATCCGCCGCGCCCCCTCCGGCCGGGTGATTGCCTACTGGTTCGACGCCGGCGCCCCCGGGGCCGCCGTCATCTACCCAGAGACCGGTCAAGGCGTGGCGTCGGCAGATCCCAGCCAGACCGAACGCTGGCTGACGAACCTGCACCGGTCGCTTTTTCTGGACGATGCCGGCCGGCTTGCGACAGCGGCAGGCGCCGCGGCGATGCTGATCCTGGCGCTGTCCGGTGCCGTCCTCGTTGCGCGCCGGGCGGGCGGCTGGCGGCGCTGGTTCGCGCGGCTGCGTGGCCCGCTTCCGGGCCGCCTGCACGTCGAGATCGCCAGGATCGCGGTTGCCGGGCTGCTCCTTTCGTCGGCGACGGCGCTCTGGATGGCGGCCTCGACGTTCGGGCTGCTGCCGACGGCGACGGCTCCCGCGGCGCCCGTTCCGAACCACGTCAGCGGTCAGGTCGGCGCCGCCCTCGGCGTGATGGACGTGCTCGCTCAGACCCCGGTCGCTGAGTTTCGCGAACTGTCCTTCCCCTATCCTGGCGACGCGACGGACGTCTTCACGCTGAAGACGGACCGGGGCACGGGATATCTCGACCAGGGCACCGGCACGCTGCTCGGCTGGGTCGACCTGACGACCTGGGAGCACGTGACGGAAACCATCTACATGCTGCACACCGGTCGAGGTGCTGCCACACTGGGGCTGGCCCTCGGGCTGATGGCCCTGGGGGTGCCTGTCATGGGCGTCACCGGTGTGGTGGTGTGGCTGGCAGGGCGGCGTGCACGTCCGAAGATCAGCGGCAACGTCGCCGCCGGCCGGGCTGAAACCATCATCCTGGTGGGCAGCGAGGGGGGCAGTACCTGGAGCTTCGCGGCGACCCTGCATCGGGCGCTGACGGAAGCCGGCCAGGCGGTCCATGTCGCCCCGATGTCGGCCTTCGATCCGGCGCGCTCCGGCAAGGCGCAACGTTTCCTGATCCTGGCGGCCACCTATGGCGACGGCAGCGCGCCCGCCTCTGCCAAGGGCTTTCTCGACCGATTGACCGGGCTCGATGCCGTGCCCTTGGCGCCGGTTGCCGTCCTGGGCTTCGGCGACCGCAACTACCCAGCCTTCTGCGCCTTCGCCCGGGACGTCGCGGACGCCATCGAGGCCAAGGGCTTCGAACGGCTCCTGCCCTACGACACGATCGACCGGCAGTCACCGCAGGATTTCGCCCGGTGGGGCCATTCGCTCGGAGCAGCCCTGGGCATCCCGCTGGAGCTCGCCCATCAGCCCGTGCCGCCCGCCACGGAACCGCTGACGCTGACTTCGCGCCGCGACTACGGGGCCGAGGTACAGGCGCCGACGGCGATCCTGCGCTTTGCCGTGCCGGAGATGTCGGCTTGGCGGCGCCTGACAGGGCAAGGGATGAGCCGCTTCCAGGCAGGCGACCTGCTCGGCATCCTGCCGGAAGGTTCGACGGTTCCCCGTTTCTACTCGCTCGCCTCAGGGAGCCGCGACGGCTTCGTCGAGATCGTGGTGAAGAAGCAGGCGGGCGGGCTGTGTTCCGGCCAGCTCGTGGCGCTGCAGCCGGGCGACCGTGTCGCGGCCTTCCTGCGCCGCAACCCGGGCTTCCATGCCGGTCGACAGTCCAGGCCGCTGATCCTGATCGGGGCCGGCACCGGGATCGGACCGCTCGCAGGCATCGTCCGCGGCAACACCCAGCTGCGCCCGATCCTGCTCGTCTTCGGAATGCGGCATCCCGACAGCGACTTCCTCTACCGGGAAAATCTCGTCGCCTGGCAGGGCGAGGGGCGCCTCGCGCGCCTCGTCACGGCGGTCTCCCGTGGCGACAGGCCCCACTACGTCCAGGATGCCCTGCGCGGCGAGGCGGCGCAGGTTGCCCGGATGATCCGGGACGGGGCGCGGGTGATGGTCTGTGGAGGGCGTGGCATGGCCGCCGGGGTTTCCGACGCTCTGGCCGAGATTCTCGCACCCGCCGGCCTGACACCGGCGACGTTGAAGGCGCAGGGACGCTATGTCGAAGATGTCTACTGATCTCGTGCGCCACGCCCTGAACGGACCGACGATGGGCACGCGCTGGTCGGCACTGTTCCATATGCCACCGGGCTTCGCGGTGGCTCCGGTGGCGGCGGCGTTTCAGGCGGCGGTGTCGGACGTCGACGGACAGATGTCCACCTGGAAGCCGGACAGCGACCTGATGCGCCTCATCGCGGCAGCACCGGATGTCTGGGTCGCGATCCCATCCCGTCTCATGGTGGTGCTGCAGGCGGCGCTCGACATCGGTCGCGCGACGGAGGGGGCCTTCGATATCGGCGTCGGAGACGCGGTCACCGCCTGGGGGTTCGGACCGGAGGAAGCCAGCCCCGCCCGCATCCAGGAAGTGTTTGCCCGCGCTCGCCGCCCGGCGCACGCGGTGCTGGAACTCGACCCGACAAACCGTCGGGTTCGGAAACGCGAAGCCGCAGCCCTCGATCTTTCCGGCATCGCGAAGGGCTACGGCGTCGACCGGCTTGCCGACGTGGCGGCGGACTTCGGCATTTCGGGCGCGCTGGTCGCGATCGACGGCGAGTTGCGGGCCGTCGGCCTGCAGCCCGACGGATCGGCTTGGACCGTCGCCGTCGAGCGACCCGATCCGGTCGCGCGGTCGCCACACTCGATCCTGGCGCTGCAGGATGCGGCGGTCGCCACGTCGGGCGACTACCGGCATTGGGTCGATGTCGGCGACAGACGTCTGTCGCACACCATGGATCCTGCCCGCGGCGGGCCGCTCGCGACGTCGCCGGCCTCGGTCACGGTCGTCGCGGCAACCTGCATGGCTGCCGACGCCTGGGCGACTGCCCTGATGGTGAAAGGCAGCCGGGACGGCGCGGCCCTGGCGCGCCGCTTCAGCATCGGCGCCCTCTTCCTCGATCGCGAGGGCGACCAGCTTCGCGAAACGAGAGTGGGACGGCTGTTCGAGACCCGCTGAAAGCCCAGCCGGCGATCTTCTGCAGTCGCAAACCAGCCTTAGCGAAGGCTTGCGGCGGCCCCTGCCCTACTGGAAGTGCGTCCGGAAGAACGTGATCGCCGCGTGCGTCTTGCGCGGCATGTATTCGCGACTGGGATAAAGCAGCCAGGCCGCGGTGTCGAAGGTGGTCGCGGTCACCTCGTGCGCGGGGAACAGATCCACCAGCCGACCCGCGGACAGATCCTCGCCGATCAGCCAGTCAGGCAGCAGCGTCGGACCCAATCCGACCAGCGCCCCGCTGCGAAGGGCGAGCGGACTCGACATCACGAACTGCCCGCCGACCGCCACGTCCTCCTCCACCGCTGCTGTGCGAAAGATCCAGCGCGTCCGGAACTCCGGCAGCGAGAGCAACAGGCAGGGCCGGTCCCGCAGCGCCGCCGGTGCGTCGGGCACCCCCGCCGCCGCAAGATAGGCCGGGCTCGCCACGACCCGGTAGCGCGTCGTCAGGAGCCTCTCGCCGATCACGTCGGCGCGCACGCTGGGGCCGAGCCGGACCGCCAGATCGATACGCTCGGCGAGCAGGTCGAGGTTGCCGTCGGTCAGCAGCAATTCCAGCCTGAGCCGAGGAAAACTGTCGCGGAAGGCGGGCAGCAGAGGCAGCAGGCAGCGCTCACCGAACGCCACCGACGCGGTCATGCGCAAGATGCCCACGGGATCGCTGCGGATCGACGACGCCTCGTCGCGCACCCGCGCCAGTTCTTCGATCACCGCCGGCAGGCGCGCCTTGTAGAGCTCTCCCGCCTCGGTCAGCACCATCACCCGCGATGACCGCTGGAACAGCCGCGTGCCGACGGACGCCTCGAGGGCGGCAATGCCACGCGACACCGACGATGGGTCGATCGCCCGATCGCGCGCGACCGCCGCGAAGCTGCCCTTACGCGCGACATCCAGAAAGAGGCTCAGGTCGTTGAGGTTCATTCGTGCACTTATTGCACGCTTATGATGCTGAATTGATGCTCTTTCCGTGTCATCAGACATCCTAGTGACTGGACCGACGCCGCACGGAGAAAGCTGCGGCCAGGTCGGGAAGTCCGCATGGCGAAGATCGCATTCCTTGGACTCGGCGCGATGGGATCGCGCATGGCGGCCAACGTTCTGAAGGCGGGCCATGAGTTGACGGTCTGGAACCGGACGCCCGATGCCTGTCAGCCTGTCGCCGACCTGGGGGCGGCGGTGGCCGACACTCCACGGGCGGCTGTGGCCCAGGCCGATTTCGCCGTCTCGATGGTGAGGGACGACGCGGCTGCGGACCAGGTGTGGCTGGACGCGGAGTGCGGGGCGCTCGCCGGCCTTCGCACGGGAGCCGTCGGCATCGACTGCTCGACCCTGACGATCGCGGCGACGCGAACGCTGGCCGATCGCTTCGGTGCGGCCGAACGTGGCTTCCTCGATGCACCCGTCGCCGGTTCGCGGCCGCAGGCGGACGCGGCGCAACTGATCTTCCTCGTCGGGGGCTGCGCCGAGGTGTTGTCTGCCGCCGGACCCATCCTCATGACCATGGGCAGCAGCGTCCATCACGTGGGGCCGGCCGGCAGCGGGACGACCCTCAAGCTCGCAGTCAACGCGCTGCTCGGCGTGCAGGTCGCAGCGCTCGCCGAGATCATCGGGTTCTTCGACAGAGCCGGGCTCAACGGCGCAACCGCGATCGACATTCTGGGATCGACGCCCGTTTGCAGTCCCGCCGCGAAGGCCGCCGCCGCCTCGATGCTGTCGGGCGTCTTTCCGGCGCTCTTTCCCGCCGACCTGATGGCGAAGGACTTCGGCAATCTCCTGGCAACCGCCGGGGCCGTCGCCGCCTCCATGCCGGTCGCCGCAGCCGTCTATGACGTGTTCGCCGGTGCAGTCCGGCACGGTCTCGGCGCCGACAACCTCACCGGCATCATCAGGCTCTACCGCTGACGGCCCGACCGTCAGCCCGACCGTCAGCCCGGCACGATGCGATCCGCCACACCGCTTCACGAAACCGCAACGCCCGAGCACCGGGAAACAACCGAGGAGTCTCCCATGACGCTCACTGTTTCCCGCCGTGGACTGCTGGCCGGTGCCGGTGCCACCGCCACCGCAGCCTCCCTCATTCCGATCGGCGCAGCAGGGCGCCGCCGGATCACGCTTCATCGCGTACGCAAAGGACCGTCGGCGACATCGAAGTGACGACCCTCCTCGACGGCTACTTCCTGCTGGAACAGGCATGGGTGACCGCCCTCGATCCCGCGCTGATGCGGGAAGGCCTCAGCGCCGCGTCGCTCGACACTGCGGCCGCGCTACCCCTGCCGATCACCGCCTACCTGATCCGCCCGGGCGACAGCCCCCACCCTGCTGGACACGGGGGCCGGCGGATCGCTCGGCCCGACCGCCGGCAATCTGGCGGCCATGCTCGCCGGTATCGGCATCGCCCCCGGCGCGATCACGCGTCTCGTCTTCAGCCACCTGCACCGGATCACATCGGTGGCGCGCTCGACGGTGACGCAGCGAGGTTCCCCAACGCATCGGTGCACGTCAACGACGCCGAACTCGCGTTCTGGACCGACCCCGCGAACGCGGCGAGCGTCCCGGACGCGATCCGGCCGTGGTTCGATCTGGCGGGCAAGGTCGTCGCCGCCTACGGCGACCGGGTGCAGCCGTTCCAGAGTGACGCCGATCTGGGGGGCGGCCTGTCCGCCGTCGTGTTGCCGGGCCACACCCCGGGCCACAGCGGATACCGCGTGAGTTCCGGGACGGCTCAGGCGCTCCTTTGGGGTGACAGTACCGTCGTCGCCTCGCTGCAGTTCGTGCATCCCGATGCCGGGATCGTCTTCGACACCGACAGCGCTGAGGCCGCCGTGACCCGCCGCCGCGTGCTCGATATGGCGGTCGCCGACAGGATGCTGGTGTCCGGCACGCACATGCCCTTCCCCGGCTTCGGCCACGTCGCCACGCGCGGCGAGGCCTATGCCTGGGTGCCCGAGGAATGGAAGCCGTTCTGAACTCGACCGCGGGCCGCTGCCGCAAGCGGCGGCCTGCCCCTCGGGAGCCCTGGCGTGCTGGCGCGGTCCAGTAAGGTCCCGACGTGGCGGCTCAAGGCGATGCGTGGGTGAGGAATCGGCGGACGACGGCGCTGCCCGGTGTCCCCGTCACTCTGCAGCCCGAACGACCTTGATGTCGGCTTCAGCGGCCCAGTCATGCACGTTCTCGCGCTTGAGGGCAGCGGCCATCAAGGCGGGGAAGTGGTCCGGCGTGCATGCGAACACTGGCACGCCAAGCGCCGCCACCCGGGCGGACAACATCGGGTCGTGGGCCGGGCGGCCGTCGTCACTGAGCGCCAGGAGGGTGATGACGTTGACGCCCGAAGCCACCAGTCGCGCGAGCCGTGCGACCAGCGCCTCACTGTTCCCGCCCTCGAACAGGTCCGTGATCAGGATCAGATGGGAGCGCGCTGGCCTCTCGATCCGTCCCTCGCAGTAGGCGACGGCCTGGTTGATGTCCGTGCCGCCGCCAAGCTGGACGCCGAACAGCACCTCGACCGGGTCCGCCAGATCTTCGGTCAGGTCGAGAATCGCCGTGTCGAAACAGACCAGCTTCGTCCTGACCGTCGGCAGCGAGGCCATGACCGCAGCGAAGATCGACGCATAGACCACCGACGAGGCCATCGATCCGGACTGGTCCACGCAGAGGACCACCTCGTCCAGATCGACCAGCCGTCGCTGGCGGCGCATGAAGCCGATGAGCCGCTCCGGCACCACGGTGCGATGCGCGGGCTGGTAGTGGCGGAGGTTCGCCTGGATGGTGCGCGGCCAGTCGATGTCCGGGAAGCGTGGCCGACCCGTCCGCCGCCGGCGGTCGACGGCGCCGCGCACCGCCTCGGCGGTCCGCTGCTCCAGCCTCTCCATCAGCGCCGCGACGACCTTGCCGATCACCTCCCGGGCGATCGCCTTCGCCTTGGCCGGCATGACGCTGCGCAGGCTGATCAGGGTGGCGACGAGGTTCACGTCGGCCTCGACCGCCGCCAGCAACTCCGGCTCGAGCAGCATCTGCTGCAGGCCCAGCCGCTCCATGGCGTCCTTCTGCACCACCTGCACAACGGAGGTCGGGAAGAACTGGCGGATATCGCCCAGCCAGCGTGCGACGCTCGGCGCCGAGCGGGCGAGGCTGCCGCGCCCCTTGCCACCACCGGCGGCGCCTTCGCCTTCGCCGTAGAGCATCGTCAGGGCCTTCGAAAGGCGGCGATCGTCCTCCTGCGGCAGCGCATCGTCCTCGCTGCCGACCGCCAGACGCCAGCGCCGCTCGCGCTCCTCGTTCATGTCGACGACCTCGCGGTCAGGAGCGCCGTCAGCCGCTCGAGGTGGGCGGGCCAGATCGCCGGTGCGTCGGGCGTCACCGCGCGGCCCTGCAAGCCCCCCGCCCCCCGCTCGAACAGCGCGTCGAGCAGCCGTCGCCGTTGCATGCGGTCGAGGTTTCCGAGCGCGCGCCGGAACAAGGGCAGGAACACCGTGAAGTCTTCGCCACCAAGCTGCGCCATCCAGCGGTCGACGGCCGCCCGCAGGCCGTCGTCGTAGATCAGGCGTTCTCCCGCCCCATCGAAGAAACCATCGAAGAAGCCCGCCGCCTCGGCCACCGCCCGTCCCGGCGAGAGCATGCGGCCGAGCAGGTCGGCCGCGGCCTGCGGGGAGAGCACGTCGGCCTCGTAGAGGAGCCGGGCGGCGGCACCGGCGAGCATCGGCGTCGACTGCTCGTCCTCGATCACGGCCGACAGCGCCTGCCGCCAGCCGGTCCGGTCCGCCGCGGCCAGCGACGCCGTAGCGTCGGCGGCCAGCACGTGGGCGCGCAGGCCGCGGGCGGCGTCGGCGTCCAGCCCGCGCGCGGCATAGGGCAGCGCCAGCGCCCCCTGCGACAGGATGCGGATGAACAGGGCCGACAACTGCTCTGCGTCGGTCCGGCGCGCCTGGCCGTAGCGGACGATGTCGCCGAGCGGCGGCAGCGAGGAAAGCAGTTCGCCGCAGTCGCTGGTGAGGGCCACCCGGTGCTCGATGTGCTGCAGGCCCGCGTGTGCGGCCTCCGGCAACTGGGCCGTCAGCGCCGACAGCGTCAGGGCGCAGAGCGTCGGCAGGTCGGCCGCAGCGCTCAACCGTTCCGTCAGACGCCCCGCGGCGGCGCGGGCGATGGTCGGACCGTAGACGAGGTTCTCGACCAGCCGGACGGCGAACTCCGGCTCCCATCTCAGCAGCCACCGCTCGCGGAAGGTCCCGCGGCTGCGGCCTGCATCGACGAGACGGCCCCACGGGACGTCGAGGATCGTCAGGCGGTGCAGCAGCGTCGAGCGGTCCAGCCCGCCGTCGCTGCGCAGATCGATCGCCAGCTCGCGTTCCAGTGCCTCCGGCTTGAGCCTTGTCCGGCGCTGCTCACGCTGGAGGTCCTCGATCAGCGGCGCCAGCGGCACGTCGGCGGGAATTTCGCCGACGGCATCGCCGAGCAGCAGACCGGCGGCGATGGTGTCCCACACCAGGCGCTCACCGTGGCAGAGGCAGGCGATCGCCGCTTCGCGGAGTTCCTCGAAGCCCGGTTGCGGCCGCTCGCGCAAGGCGGCGAGCACGATCGCCAGCCGTTGCGCCTCGATCAGCGAGGCCGTGGAAGCGACGTGTCCGGCGGCCCGCAACGCCTGAGCGATCCGCCCCAGCCAGCGCGCCGATGCGTCCTCGCGCGGCGTCCCCCACAGGTGGCTGCACCAGCCCGGTGCCGTGACGCCGGCGGCGTAGCCGCTCCCGAAGGCAAGCCTCGGCGAGGTCCAGGGGGCAAAGGTGGCGCTGACCTTCTGCTTCGGCGCCCCCTTCAACCGCGCCCGGTCCTCCGCCGGCGAGATCTTCGCCAGCAGCGCCGGCACGTGCCAGGCACCGCAGACGACCGCCACCGCCCCGTCCGACTCGCGGGCGGCACGGGCGATCTCCAGCCGCATGTGCGCCTCGCGGGCGGCCTCGCGCCCCGCGACCGGCCGGGCAGCCGCCCGCAGGGCCGCCATCGCGTCGGCGACCGCGGCGAAGACGGGTTCGGAGGCCGGGTTCTCCTCGATGACATCGCGCCACCAGCTCTCGCCGTCCTCGTAGCCGCCGGCCTCGGCCAGCACCCCGATCGGATCGCGCTCCAGCCGCATGGCCATCTCGTCGACCGGCGGGGCGTCGTCTTCCGCCGGTTCGCTCGCCTCGGTCGCGGCGGGCTCCGGTTGCGCCGCCAGCGCCCAGCCGGCGGGCAGGTCGATGAAGCGCAGCGCCGCGCCGTTGCGCACCGCCCAGCACGCCGCCTGGTACTCCGGCGAATAGGCGGCGAACGGCCAGAACGTGGCGCGCGCCGGATCGTCCGACGCATAGACGAGCAGCGCGACCGGCGGGACCATCGCCGGATCGGCGAGCATCGGCAGCAGGTCGGACGCGTCGACGGGGCCCTCGATCAGCACCGTCGTCGGCCGCACCGCTTCGAGCGCGTCGACCAGCCGCCGCGCGGACCCCGGCCCATGGTGCCGGATGCCGTAGATGTGGACGCTGGCCGGCACGCTCAGACCAGGTCGACCAGGGCGCGGTAGTAGCCGGCGAAGTCCGGGCGCCGCTTCAGGGCGGCCTCGAGGTATTCCTCCAGCACGATCTTGTCCTGCACCGGGTCCTTGACGATCGCCCCGAGAAGGCTCGGCGCCAAGCCTTCGGCGCCGAGCCTGCCGTCGTCGAAATAGGCCGCCTGGCTGAGGCCGCCGATCGTCACCGCGATCGCCTCAGCCGTGGACAGCGAGCCCGACGGTGTCTTCAGCGTGACCTTGCCGTCGAGGGTCGCGCCGCCGCGCAGCTCGCGGAAGATCGCCACGACCCGGGCGACCTCTTCCGCCACGTTCTTCGGCGCCGGCAGGTCTAGGCTCTGTGCGAGTTCGCCGACACGCCGGGTGACGATCGCGATCTCCTCGTCGATGTCGTCCGGCAGCGGCAGGACGACGACGTTGAAGCGGCGCTTCAGGGCGGAGGAGAGCTCGTTGACGCCCTTGTCGCGGTTGTTGGCGGTGGCGATGAGGTTGAAGCCACGCCGCGCATAGACGACCTCGTTCAGCTCCGGGATCGGCATCATCTTCTCGGAGAGCACGGTGATCAGCGCGTCCTGCACGTCCGAGCCCATGCGCGTCAGTTCCTCCAGCCGGCAGAGCTTGCCGGCCTCCATCGCGCGATAGAGCGGTGTCGGCACCAGCGCCTCCCGCGACGGGCCGTGGGCCAGCAGCTGGGCGTAGTTCCAGCCATAGCGGATCTGGTTCTCGTCGGTGCCGGCGGTGCACTGGATGACGAGGGTGGACTCGCCGCAGATCGCCGCGGCGAGATGCTCGGACACCCAGGACTTCGCCGTGCCGGGGACGCCCAGCAGCAGCAGCGCCCTGTCGGTGGCGAGGGTCGCGACCGCCGTCTCGATCAGGCGACGGTCGCCCACATATTTGGGGCTGATCGCCGTGCCGTCCCCTGCCCGCCCTCCCATCAGGTAGGTCACCACGGCCCTCGGCGACATCGCCCAGCCGCGCGGCGTCGGTGCCGCATCGTTGCGCTTCAGGGCCTCGAGCTCGGCGGCATGGGTCGTCTCGGCAGGAAGACGCAGGATGTCGTTCAAGTCGCGCGCTCCGGTTTGAGGGCGAGGTTCAGGGAGAGCATGTCCAGCCGCGGATCCGCTGCGGAGAGCCCGGCTGCCGCGCAGTCCGCTAAGACGGTCCGGGCCGCCGCCGTGTCGAGCAGCAGGCCGAGATTGGTCAGGCCGGCCGCCACGACGGGCGGAGACGCGGCGGTCTGATCCGGCGTGGCGATCAGGTCCAGGAGTTCCCGGTATCCGGCCGATCGTGGCAGGAACTCGCCGTCGGCGGCGCCAAGCACGTCGCCCGCGACGGCCAGGCCGCCATCGAAGGTCGGCGAAGGCTCGCGCGCCAGCACTGCGGTCAGCATTGCCGATCGCTCCCCGGAACTGGCGCGGCGGCAGAGGACCGCCGCCACCTCGGTCGGCACGTCGGGGTCCTGCAGCGTGAGGCCGAAAAGAGCCCGCCAGGCCGCGGCCGATGCCGTCTCCACCACCATCGTCGCGAACGCATCGAGGACACGGGCGTGGTCGTCCGGAACGGTCTCGACGAGATCCATCTCCCCGACCCCCAGCGCGCGGGCGAGCGCGCCGAGCGGGACCACGGCCATCAGCTCGCGTCGCCGGTTTTCCAGCGGCCGCGTCTTCAGCGGCCTGAACCTCAGCTGGCTGCGGCGCTTGAGCAGGCCGATCCGGCCGAGCTCGACCATCGCCGCCAGTTCCTGCGCCAGTTCTTGCGCCAGTTCCGCGTCGCTGCCGTCTTCATCCCCGGCCCTCCCGAGCCGCGCGAGCAGCATCCGCACCAGCGCCTGCACCCGGTCGGACCGGTCCCGGGCGAAAGCCTCCAGCACGGGCGCGTCGTCTGCCGACAGGCCCTGTTCCAGGACCTCCAGAAGCCGCAACCGCCGTTCCGCCGGCTCCGCTGCGGCCTTCGCGGCGATGATCGCGCGCGCTGCCGCCGGATCGGTTCTGCGCAGGGCGACGAGCAGGGTCCGCCGGGCGGTTGCGGGCCAGCCGTCCCAGGTCTCGAGGGTCAGCGCGTCGTCCGGCGCGCCCTCGGGTTCCGACGCCACCCAGCCCTGCCACGGGGCATAGAGCGCCGGGACCCAGTCGTCCGTGGCCCGCGGCAGCCAGTCGGCGGGATGCATGGCGTAGCCGCGCGCGGCCAGGAACAGCACGAGGGCCCGCGCTCCACCCGCGTCGGTGCGCCGGGCAGCCAGAATCCGGCGGATGCGAGACCGGGCTGCGTCCGGCGGCGGTGGCGCCGCCAGCCTCGGCAGCAGCGGACGGGGCGTCAGCGGCGGCGGCACTGGTCGCCACAGCACCTGCAGCGCCTGCCCCATCAGGGCGACGAGGGCCGCTTCCGCCCCGTCACCCTGCCCGACGGCTTCCCGCCAGGCGGGCGGCGTCAGGTCGGCCGCAGCGCGACCGGCCATCCAGGCGCCGCGGATGCGGGCAATCTGGTCTTCCAACTCAAGCATCGAAACCGACCCGTCCCCAGTTGGTCCGCGCCGCGAACAGCGTCAGCCGCGCCCCGTTCCAAAGGCCTGCGGCGGCGTCCATGTGGGCCCCGAGCGCGATGTCCGGCACGGCGCCCTCAACGGGAAGCGCCAGCGCTTCATCGAGCCACCAGCGGCGACCGGCGCGATCCTCGGCGATCCGCCCGGACGGCAGGACCATCGGAGCGGCGAGCAGCCAGGGGGCAGCCAGCAGGGCGTCGCGGTAGGACTGCAGCGGATCGGCCGCTCCGGCCTCCGGCCACGGCACGTCGGCGCGCACCTCGGCGTCTGAGCGCTGGGCGATGACCGCCCGGAGCGGGACCCGCGCCGGATAGAACAACAGCTCGGCCCAGAAGCAGGACCCCGCCGCGAAGGCGCCGCTCCGCCGTCCGGCGGAGGCGGGAAAATGGTCCATCAGGACGGCGAAGCGCGGCCCATCGGTGCCGGTGTTCAGCAACCAGGTGGAGACGCTGACCAGCCCGTCGCGACGGGTGGCGATCTGCTCGCAGAGGACTTCCCAAAGGGCACCGTGGCGCAGGCCGCCGTTGTCGCCGGGCAGATCGTCCCGCGTCTCCGTGGCCACCACCTCGCGCCGCAACTCGGGATCATCGGGTGCGGCGCGCCAGGCGCGCGACACCAGTGTCAGCTTCCCGAGCTCGACGATCGCGGCGTCGACACGCTCGTCGGGAGGCAGTCGGAGCACCCGCGACGGCAATTCGTCCAGACGGCTGGAGAGGGAACCGGCCTTGGCGTCGACCAGCCGGGCGGCGATGCGTCGACAGCGGTCGGGCATCTCGCCGAGAAAGCCCCCGAGACCCGTGCGGAGCTGGTCGGAGATCCAGAGTTCCAGATCGTCGAGACCCGCCACGACCTGGCGGCGGACATCCGCCGCCCGCCGTTCGGCGGCGACCCTTCGCTTCTCCAGGGCCGCCACGTCGAGCTCTGCCGCCGCCGGCTCCGCAACGGCCGCATCGAGATTCTTGGGCGCGGTCGTCGCTCCGGCCGCCGGCACAGCGGCGCCCGAGGACTTGCGGCGCCGCCCCATCCACTCGCCGACCCAGTCGGGGGGCTCACTGGGCGGGAAGCCGCCCGGCTCGTCGGCATGGAGCCACATCAGGGCGATGGCGTGCTTGCAGGGGAATTTTCGCGACGGGCAGGTACATTTGCTGCCGATGTCGACGGTGTCGGCGGCGACCCGGTAGGGATTGGCCCCCGTGCCCTGGCACTCGCCCCAGACCAGTCCGCCCGCCATGCCCCGCGATGACCACTTGGCGGGCTTGAGCAAGGCGGCGGCGGCCTTCAGGGCGCTCTGGTCCGGCGCCATCGCCTCGATTTCGCTGCGCGACAGCGCCACCACCACTCCCCCAAATCGCAGGTGAGAGTACCGACCCGATTAGGGGTTGCACAAGCGGCAAGGCGGGACCGGCCGCCGCTGACTGGGGACCCAGATCGGGAACAGTCTGGGGGGGCGGTGTCGGGGAACGGTCTTGGGGAGCCGTCGTGGGGAGCGGTCTCCAGCGCATGATGCGCCGACGCCCCACCACCAGTCGCAGGCACCGGCCTTGCCCGTCCTCCGCCGGCTCACGATCCGCGGCAGAACCGCTGCAGCAGCGGAACCGCTTGCGCGGACCCCGTCGAACCGTATAGTGCGGCCGCTTCGCCGGACCGTCCTAACGGCCGCGGCGCGACGGAGGGGTGGCCGAGTGGTTGAAGGCGCACGCCTGGAAAGTGTGTAGACGGGAAACCGTCTCGAGGGTTCGAATCCCTCTCCCTCCGCCATACGATCAAGTTAAGTTATTGATTTTAATGAATCTCAGTCGCGGCGGACGGCACCTACCTACACAAAAACCTACACAATGCCGACGGACAAGGGCACTCTTACGTGGACGTAGGTGGACGTGCGAAGGGGGCACCCGGTTTCGATATCCCCTCGGGCTCCGCAATGGCGGAGCGGTCACGCCGAACTGGCGCGGCCCCAGTCGTCGTCCGGCGGCGGGTTCGTCACCATCGGCAGCATAGTTACCTGGACGTCACGGATCAGCACCGAACGGCAGCAAACTCGTCGCCGCCCAAGCGCGCCAGCAACTCTCAGTCCTTCAGCACGGAGAGCATTCGCGTCGCCACTTCGCGCAGCATGTCGTCGCCACCCTCGTGGCCATACACGTCGTTGATCGCCTTGAACTTGTCGAAATCAATGACGACGACAGCGATGCGGCGCGTTTCGGCCAGCGCCCGGGCTAGCTTGACCTCCAGAAAACTGGCGAGACTGTTTCGGTTCGGAAGACCCGTCAGGCTATCCGTCAATGCCAGCTCGCGCAGCGTCGCCAGCGCCTTCTCGTGCACGTCTGAATCGATCACTGCTCAAATCTGCGGCTATGATCCCGCCGTGTCCGGTGGGCACTTGCGACCACTCGTGGCTAGGAGGCCACCAGCTACCATCTTTGACGCAATGGGCTTTGCTATTCCTGGTAGACATGTACCATGATCAGCGGAGTAATTAATATTGCCTGTTGGTCTTCCACGGCCTACTGAGAGAAAGTCGCTATCACGCAGATTTGGTCGTGAACGTAGGGATAGCCTGCATCTTTGGCTGGAACTTAAACATGGGGCCTGGCGTTCGGCACCGCTACGCAGCTTCCCATTGCTCCCCTGGCCATCGTGATGAGTTTGAAAACGCACCCGTCCGACGCAACAAGAATTAGTAAGCGGGCGGCTCTGGTCTCTGCAGGCTTGCTGGGCGCCGCTCTGTTTCTTGTAGTGATGACGCTTCTGCATATTGCACAGCAGCAGAATGCAGTATCGCTCTCGCGTGAAAAAAGCCTGATTGCTTCTCTTGTAGAGAGGCAGCAGTTGTCAATCGAGCGTACTTTAAGAGATTATGCCGCGTGGGGGGAAGCGTACCAAAATCTCAGCGCCTCCGTTAATTTAGACTGGGCATACACCCGAGGCAATTTGGGACGGTCGCTGTACGAAGAGTTCTATGTTCAAGAGCTGTACGTCATAACGCCGCAGAACAACAGTGCTTACGCCGTCGTGAATGGCGATCTGGCCACGGCGGGACCCGATGTCACGGCGCCTCCCGATTTGATGCCCGTGATAGAAGCGGCGCGTGCAGCCGCCGAGAACGAAACGGAACCCGTCAGTCGCTTTCTGGAACTGCGTGGGAAGCCCGCTCTCGTGGCTGCGGGCACATTCTCGACGGCCGACGATATGGCGGTGGAGCCGGTGCCTGGCCCGGCGTCTGTGCTCGTGTTCGTCGACGAACTCGATGAGGAGCGGCTCGCGGAACTCGGCGGCCAGGTCTTTGTGCAGGATCTCGGGATCGGGCGCGCTCCGCTCTCGCCAGCGCATCTCTTTGTGCCGAGCGCCGGGCAGCAGCAACTGGCTCTCACATGGGATCCGGCGAAGCCGGGCACCGCGCTCCTGCAAACCGTGCTCCCGTGGCTGGCTGTTGGGGGAGCGGCCCTTCTCTTTCTGGCATGGGTCACGCAGCGTGGGTTGGTGCGGGCGGCTGACGAGATCGACCGCGGCCGCGAGGAACTGGAGAGCAGCGAAGCTCGCTTTCGCGACGTCGCTGAAGCGGCTTCCGACTGGATCTGGGAGGCCGACGAGAATCTGGTCGTCCGATATCTTTCCGAGCGCTTCGAGAGCATCACGGGGCGCCCGAAGTCAGATCTCCTGGGCAAAGGGCTGGACGTCTTCTTGCAGCCCAACGAGGGGGATTTGCGGTGGCTCTGGCGGCGCTCGCGATCGTTGCCGCTTCCGAAGGTGCTATGTCGGTATCTGGGAGTTAGCCGGCAGCCCCGGCTCTGTCGCCTTAGCGGCATGGCGATCTGGGACAAGGACAGCCGTCTGACGGGCTTCCGCGGCGTCGTTTCCGATGTCACCGATGAGATCGCAGCGCAGAACCGCATCCTGCATCTATCGATGCACGACTTGATCACGGGGCTTCCGAACCGTCTGAGTCTTCTTGAGAGAATGGACGCGCTAATTCTGGAGTACAGGCCTTTCGCCACCATCTTCATCGACGTCGACCGCTTCAAGGCTGTCAACGATTCAATGGGGCATCGTGCCGGCGACGTGGCGTTGGCGGAACTCGCCCGCCGTCTGGTGGAGGTGACCGGGGATGAGGGGTTCGCCGCGCGGATTGGCGGTGACGAGTTCATGGTGATAGCTCCCGGAAAGGAAGGGCTGGAAAACGCCTATCCGCTTTGCCAACGAATAATCGCCGCATTCTCCGAACCGCTGTCGATCGACGGGCGCAACCCACAGGTAGGCGCGACCATAGGAGTTGCATTTTTCCCGAGGGATGCCACGTCGCCCGACATGCTGATGCGCGCCGCGGACGTCGCGCTTTATGAGGCCAAGCGCACCCGCCGGGGCGACTGCAGATCGTATTCGGAAGACCTCAGCCGAGCCGTCCTGGCGCGCCAGGAGCTGGAGGGGGAACTCCGCACAGCGGTGTCGCTTGACCAGCTCGTCCTTCACTACCAGCCGCGTTTCAACGTGCAGACGGGCGAGATGACGGCTGTCGAGGCCCTCATCCGGTGGCAGCATCCGTTGCGCGGTATGGTGCCTCCTGGCGCCTTCATTCCCATCGCCGAAGAGTCGGGGCTCATAGATTCGATTGGCGAATGGGCCCTCCAGACGGCTTGCCGGGAGATCGCCCCCCTCGAGGGAATAAGGGTTTCCGTGAACGTCTCGCCGGCTCAAGTCACTGCTGATGGAGGCCTCAGACGCGCGGTAAAGGCTGCTCTCGCAGCATCGGCGCTGCCCCCT